>JBKPBH010000062.1:0-3416 GCA_046726795.1 Acidobacteriota bacterium
CTCAACACTCGATCGGGTCTCGCCGCCCCCCCGCCGGGCGGGGTGCAACACGGCGGCCAGGGCGCCCTTCGAGAGATCGAGTGTCAGGATCTTCGCTCCGGTCAGGGCGAAGTCGCGGCGGGCGCCGCTCTCGACGTTCTCAACGGAGGCACTCGCGTAGGTGTTCGGAGGCAGCTCCAGCTCGATGCGGGGCGAGGCGCTCCACCCCAGGAAGAGGATCGGCGTGAACGCTTTGGCGTCGAAGAACTGGACGACCTCGTAGGGTTTCGTCTCCCATCCCAGGGGAGCGGAGGAGTTGGCGATCCATTGCGTCGCCTTCAGGGGCGAGGGGTCGCGCGAGACGTTCTCCTTCAGGTACGCCTGGAGCCGACCAAGCGCCGCGAAGTCCGGCTCGCCGAACCGGAGGTCCGTCTCGCGGTTCTGGAGGAGTCCGGCGAGAGCGACGGAGACCCCCGCGGCGTGCTCCCGTCCGATCGCCCGAATGAGATCGCTCGCCGCGGTCGAGCCGCCTCGGCGGCCATGGGTCGCCAGGACCCAGCGGCCGGCAATCGCTTGCGCCGGTGCCGGCGGACGCTCCTCGCGGTCTACCAACGCATCCACGTAAGCGGCCAGATCCTCCTCCAGTGCCGGATCCAGCGAGCCCCCGGCGTCCAGCCCGACCGGCGCTGCCGGAGACTCGCCGCGGAAGGCGGATGACAGGCGTTTGACCGCGTAGGCGGCGCGCGTCGCGTCGGAGGCCGGAGAGATCTCGAGGAGGACGCCCCCGGCCAGCCGCAGAGCCGAGAGCCGGCCCGCCGCCTCCTCGATCGAGGAGTCCTGCAGGTTCGGCAGCTTCACGAGGAAGACACACGAGGAGGACGCGATGCCGGGCGGCGGGGCCTCGTCTAAGCGGGCGAGAACGAGAACCTTGGGATCGCGCGAGCAGCTCCCATCGCTCCTCTCGGCGGCGAGACGGAGACGCTCCTGCCCGCGGGCGACGGCGCAGAGGCCGAGGAGAAGAGCGACGGTGAGCAGCCGGGTCGGGGGGGGAATGCGGGGTGCGCGGTGCGCGGTGAGCGGGAACGGTGGGCGCGGGCTGCTCACCCCGACACCGAACACCGAAAACCGAACACCGATTCCTTACCTTCTCACCTTCTCCTTCTCCCGCGCCGGTTCGGGAGGCGCGGCCGCGGGTTTCTCGGCCGGCGGCGCGGAGGCCATTGGGGCCAGGTTCAGATGCTTGCGCAGCTTCGTCTCGATCTCGGCCGCGAGCTGCGGGTTCTCCTTCAGAAACTGCTTGGCGTTCTCGCGGCCCTGGCCGATTCTCAAGTCGCCGTAGGAGAGCCAGGCCCCCGTCTTCTCGACGATCTTGGCCTCGATTCCCATGTCGATGAGCTCTCCCTCGCGCGAGATCCCTTCGCCGTAGGTGATGTCGAACTCGGCCTGCCGGAACGGGGAGGCGACCTTGTTCTTGACGACCTTGACCTTCGTGCGGGATCCGACGACGGTCTCGCCGTCCTTCAGGGACGCGATCCGGCGGATGTCGATCCGGATCGAGGCGTAGAACTTCAAGGCCCGGCCTCCCGTCGTCGTCTCCGGGTTGCCGAACATCACGCCGATCTTCTCGCGGATCTGGTTGATGAAGAGGAGCGTCGTGCGGGACTTCGAGACGATCGCGGTCAGTTTGCGCAGGGCCTGCGACATCAGGCGCGCCTGCAGCCCCATCTGGGCCTCGCCCATCTCTCCCTCGATCTCGGCTTTGGGGACGAGCGCCGCGACCGAGTCCACGACCACGACGTCGATGGCGCCCGAGCGGATGAGCATCTCGGCGATCTCGAGGGCCTGCTCCCCGTTGTCCGGCTGCGAGACGAGCAGGTTGTCGGTGTCCACGCCGAGCTTCCTGGCGTAGTCGGCGTCGAGCGCGTGCTCGGCGTCGATGAAGGCGGCCAGGCCGCCGGTCTTCTGGGCCTGCGAAATGATCTGGAGGGAGAGCGTGGTCTTTCCGGACGCCTCGGGCCCGAAGACCTCGACGACGCGGCCCCGCGGAATTCCGCCGACCCCCAGCGCCGCGTCCACGGCGAGCGACCCCGTCGGGATCACCGAGAGAACCTGCGCGGGCTGGTCTCCCAGCCTCATGATGGAGCCCTTCCCGAACTGCCGTTCGATCTGCGTCAGCGCCGTTTCGACGGCGCGCCATTTCTCGGTGGATTTCACGCTGGACATTTCCTCACCTTTCTTGCGGCGGAGCTCTGGCTCCGGTCCGATAGCGCGTCTCTGTGAGATCGCGATTATAGACTCCGGGCGGGATTTCGAAACGATGAGGACGGGAAGATCATCCCTCGGCCGCAGCACGCTGTCAACGGCGGAAGTCCTGCGCGCGTTTCGAGAATCTCCGGTCTCCACTCTGTTCTCCATCGGCCTCGGTGCGGGCCTATCGCCCTTCGCGCCCGGCACCGCCGGGGCGGCGCTGGGTCTGGCCGGGGCCTGGCTTCTGGCCCGACCCTTGACGACGACGGCTCCCAGTTTCGCCGCGGCGGCCGGACTCTTGATGTCCGGGCTCCTCGTCGGCCTGGCGGGCGTTCCCGTCTCCGGGCGCACGGCGCGCCTGCTCCAGGCGAAAGACCCGGGATGCATCGTGATCGACGAAGTCGCCGGGCAACTCTTCGCCTCGGCGGCGGTGCCGCTCTTCCGGTATCCGACACTACGGGCGGAGGCTGGCGCCTGGATCGCCTCCTTCCTGCTCTTCCGTCTCTTCGACGTCTGGAAGCCGGCGGGGATCCGCCGCCTCCAGGATCTGCCCGGGGGATGGGGGATCGTCCTGGACGACGTGGCGGCGGGGTGTCTGGCCGCGGGGTGCCTCGCCGCGAGCGCCGCGGTTCTGGGCTGGTGGCCGTGAAGCTCGAGCTGTCGCCGGAGGAGGGAAGTCTCTTTCCCGATGCGCCGCTCGGCCCTCGCACGACGTGGAAGATCGGGGGTCCGGCGCGCTGGCTCGGCCGGGTCCGGACCGAAGCGGGGCTCGCCCGCTCGCTTGCGGCCGCGGCGGATAGCGGTACGCCCGTCGCGCTCCTCGGGATGGGATCGAACATCCTCGTCTCCGATGAGGGGTTCCCCGGACTCGTGGTCCGTCTGGAAGGAGACTTTCTGCGGACCTCGATCGAAGGCGACCGGTTGACCGCCGGAGGCGGCGCGGGCCTGGGCGCGGTGTGCGCGGCCGCGGCGAGGGCGGGGCTGTCAGGCATCGAGGCGATCTCCGGGATCCCCTCCTCTCTCGGCGCCGCCGTCCGGATCAACGCGGGCGCCTACGGCGGGGAGATCTTCGACGTCCTGGCCGGCGCTCGCCTGGTCTCCCGCTCGGGAGAGGTGCGCAGCGCCTCGTCGGATGAGATCCCCCACGGCTACCGCTGGACGAGGCTCGTCGAAACGCGGGAGATCGTCGT
>JBKPBH010000063.1:0-3705 GCA_046726795.1 Acidobacteriota bacterium
GCGCTCTCAGATCCCGGGTACTCCTCGCGCCGTAGGGGCGGGGCTCTGCCAGCCGGTCGCTTCGCTCCGCGCGACCTTTGGTCGCGGCCGGCGCTGAAAAGAGGCGAGGGGATACCCCTCGCGCTCCCCCGGCCCGCGACAAGGCCCGCGCGTTGTAAACTCTCGGCCGCCGTTCGCGAAGCGAACGCCGCCGGCCGATAGTCGGCGGCCACAAGGGCCGCCCCTACGGCACGGGGCGTGACCGCAGGCCTCTTGTCGGTGTTCCCCGCCCGCCCAGTGTTCAAGGGGGGAAAGCCCGCGGAATGATTGATCGCTGTTGCGCCTTAGGATGACTCGGTGCCATGAGATGAGTCTCTTCACGGATCTCGTTCGAGGCCTTCCTCTTTACGCCGACCTGCTCCGGCGGGTCCGGGAAGGAGAAGACCGTCCGGTCGTGTCCGGAGGGGTCGGCGCGCTGCCCGGGCTTCTGCTCGCCGCGCTCGCGGAGGATCTGGGCCGCGCGCTCGCGGTCGTCGTGCCCGATGAGAGGGAAGCCGAGCGGCTCATCGGCGACCTCGGGGCCGCGGGGCTGACCCGGATCTTCCACGCGCCGGCGCCGACCTTGACGCCCTACCAGAGGATCCCAAGCTCGCTCAAGGCGCGGCGCGATGAGTTCGCGCTCCTTTCGGCGCTGGCGCAGACGGGGCAGGTCCAGGCCGTCGTGATTCCCGCCCGGGCGCTCTTCACGCGGCTTCCTCCGCGCGAAGACTTCGGCAGGCTCGCGGCGACACTCGCACAAGGCGACGAGATCTCGCTGCCGGGTCTCGTCGCGCGTTTGACTCGAGTGGGTTACCGCCGCGCCGATCTGGTGGTCGAGACCGGAGACCTCGCCGTGAGGGGAGGGCTCTTCGACATATTCCCCCCCGATCGGGAGCTGCCGGTCCGGGTGGAGCTCGATGGAGATCGCGTGGCTTCGATCCGCCTCTTCGATCCCGACACGCAGCGCTCGCGCGAGCGTCTCGCGAGCGTTCTCATCCCTCCTTTCGCGGCGGCGGAGGAATCCGAAGAGGCCCGCGACCAGATGACCGAACGGATCGGCCGGCCGCCGTCGGAAGCCGAACGTGCGGTCTTCGCGCCCGCGGTGTCTCCGATGCCGGCGGGATGGCTCGACTATGCCGATGCCGCCGGAGCGCTCCTCGTCGCGACGGAGCCCGCCGCGATCGAGGAGGAGATCGAAGAATTCTCGCAGCGTCTGACCGGCGACCGCGATCCGGACCGCGACGTCTTCCTGCCCGAAGAGCTGACCCATTCCGACGAGAGGATCCAGGATGCGCTGGCTCGCCGGGCGCTCACGCTGGACCGGTTGGGACTCTCGGCCGGCGAGGGGAGCGCCCTGCGTCTTCGGGCCGAGGCGATCGCGGGGCATGGCGGGCGCACGGCGGAGGCGGCGGCGGAGCTCGCGCGCGCGCTCGAAGAGGGCGAGGAGGTCTTCGTCGCGGTGCGTCCGACGGGGGGAGCCGAGAAACTCCGCCGCTTCGCGCTGGAGTACTCGCTCCACGTCTCCTCCGAGCGCCGGTCCGGTGCGCTCGTCTCCATGCCCGCGGAGATCTCGGAAGGGTTCCGCCTGCGGGAGCCGCGCCTCTCGCTCTACTCCGAAAGCGAGATCTTCGGTGAGGAGAAGCGGGTCACGGTCTCGCGGCGCCGGCCCGCGGAAGCCTTCCTGTCAGACCTGCGCGACTTGAAACTCGGCGACGCGGTCGTGCACCGCGACTACGGCATCGGCGTCTTCAAAGGGTTGAAGCGCGTTCCGGTCGAGGGGGAGGAGCGCGAGTTCATGGAGATCGGCTACGCGGAGGAGAAGACGCTGCTCCTGCCGGTCGAGCGCTTCGATCTCGTCCAGAAGTATTCGGGAGTCGAGGGAGTCACGCCGGTCCTCGACAAGCTCGGGGGCGCGGGCTGGGCTCGCCGCAAGGAATCGGTCAAGAAGGCGATGCGCGACATGACCGACGATCTCCTGAAGCTCTACGCGCGCCGGACGCTGGCCCCCGGTTTCGCGTTCTCGAAGGACTCTCCCTGGCAGAAGGAATTCGAGGATGCCTTCGAGTACGAGGAGACGCCCGACCAGGCGCAGGCGATCGCGGACGTCAAGCGCGACATGCAGTCGGAGAAGCCCATGGACCGGCTGCTCTGCGGCGACGTCGGCTACGGCAAGACCGAGGTCGCGATGCGCGCGGCCTTCAAAGCGGTGCTCGACGGGAAACAGGTCGCGGTTCTCGCTCCCACGACGATTCTCGCGGACCAGCACTACCGGACCTTCGTCCGCCGTTTCGCCGCCTTCCCGGTGACGATCGAGCTTCTCTCGCGCCTGAGGCCGCGCCCGGAGCAGAAACGAGTGGTCGAGAAGGTCGCGGAGGGCTCGGTGGACATCCTGATCGCCACCCACCGGCTGCTCGCCAAGGACATCGCCTTCCGCGACCTGGGGTTGCTCATCGTGGACGAGGAGCAGCGGTTCGGCGTCGCGCAGAAAGAGAGACTCAAGAAGTGGAAAGCCTCGATCGACGTCCTGGCGATGTCGGCGACGCCGATCCCGCGCTCGCTCCATCTTTCGCTCTCCGGGCTGCGGGACCTCTCGATCATCGAGACGCCGCCGCGCGACCGGCTGGCCATCGAGACGCAAGTCGTACCCCGCCGTCCCGAGGTCATCCGTGAGTCGGTCGAGGCGGAGCTCGCCCGCGGCGGCCAGATCTTCTTCGTGCACAACCGCATCGAATCGATCGGCCGCGTGAAAGACGAGCTCGAGGAGCTCATCCCGTCGGTGCGTGTCGCCGTGGCGCACGGCGCGATGCGGGAAGGGGAGCTCGAGAAAGCGATGATGCGTTTTCTCTCCCGCGACGCGGAGGTGCTCCTCGCAACGACGATCATCGAGAACGGTCTGGACATCCCCTCGGCCAACACGATCCTGATCGACCGGGCCGAGAACTACGGCCTGGCTCAGCTCTATCAGTTGCGGGGGCGCGTGGGGCGAAGCGACAAGCCCGCGCAGGCGTATCTGCTCGTCCACGAGACGGCGGCCCTCTCGGAGGTCGCCCGGCGGCGGCTCGCCTCGATCCAGGAGTTCTGCGATCTGGGGGCCGGCTTCCGCATTGCGGCCAAGGACCTGGAGATCCGCGGCTCGGGCAACATCCTTGGGGGCGAGCAGTCAGGGCACATCGCTTCGGTGGGATTCGAGACGTACCTGACTCTGCTCGAGGAGACGGTGCGCGAGATGCGTGGAGAGGAGGCGCTGCCCGAGCGCGCGGTGACGCTGTCCCTCGGCCTCGATCTGGCGATCCCTCCCGACTACGTGGCGGACGAGAACTGGCGCATGATGATCTACAAGAAAATCGCGCGCGCGGGAGACGACGCGGCCCTGGAGGAGACGGCCCGCGAAATCGCCGACCGCTTCGGCGAGCCCCCCGAGCCGGTCAAGCGTCTCGTCGCCTACTCCCGCCTGCGCGCCCGCGCCGAGCGCCTCCATGTGACTGCGATCACGCGCCAGGCCGGCCAGGTCCACCTGCGCTTCGCGGAGGACGCCGCCGTGGACCCCGACCGTCTCTTGGACTTCGTCCGCCGCACCCGCGGCGCCCGGCTCTCTCCCGGCCGCGTCCTCTCCCTTCCCTCTCCCGCGGGGGACGCCGTGCTCGCTGAGTTGATGGCATGGCTGGACGAGCTCGAGCGGCCGCTTGC
>JBKPBH010000064.1:0-5756 GCA_046726795.1 Acidobacteriota bacterium
CCAGATCAAGCTCCGGATGAACTGGACCTTCCCCATCGCCGTCTCGCCGCACGACCACAAGACCGTGTACGTCGGGAGCCAATACGTCCACGCGACCTCCGATGGAGGGCAGACCTGGCGGACGATTTCCCCCGACCTGACCACCAACGACAAGAGCATGATGGGGGACTCCGGGGGGCTGACGGTCGACAACCTCTCAGTCGAATACGCGGGCGTCGTGTATTCGATCGCCGAGTCGCCGCGGGAAAAAGGAGTGATCTGGGCCGGTACCAACGACGGCGTCGTGTCGGTGACGCGCGACGACGGTGGGCACTGGGCGAACGCCACGCCGCGCCTTCCGGGACTTCCTCCGAAGGGAACGGTCGCCAGCGTGGACCCCTCGCCGCACGAGAACGGCGTTTGTTACATCGCCGTGGACCTCCATCAGGTGGACAACCGCGACCCCTTCCTCTTCAAGACGTCCGACTACGGGAAGACCTGGAAGCCCATCGCTTCGAACATCCCGAAGAGTCCCCTCTCCTACGCGCACGTCGTGCGCGAGGATCCCTTCCGCCGGGGGCTCCTCTACGCCGGCACCGAGAACGGCCTCTACGTCTCCTTCGACGACGGTGGCCGCTGGGTGCCGCTCCAGGCGAAGCTCCCCCACGCCCCCGTCTACTGGCTGACGCTGCAGCTGACCTTCCATGACCTCGTCGTCGGGACTTACGGCCGCGGGATCTACGTCCTAGACGACGTGACGCCTCTCGAACAGTGGACCGATGCCATTCGCGCGGAGTCTGTGCATCTTTTTGAGCCGCGGCCGGCTTATCGTTTTCGGTCGGTCTCTCAGGCGGCGCTCGCGCCGGTGGGAACATCGGCGGGCCAGAATCCGCCGTACGGGGCGACCCTGAACTACTGGCTCAAGGAGCCGGTCAAGCCGGGTCAGGAGAAGGGGGAGGAGAGCGCCGCGACAGACGACCAGGAGAAGCCGAAGAAGAGCCCGATCGAGATTACGATCTTCGACGCCTCGGGCGAGAAGATCCGCACGCTCCGGGGGACGAATACGAAGGGATTGAACCGGATCTCGTGGGACCTGCGCTACGAGCCCACGCAGCCCGTCCGGCTCCGCACGACGCCTTCGGGCAACCCGCACGTCTGGGAGGAAAAGCGCTTCCGCGGCAAGGACAACCGCGGCGTCTTCTACTACGGCATCAACGCGATCCGGAGCGGCCCTCTCGTCGCGCCCGGCACCTACACGGTCAAGCTCAGAGTCGAAGGCAAGGAGACTTCCCGACAGCTCGTCGTCCAGAAGGACCCGAATTCCGCGGGGAGCGAGGCGGACGTCCAGGCCGCGACGAAGCTCTCGGTCGCCATCTACCGCGACACCAACGCCGTCGCCCGGATGATCAACCAGCTCGAGTGGTCGCGTAAGCAGATCGAGGATTTCAAGAAGATGCTCGCGGCGGCGAAGGCCTCCGCCGCCGATTCGGATGCGGCCGAGGACCTTGAGAAGAAATTCCGCGCCGTCGAAGACCGTCTTCTTCAACCCACGCTCGCCGAGGCGGACCAGAAGTCCTTCCGCGGTCCGCTCGAGCTGTACTTAAAGCTCCTCTGGCTGCAGGCCGAGGTCGGATCCGGCGCGGCCGACGTCTCGGGCAACGCGGACTTCCCGCCGACCCAGCCGGAGCTCGAGGTGTACGACCTGCTCTCGAAGACCCTGGAGGAGGCGCGCGGGCGGTTCGACGAGCTCTACGCCACGGCCGTGCCCGCCTTCAACGAGGCGATGCGGGCCAAGGGCTATATCCAGCTCATGACCGTCGTCGAGCCGGAAGCGCCCGTCGAGCCTCCGGCGCCGGAAGAGGAGGACGGTGAGGCGATCGGTGATCTGTGATCGGTGACTTGTGATCGGCGCGGGAACGCGGCTCGGTCCCTACGAGGTCGTGGCCCCCCTCGGCGCGGGCGGGATGGGAGAGGTGTACCGGGCGCGGGACCTCCGGCTCGGCAGAGAAGTCGCGATCAAGGTCCTGCCCGAGACCCTCGCCTCGGACCGCGATCGGCTGTCGCGTTTCGACCAGGAGGCCCGGGCCGCCTCCGCGCTCAACCATCCCAACATCGTCACGATCTACGAGGTCGGGCGGGCCGACTCGGTTTCGTACATCGCGATGGAGCTCGTCCAGGGACGGACCCTCCGCGAGCTCATCACCGAGGGACCGCTCTCCACGAGGCGCTTCCTCGCCTTGTCCGTCCAGATCGCCGAGGGGCTTGCGCGAGCGCATGAAGCGGGGATCGTCCACCGCGACCTGAAGCCGGAGAACCTGATGGTCACGAGGGAGGGGTTCGTCAAGATCCTCGACTTCGGCCTCGCCAAGCTCGTGGAGACTCCGGGCTCCGAGATCTCGCAGCTGGCCACGACCGGGGAGCCGACGCGACCCGGGCTCGTGCTCGGCACCGTCGGTTACATGTCGCCGGAGCAGGCGACCGGCCGCGCCGTCGACTACCGTTCCGATCAGTTTTCCCTCGGCTCGATCCTCTATGAGATGGCCACGGGCGAGCGGGCCTTCTCCCGAGGGACCGCCGCCGAGACCCTGACGGCGATCATCCGGGAGGAGCCGGAGCCGCTGCGATCTCTCGCCCCGGAATCTCCGGTCCCTCTGCGCTGGGCGATCGAGCGCTGTCTCACCAAGGACCCGGAAGAGCGTTACGCGTCCACGCGTGATCTCGCTCGCGATCTGGCGCGACTGCGCGACCATGTCACGGAAGTCTCCGGGGAAGTTTCGCCGGTGGTTCCCTCGCGCCGCCGAGGGCGGCTGGGGCTGGCGATCTCGGCCGCGGCCTTGCTCCTCGTCGCGGCTCTCGGGATTCTGACCACTCTTCGCACGCGCCGCGAAGCCCCCGCGCACCCGATGCGATTCGCGGTTCCGATCCCTCCCGGTACGATTTACGCGCCGCAGGTGGAGACTTCCCGAGGGTTTTCCGTCTCACCCGACGGAACACGATTGTCGATCGAAGCGTTCTCGAAGGGACGCAAGCGGATCTTCGTCCGCGCGTTCGATTCGGAGGACGCCGTGGAGCTCGAGGGCTCTCTCGACGCCGCCGCTCACTTCTGGTCGCCCGACAGCCGTTTCATCGCGTTTTTCGCGGATGGAAAACTCAAGAAGATCCCTGCAACGGGGGGACCGCCGGTAGAGCTTTGCGAGGCCCCGTTCCCCTTCGTCGGGGCTTGGAGTCAAAATGGCACGATTCTGTTTTCCCGTCTCGATCCGCCGGGGATCTATCGCGTTGCGGATACGGGAGGGGAAGTCGTTCGCGCTACACCCGACCCTTCGCGCCTCGAGGCGAATCATCTCTGGCCGTACTTTCTTCCGGATGGCCGGCGGTTCCTTTACCTCGTCAATCAGAGATCCGGCCTCGGTATACGCGAGCTGCACCTGGGCGCGCTCGACTCGAAGGAGGATCGCATCGTGGTGCGGCGTTTGGATTCACGGGTCGAGTACGCCCCGCCCGGATATCTGATCTATGTCCGCGACGGCTCTCTCTTCGCGCAGCCATTCGATGAGCACAAGGCGCTGCTGCAAGGAGAGCCCCGTCTGCTCGCTCCGAACGTCCATTACCACGCCGGACCCGGCCACGCTGCCTTCTCGGTATCCCAGACAGGCGTCCTCGCATATCAGACCGCCGCGCGTCCCTCGAGGCTCGTCTGGCTCGACCGGCAGGGAAAGGAAGTCGGGCAGCTCGGCGAGCCCTCTGCCATGAAGGGCCTGCGGATCTCGCCCGATGGGACGAGAGTCGCCGTGGACATCGGGGACCGCCGCACCGGGACCGCCGATGTCTGGGTCTTTGATATCTCGTCTGGCGTTTCGACACGGCTGCATTCCGACGCGGCGGACGAGGTCATGCCGGTCTGGTCAGCGGATGGATCGAGAGTCCTCTACCGGTCGGACCGCAAGGGGCCTCCCGACATCTATGAGATCAGGCCTGGGACGCCGGGCAGCGAGCGGGCGCTTCTCGAACTGCCCGGCATCCAGCAGCCGGAGGACGTGTCGCGCGACGGACGCTGGCTCGTCTATCTGAGTTGGGATCAGACCACCCTCTGGGACATCTGGCTGCTGCCGCTCGCGGGGGAGCGCAAGCCGCGTCCCTGGCTTGCCACGCGATTCAACGAGACGAGTCCGCGATTCTCCCCCGACGGGAGATGGATCGCCTACGAGTCGGACGAGTCGGGGGCGCCGGAAGTCTATGCCGCCCTCACCGACGGCGCCGCGGAGAAGAGGCGGATCTCTCCTTCGGGCGGAAGGCGGCCGCGCTGGAGGCCCGACGGGAAGGAGCTCTCCTTCGTCACCCCGGACGGCTTCCTCATGGCCGTCCCGGTGCAGCTCGGATCGCATCTCGAGGCGGGCGTTCCGGTCCCGCTCTTCCGCGCCGAGCCGGAAATCGAGAACTACGACGTGGCCAGAGACGGGTCGCGGTTCCTGGCGACCACTTCCGTTGACAGAGTCCGTGAGTCGCCGATCCGCGTGATCCTCAATTGGACCGCCCTCGTGAGCCCGCGTTGAGCCTCCGGCCCGACCGGGTCTGAGGCGGCCCCCGGAATGGCGGTCAAGAGGCCCTTGAGAGAAAGGTTTTAGGCGGGGACGGCGGGGACTGGCTGGCGCTTCGCGTACTTCGTCGCGATGTAGTCGTCCACGAGGGCGCGGAAGGCGTGGGCCAGCTCCTCGTAGGTGCCCTTCAGTGTCGTGAAGTGCTGGCCGTCGATGTACACCGGGCAGTGGGGCTCCTCGCCGGTTCCGGGCAGCGAGATCCCGATCGACGCGGCCTTCGACTCGCCCGGGCCGTTGACGACGCAACCCATGACCGCGAGCGTCATGTTCTCGATCCCTTCGTACTCCTTCTTCCACTCGGGCATCTTGTCTCGGACGTACTCCTGGATGCGCTCGGCCAGCTCCTGGAAGGTCGTCGAGGTCGTGCGGCCGCAGCCCGGGCAGGCCGTGACGGAAGGCGCGAAGGATCGAATGCCCAAAGATTGGAGCAGCTCGCAGGCGGCGTAGACCTCCTCGCGGCGGTCGCCTCCGGGGCGCGGAGTCAGGGAAATGCGGATCGTGTCGCCGATTCCCTCGTTCAAGAGCACGCCCATCGCGGAGGACGACCACACGAGCCCTTTCATCCCCATGCCGGCCTCGGTCAAGCCCAGGTGAAGAGGCTGATCGGTCCGCGTCGCGAGCTCGCGGTAGACCGCGATCAGGTCGAGCGGCCGCGAGACCTTGCAGGAGATGATGATCTGGTCGTTGCGCAGCCCCGACTGGAGCGCGAGCTCGGTGGACTGAAGCGCCGAGAGGATCATGCACTCGTTGATGATTTCCTCGGACGTCCTCCCGAGGTCCTCGTCGGTGTTCTCCTGCATCTTCGCCATGACGAGCTCCTGGTTCAAGGAGCCGCCGTTGACGCCGATTCGCACCGGCTTGTCGTTGTCCCGGGCGATCCGGCAGATCGTCGTGAACTGCTCGTCGCGCCGCGCGCCCTTGCCCACGTTGCCTGGGTTGATCCTGTACTTGTCCAGGGCCGCGGCGCAGTCGGGAAACTTGGACAGGAGGACGTGCCCGTTGTAGTGGAAGTCGCCAATCAGGGGCGCCGTGACTCCCGCGTCGAGCATCCGGCGCTTGATCTCCGGGACAGCCTGCGCGGCCTCGGGCACATTCACGGTGACCCGTACGATCTCCGAGCCGGCCTGCGCGAGCTCGATACATTGCTTCGCCGTCGCTGCCACATCGGCCGTATCGGTG
>JBKPBH010000065.1:0-6881 GCA_046726795.1 Acidobacteriota bacterium
GTCGAGTTCCGAGTTCAACCGCGCGATCCCCGCGAGCCCGGTCTGGTGGATCTCCTCCGGGGTGACCTCGAGGGTTGTCGAGCGACGGACGAGCGCGCGGTAATAGGCCTTGCCCCCCGGGTACTGGGAGAGACCGACTGCGCCGGGCGCGTGGGAGGCATAGTCCCCTTGGAGGTCGGCGATGAGGGCCCTGACCTTCGGGACGACGCGCGAGGCGATTGCCTCAGCGAGACGCTGCTGGAACTCGTCGCGGTCCTCGGATGGCAGCGCGGAAAGCCGATCGGCCTTGACCCAGAAAAGGCTCTCCTCCTTCTCCTTCGCGGCCGCGGCGAAGGCCCCCGCCGCCAGCGGGATCTCCTCCCGAGCCATGACGATCTGACGCCGCGCTTGCTCGTCCAGCCGGGCCTGGAGCGCGCCGAGGAAGTCGGCATATTGAGCCAGAAGCGACAAGTAATGGTCCGCGTCCCCCTTGCCTTTGAATTGATGCGACGTGAAGACCTGGGTCACGCCGAAGTTGCGGAAGATGTATGGCGTGAGCGGGAAGTTCAGCCAGTACTGTCCCGGCGCCTCCGTGAGCTGCCGCGCTTCCTTGCGCAGGACCGCCAGCGTCAATGCGTCCTCGTGGTCGAGTTGGTTCTCGGCCACGGGCGCGAGAGTCGCCAGGAGCGCCTCGCCGAAGGCCGCGTTGGCCTGGCTGTGGGCGAACGAGACGTCCGGCATCCGGTCCACCGGGAGCCCCTCACGGACCCGGATCGCGAGGCTCTCGGTCTCGAGGAACTTCCAGTAATCGTCGGCGGCCTTCCGGACGAGCGCCGAGCCCCCCGCGGGCTTCTCGGTCGCCGCGGCGGCGAAGACGAGCGCCGCAAGGCCGAGCGGCGCGATCCAGGTCCATCCGCGATTCCGGATTCCCTTGCTCACCCTTCCGCGTTTCACGAGGCCTTCTCCGACTTCGGGAACTTCTTCAAGCGCGCGTACGAGAAGAGGGGCTCGAGCGGCTTCTCGCCCAGCACGTTGGCGGCGGCGAGCTCCCCCAGCGCCGGGCCGTGTTTGTAACCGTGCCCCGAGCCCCCGCCGATGAGCCAGATGTTGCCCGCCTCGGGGTGACGGTCCACCAGGAAGTGGTGGTCAGGCGTGTTCTCGTACTGGCAGACGCGCGATTCGACCAGAGGAGCGTCCTTCAACGGCGGGAACCGCATCGCGATGTACTCCCGCGCGTCCCGCAGGCGTTCCGGGCTCGGGGTGCGATCGCCCGTCGTCGGATCGAACTGCGGCCCGCGCGCGTCGTCGGCGATCTTGAAGCCCCGCCGTTCGTTGCCCGGGATGCCGTAGAAGAAACGCGGGACTTCCACCCAGACCGGCATCCGGTCTTCCGAGAAGCGGCCGTCGCCTGCGGGCGTTCCGAAGAAGAAGACGTCCTGCCGGGTGGGCTGGATCCATGTGCCCAGGGCCTTCCCGAAGACGCGTGAAAGCCACGGGCCGCAGGCGAAGACGTACGCGTCGGCGGCGAGCGATGACCCGTCGCTCAGAGTGACGCCCGAAAGCGTGCCGCTCGCGATCGCGGCCGGAGCCGCCTGCGCCTGCCGGTATTCCCCTCCCTCGGCAAGGAATCCTTCGACGACCAGCGCGCAGGACTGCCTCGCGAGGAGATACCCCGCGTTCTTTTCGAGGAAGGCCCACCGCAACCCTTCGAACGAGACCTGTGGGAACCGCCTGGCTGCGTCGGCGACGGTGAGCTCTTCGTAGGCGAAGCCGAAGTCGCGCAGGATCGGCATCGCGTCGCGGACGTACCGGCCCTCGTCTGCGAGCATCCAGAGGGCGCCGGTGCGCCTGTAGAGCTTGCGATTCCAGCGCTCCTCGTTCTCCTTCCAGAGCTGGAAGGCGCGCGCGGCCATTTTCGTGTAGATCCGGTCTGACCCGTAGACGCCGCGGATGACCCGCGTCTCGCCGCCCGACGACGCGCGGGAGTTACCCGGGCCCCAGGCGTCCACGAGCGTGACTCGGGCGCCGCTCCGCAGGAGCGACAGCGCGGTCCAGCCGCCGAAGGCTCCCGCGCCGACGACGACGACGCGAGGACCTCTCCCCTTTCGCGACGGCGCGGGGCTCGGCGTCTTCGACGGGGCCTGCGCCAGAAGGCCGGCCGCAGCCATTCCCGCGAAGCCGGAGAAGAGCGACCGGCGGGAGATCGCCGTCGAATCCGGCCTTTCTTCGCGGCGCGCCTCGAGGCAGGTCAGTTTCGACATGGAGCGAAAACAGGTCGAGTATATCCGCCGAATATAATCTCGACTCGTTTCAACGAGGAGATTCCTGATGCGATGGAGACGCTGGCTCCAGCGGCTGTGCGCGTTCACGGCGGTTCTCGTCCTTGCCTCGGCGCTTGGCGCGCAAGAGCGGGAGAGAACTCCGGTAGCCTCCGCGCCGGCGGAGGACAAGGGCGCCGACAAGGAGAAGAAGGCCGAGGACAAACCTCCCAAGGAGGAGAAGCCCTCCGTCACGCACCACGAGATCCGCGTCGCCGGGACCTCGATCCGGTACACGGCGACCGCCGGATACATGCCCATGAAAGACGAGGCGGGCAAGCTCAAGGCGAACATCTTTTTCATGGCCTATACGAAGGATGGCGCGGGCGGACGGCGGCCGATCACCTTCACGTTCAACGGCGGCCCGGGCTCCTCCTCGGTCTGGCTTCACCTCGGAGCCATCGGTCCCAAGCGCGTCGTGATGGGCGATGACGGCCAGCCGTTGCCTCCGCCCTACCGGCTGGTGGACAACGACTACTCCTGGCTCGCGTTTACGGACCTGGTCTTCATCGATCCCGTCACGACGGGGTACAGCCGCCCGGCCCCGGGAGAGAAGCCGGAGCAGTTCCACGGCGTGCAGGAGGACATCGAGTCGGTCGGCGAGTTCATCCGTCTCTACGCCACGCGCTACGCGCGGTGGGCTTCTCCCAAGTTTCTCGCGGGCGAGAGCTACGGTACGACCCGGGCCGCCGGCCTCTCGGGCTACCTTCAGGACCGCTACGGGATGTACTTGAACGGGATCGTGCTCATTTCCTCGATCCTGAGTTTCCAGACGACCGACTTCAACATCGGCAACGATCTGCCGTATGTCCTCTTCCTGCCGAGCTACACGTCCACCGCCTGGTACCACAAGCGCCTGCCGGCCGACCTCCAGTCCGGACCGCTGGCCAGGGCCGTGGCCGAATCCGAGAAGTTCGCCGTCAACGAATACAACCTCGCCCTGACCCGCGGCTCGGAGCTGCCCGCCGCCGAGCGGCAGGCGATCATCAAGAAGCTGGCGCGGCTGACCGGGCTCTCCGAGAAGTTCATCGAGTCCAACGACCTGCGCGTGCCGCTCTTCCGGTTCACGAAGGAGCTCTTGCGTGACGAGAGGCGGACCGTCGGGCGCCTGGACAGTCGCTTCCAGGGGATCGACCGTGACGCGGCCGGAGAGCGCTTCGACTTCGACCCGAGCTACGCCGCGATCTACGGAACCTACACGGCGATGATCAACGACTACGTGCGCACGGAATTGAAATACGAGAACGATCTGCCGTACGAGATCCTGACGGGCCGCGTACGTCCCTGGAACTACGGGACGGCACAGAATCGCTACGTCAACGTCGCCGACACGCTGCGCGGGGCGATCTCACAGAACCGGGACCTGAAGGTCTTCGTGGCAGCCGGCTACTACGACTTTGCGACCCCCTACTTCGCGGCCGAGTACACGTTCAACCACCTGGGTCTCGACCCCTCGCTCTACAAGAACATCCGCCTGGAGCACTACGAGTCGGGCCACATGGTCTACATCCACAAACCGTCGCTCGTGAAGATGACCAACGACGTCGCCGCGTTCTACCAGTCCGCCCTTCCCCAATAGATCGGGTGATCGGGTGATCCGGTGATTGAAAGCTCTGGTCAATCGCAGATCACCCGATCGCAGATCGCACTTTCCTAGTTGACCGGCTGATCCTCCTCTTCGACGTCGGACGAGGTCGGAGAGGCGTGGTGGTGCAGGAGCCGCCACTGCCCCTCGCGTCGCGCGAAGATGTTCGTCGCCTGCATCCGGGCCGCTCCGTCGCCCGCTTCGGCGCCGAACGGAGCCAGCAGCTCGACGCAGGTGACCCACGCGACATCACCCGACACGCGGACGCGGGCATCCTGGCAAGCCACCGACCAGGGGCGAGAGTTGGCGAAGATGTTCTCCCACGACCGCCGGATCTCGGACCAGCCGTCCAGACGGTGCCATCCGGGGTGGATGCAGCTCGCAGACTCGTCGTGAAGCCAGACGATGTCCATCGCCGAGAGACTGCGCGCCTCGAGCGCGCGATAGAAGGCGAGGTTCGCGGCCGCGACGGCCTCCTCGTCGAGTCCGGTCCTCACGGGCCGCCTCGGAAGACGGAAGCGACGCGCTCCAGGTCCACGTTGCCCCCCGAGACGAGCGTCACGACGAGCGCCCCCCGCGGCGCCGCGAACTTGCCGGCGAGAAGAGCCGCGGTCGCGGCCGCGCCGGAGGCTTCGACGTAGAGCTTGCTCCGCGTCATCAGGAGCCTCATGGATTCGATGATCTCCTTTTCGGTCACCGACACGACCTGATCCACCGCCTGGCGCGCGATCTCCAGAGGCAGCGCGCCGACGAAGGGCGGCGTCATGCCGTCGGCGAGGGTGTCGGCCGGGCGCGGAACCGGCACAGGTTTTCCCGCGGCCAGCGCCGGAGCGAGACCCGGGCCTTCGGCGAGCTCGACCGCCACGACCCGCGCGACGGGGCGAAGCTGCTTGACCGCCGACGCGACGCCTCCCAGCAATCCCCCTCCGCCGACCGGAACGACGACGACGTCGGCCTCGGGCAGGTCTTCCATGATCTCGAGTCCCGCCGTGCCGGCTCCGGCCAGGACCACGGGATCGTCGAACGGATGGACGAAGGTCAGGTCCCGCGCCTCGCGAACTTCGTTCAAGCGGTCGAAGAGCGTGGCGCGGTCATCGTGCTCGATGACCTCGGCGCCGTATCCTCGAACCGCGTCCATCTTCGAGCGCGGCGCGCTCGACGGCATCACGACCGCGCAGGCCGCGCCGGCCATCCGCGCGGCCCAGGCCACCGCCTGCGCGTGGTTGCCCGCGGAGACGGTGACGAGGCCCCGCGCCTTCTCGGCATCCGAGAGGGACATCACCTTGTTCAAGGCCCCGCGCGGCTTGAAGGAGCCGGTCTTCTGGAAGCTCTCGCATTTCAGATACAGCCGCACGCCCGCGCGCTCGCCCAGTTGCGACGCCGAAAGGAGCGGCGTGCGATGGACCTTCCCCGCGATCCTTGCCGCGCCGGAGCGAATGTCTTCGATAGGGATCACGCGTTCGCGAGTCTACGCTCCGGGTGGGCTTTCCGAGCGCGTCCAGGCGAGTCTGTTGAGGGCGCGCACGACCGAGAGAGGAGACCGATGGGCCCCGGCCTCTACATTTTCTTTTTCGGGGCCATCGCTTTTCCGGCCTTCACTTCGACCGACGTCGCGATCATCCGGTATTCGATGGTGACCTTCTCACCGACCTTCAGATCGCCGGTGATCTTCGTAGAGGCGTCTCGGGCGATTTCCCAGCGGTCCTTTCCCTTCTGAACGGCAATCATCGTGTCGGACACCTCGAGCACCGGGCCGGTGACCTGGTACGTCTTGGTGGCCGCCGTGAGTCTCGCGGACGCCAGCAGGCCCACCAGCGCCAGCACCCCGATCAGGGCTCTCGTCTTGTTTTGCACGTTTGTTCCTCCGTTCTTTCTCTCTTATTTCGCCTTCGTTTTCTCCCTGGACTCCCGGTAGCCGGCGGCAATCGCGTCCGCCTCAGTCATGTACTTTCCATGCTTCGTCTTTCCGTACCAGCGATCCCCTTCCCGATGGAAGACTTTCGTCTCCGTGTTCACCCACACCATTCCCCTGGCGGGAGGCGGCTGCGCCGGCTCCGCGCCCGAAACGACCGCGGCCGGAGCGCCCGACTTGCGCGCCGTCGGAGCGGGGGCTGCCGCCGGGGCAGGCGCCGACGCGGAGGAGGCCGAGGCCGCCACCCCGGAGGGCTTGCCGCTGACCGCGACCAGCGGCCTGATCTTCTCGATCGTGCGAGCCGGAACGCCGGCCCGGGAAAGGTCGGCCACCGACGAGTAGGGCCGTCCGGCGACGATCTTCCTGGCCGTTGCCGCGCCCACTCCCGGCAGGGTTTCCAGCTCCTTTTGCGACGCGGTATTCAGGTCGATCGGACCCGCCGAAGCCCGCTGCGCCGACTTTTCCTCCTTTCTGGATTCCCTGGCTTCCTTTGCCGGCGACTGTTTTTCCATCGCCGCAGCTGCCGCCGCGGGCTTCGCTCCCTCCGCCTTGGGAGCCTTGCCCACCGTGACCAGGGGCTTGATCGCGCCGATCGTCTTCTCCGAGACCCCCGCCTTCTCCAGGTCGGACACGGACTTGTAGGGCCGTCCCGCGATGATCTTCTTGGCCGTGGCCGCGCCCACTCCCGGCAGGGCCTCGAGCTCCTGCTGAGACGCGTTGTTCAAGTCGACCTTCTCCGCCTTTTTCTTCGCCGCCGCAAGCTCAGGCGCCCAGAGCAGGCAGGCCGCGGCCAACAGCAGAGCCAATCCTCTGTTTCGAAGCTGTCGCATCGAATCACCTCCTTCTCGAAAGACTACGAACCCCTCTTCAGGACGTCGCCCAGCTTGTCTGTCAGCTTGCCCTTCTGCTCCTCGATCGCCGAGGAGACCTTGTCGGAGAGTCCCTTCTCGAGCGTTTCGACTTGCTCGGAGAGATTTCCCTTCGCCTGCTCGACGATTTCCTTTCCCTTTTCGGCGACAAGGGCTTTGGCCTTCTCGCCGATCTCTCTGGCCTGTCCTTCGAGCATGTCCTTGAACGACATTCGGAC
>JBKPBH010000066.1:0-13340 GCA_046726795.1 Acidobacteriota bacterium
CCGGGGTCCCGACGAGGCCCGATCGGAGCCCGCGATTGGAGACGGAATAGTCTTCGAGGCTCACGCGCTGCTCGAGCTTCGTGCCCGCCAGCCATTGCTCGTAATTGGAGTAGCCCCGCGCGCTGGCGCGGACATTCGTAATGCGCGCGACCTCGCGACTCGCCGCTTCCTCGGTCTTCCGGCACACGACGAAGCCCGAGACGCCGAAGAGAAGCGGCGGGGCCTTCGGCGCCAGTCTCTCGCGGCGCTCCTTCATGCCGGCGATCTTTCTGGCGATTGTTTCGGGAGGGTCCCCGTGCATGACGTAGGCGTCGCACTCACGCGCGATCAGGTCCTTGCCGGCTTCCGACTCGCCCCCGGCGTAGATCGCCGGCCAGGGAGCGCGGATCGGCTTGGGCTCGAGGATCGCGTCCTCAATCCGGTACAGGCGCCCGGTGTGCGAAAAGCGCGGCTGCGTCCACATCCCCTTGACGACGGTCAGCCATTCCCGGGTCCGCTCGTAGCGGAGATCGTGCTCATCGAAGGGGAGACCATGCTGCGCAGACTCGTCCTTCCACCAGGAGGACACGACATTCAACGACAGGCGGCCGCCGCTGACTCGGTCGATGTTGGCCGCCTGCTTGGCGAAGAGAGCCGGGTGATGGAACGTCGGCCGAACCGCAACCATGAGCTCGAGGCGATGCGTGACGGCAGCCAGGGCGGCCGCCGTTGTCCATGCGTCGAGGGCCGGCGCCTCCGGGCCCTTGATGTCGTTCAAGTTCAACTCGGCCACGAGCGTCAGGTCGAAGCCGATCCGCTCGCTCCGGACGGCGAGATCCCGCACGTATTCCCATGTCGCGGCCATGCCTTCGTCCTCGACGTTGCGAAGCCACCCGCCGAACACGGGAAGCCAGTAGCCAAAACGCAGTGTCATGGCCGCCTCCCACCGGCCGCGGCGGCCGGCTCCTCCGCCTCTTCGAGTCCGGCGCGGGCGACGAGCGCGTCCACGAGACGCGCTGTCGGGTCGAAGCCGACGACGCGGACGGGATCGGCGACGAAGTTGGAGAGGGCGTTGATGTCGTAGAAGTAGAGGCGTCCGTCGCGGGCGCTCTCGAGATACTCGATCCCTCCGACGTCGAGGTCGGCCGCCCGGGCGATCCGCTCGACCTGGCGGATCACCTCGAGCGCCGGCTCGTAGGCCTCGACGGTCAGGCCGTCCTTGGCGGCCCCGGCGGGGCAGGCGGCGCTCCGGAGGTCCTCGCCATCCACCGTCTTGCAGACATCGGCCGGGCAGAGGTCGAAACCGGCCCCTTCGGCCAGGTGGATGCGGATTCCGTAGAGATAACGCCCTTCGAGCGTTTCGACGCGGACGATCGAGGAGCCGCGCGGCGGGTGGTACTCCTGCAGCAGAAGTGTTCCGTCGAGCCCCCCGCTGACTCGGCCCGAGTCGAGGCCGGAGACGAGCTCGAGAAACCCGTCGAAGCGCACGATGCCGGCGCCGCTGCCGCCGACGTTCGGTTTGACGACCAGGGGGAAGTGGAGATCGCGCGCCGCCCGCGGGAGGAGCGAAGGGTGGTTGACGACGCGCGTGCGCGGCACGGGAAGCCGCAGCCCCTCCAGCAACGAAGCCTGAAGCGCCTTGCTCGTCTCGAGTGCGAAGGCGCGGGTGCCGTTGAAGACCGGGACACCGCGGCCCTCCAGATGCCCCAGGTAATCCCGCGTGAAGAGGATCGCCTCGCCGAGCCCTCGCTTCCAGGCCGAGGGGCTCATCCGGTTGAAGACCAGCGAAAACTCGTCGTCCACGCATGCCGGGTCGAAGCCGTGCCGCGCGGCGTCGATCTTGACGTGGGGAATCTCGCGCCGGGAAAGCTCGGCGAAGAGCGGCTCGAACCAATGCGGATGCTCGTAGAAGATCGCGATCGGTCGGGGAGAGGCCATCGTTTCCTCCTGACCTTCCCGGCGCCGCCGAAGACGGGAAAACAAAAGACCCGCTCCGGCTGCGCCGTTGCGGGTCTGAAAAGCTTCGGAACTCTTTTTTATCGGACGATCAGGCTCCGGATGCTCCTTTCCCGCAACGGGACGGACAACAGCACATCCCCATGCCGCCGCGGAAGCCGCCGAAGCTCGAACTCATCACGCCCTCTATATCTCGTCTGCTCGCCGTCCGTCAAGAGCTCGGGGAACTTTCTTCCGGGCCTCCTCCGGGACGTGGCGCCGGCTCCGGGACGCCGAGGCGACCCGTCGATCATGAGGTCTTGCTTCGGTGCGCGGATAATGCGCGGCGTGGACGGCACGGCCATCGTGGTCTGCAACGGGTACTACCGGACGATCAACGGGAAGACCGCTCACGGTCTTGTGCGCGGCGGCGACCGCTACGAGATTCTGGGGGTGGTGGATCCGCCGACGGCCGGTCGGGATGCGGGGGAGGTCCTGGACGGGGTCTTCCGCAGCATCCCGATTTTCGCCTCGCTCGAAGAAGCGCTCGAGCGGCTGGCGTCGAAGCCCGATTACGCGATCGTCGGGATCGCGACCTCGGGAGGGCGCCTGACGCCCGAGCTTCGAGCGTCGCTGGCGGAGGCGCTCGAGAGAGGGCTCTCCGTCGTCAACGGCCTGCACGAATTCGTTTCCGACGACGTGGAGCTCGCCGCCATGGCGCGGAGAAATGGGCGGACGATCATCGACGTCCGGAAGGGGAAGCCGACCGGCGAGCTGCACTTCTGGACAGGGGAGATCCGCCGGCTCGACACGCCACGGATCGCGGTGCTGGGGACCGACTGTGCGCTCGGCAAGCGCACGACCACGCGTCTCCTGGTCGAGTCGTGCCGGCGCGCCGGCCTCGCTGCGGAATGGATCTCGACGGGGCAGACCGGGTGGTTGCAGGGCGCGCCGTTCGGCATCCTGCTCGACGCTTTGCCGAACGACTTCGTCAGCGGAGAGCTCGAGCACGCGATCCTGTCCTGCGCGCGCGAGCTCGCTCCGGATGTGATCTTCCTGGAAGGACAATCGTCGCTGCGCAACCCGTCGGGACCCTGCGGCTCGGAGCTGATCCTCTCGGGTGGCGCGCGAGGTGTCGTTCTCCAGCATGCGCCCGGCCGCATCTTCTTCGAGGGACTCGAAGAAGAAGGCTATCGCGTTCCGTCGATCGAAGAGGAGATCGAGCTGATCCGTCTCCTCGGAGCCCGAACGCTCGCCCTGGCTTTGAACGGTGAGGGCCTGGCGCAGGCAGAGCTGAGGGCCGCCGCGCGCGACCTCCAGGGAAGACTCCGGATTCCTGTCGCGCTCCCGTTGGAGGAAGGCGTGGACTCTCTCCTTCCCGCGCTCCGGACCTGCCTCGACGAGCGAGCCCGGTGACGATCGTCCGGGCGTCGAGCCGTGTCGAGTCTCTCGGCCTGACGCGCCCCTACACAATCGCCTTTCGCCGCATCGATGCCGTCAAAAACGTCATCCTGCGCCTCGAGACCGAGGGAGGTCTCATCGGCCACGGCGCTTCCTCCCCCGAGCCCCGCGTAACCGGGGAGACATTGGAGTCCTGCCGCGAGGCGCTCGCCGAGGACCGGCTCGCCTGGCTCCTCGGACGCGAGCCCCGCGACGTCGAGGACCTCTGTCGGGAGGCGGAGCGGCGGCTGCCCGGGACACCGGCGGCGCGCGCCGCAGTGGACATGGCGCTGCACGATCTGGCGGCGCAGGAGCGCGGAGTCCCGCTCGTCGAGATGCTGGGCCGGGCTCACGCCGCGCTGCCGACGTCGATTACCATCGGCATCAAGCCGCTCGCGGACACCCTGGCGGAAGCTGCGGAGTATCTCTCGCGCGGCTTCCGGATCCTGAAGGTCAAGATCGGCCTCTCGCTCGAGGAGGACGTCGAACGGCTCTCCCGGCTTCGCGAGCGCGTGGGAGAGAGCGTCGGCATCCGGGTAGACGCGAACCAGGGCTATTCGTTCGAGCAGACTCTCTGGTTTTCGCGGGCGACCTCGAGCCTCGGCCTCGAGTTTCTCGAGCAGCCCATGAAGGCCGGCGCCGTCGAGCAGATGCGCGGCCTGCCCAAAGCGATCCGGGACCACGTCGCGGCCGACGAGTCCCTTCTCGACGAGCGCGATGCGAGTGTGCTCGCGGAGCCGCCTCGAGCCTGCGGCGTCTTCAACGTCAAGTTGATGAAGTGCGGAGGGATCGCTCCGGCGCGCCGCATCGCGGCCCTGGCCGGGCGGTCGCGAATCGAGGTGCTCTGGGGCTGCAACGACGAGAGCGTCGTCTCGATCGCCGCGGCGCTCCACGCGGCTCTTTCCTGCCCGGCCACTCGGTACCTCGACCTCGACGGCTCCCTCGACCTGGCCCGAGACGTCACGGGGGGAGGGTTCCTCCTCGAGGCCGGGCTCCTGCGAACGAGCGGCGCTCCGGGCCTCGGCCTTCGTCCGGCCTGAAAGGGTCGCCCCGGCGTCCCTTCTTGAGCCGCTTCGCGGCTGTTCCGGAGCCGACTAACGCCCTTCGACCCGGACAGACCGGACTCGCTCCGGATCGCACGACACGAAGACCAACGTCTCGACGTGGCCGTGCGCGGCGACCGTCCCTCCGAACCGGCCGGACTGCGTCGCGATGGAGGCGCCGCCCGCTCCGACGGCGATCACCTTGAACCGGGCTTCGGAGCCGTCCAGATCCTCCGTGCAACGGTTTCGACCGGAGACGATCACGCGGATTCCGGAAGGGCTGCTGACGTCATTGTCCATTCGGGCGCTCAGGTCGAGGCAGGTCTTGGGATCTCCGGCGAAGGCCGGAGCCGCGATGAGCAGGAGCGCGAGGGTTCCTCTTCGAAGACGTCGCATGGTTTCCCCGCAAGGAATGTGGACAGTGTAATTCGAACGAAGGCTTAGCCTCGGCCGCGATGAGGCGGCAGGCCCTCCTCGCGACAGGGTTGTGGCTGCTGGCGGCGGCCGGACCGGCGCAGTCGCCGTCGGCGCCCTGGCGGACGATTGAGACGCGCCACTTCCGGGTCCACTTTCCCGCTCCCTTCGAGTCGGGTCATTCGTATCGGTTACTTGGGCGGAGGCGGCAGCGGCGCTGAGGCGTGGTCCAGGATGTAGAGCCATTTTCCGGCCTTCTTCACTGCCACGTCGGAGAAGCGGCCTTCGAGCGTCGAAGGCGCGCCGCCCGCCTTCGGCTGGAACGTCATCGAGAAGCGTCCCCACCCGATCGAGGTATCGCCGGAAGTCCGGTAACCCGTCTCGTAGAGTCTGCACTCCGTGACCTTGTTGGCGGAAAGGAACCCTCCCCAGACGGCGCGGATCGCGTCGCGTCCCTTCGCGGCCATCTCCCCGGGGGGATAGAGCATCGCGTCGGCGGCGTACAGCGCGACGACGGCCTCGATGTCTCCGGCCGTGACGCCTTTGACGAAAGCGTTGTCGAGTGCCTGGGCGCCCGAGTCCGCGGCAAAGACCGGAATCGAGAGCAGAGCGGTTAGACAGAGGCCTGCCAGAAGTAAACGTTTCATCGTGACTCCTTTTTTCTCGAAAGAGCTGCCATTCTATTGCTAGCCTGTCCGCGCGTGCGGAATCTTCTCTTGCCGGCGCTCCTCGGGCTCCTCCTGGCGAGCGTGGCCTCCGCGCAGCCGGCTTCCGCGCCGTGGCGCACGATCGAGACCCTGCACTTCCGGATCCATTTCCCGGCCCCCTTCGAGGCGTGGGCGGCGCGCACGGCCTCGGCGATCGAGGCGATCCACGAGCGCGTGACGGACTTCGTGGGGTATCGCCCCCCTAAGCCCATCGACGTCCTCGTCGAAGACCCGGCGGCGGAAGCGAACGGGATGGCGTTTCCTTTTCTGGATCGGCCCGTGATCATCCTCTGGACTTCTCCTCCGGAAGCGGAATCGGGCATCGGCGACTACGGCGAGTGGATGGAGCTCCTGCTGACACACGAGATGGCGCACATCGCTCATCTGACGCGGCCGCGCAACAGGCCGAGACTCCTGGAGCGACTTCTCCCGCTCCCGGTGGGTCCCGTCCTCCTCAACTCGCCCCGTTGGGTCGCGGAAGGATACGCAACCGTCGTCGAGGGAGCGCTCACAGGGTCGGGCCGGCCGCGGTCGAGTTATCGCGCGATGGTGCTGAGACGGTTCGCGATCGAGGGCAAGCTGCCTTCTTACGGCGCGCTCTCTTCGAGCTCCGGCTGGCTCGGCGGCTCGATGGCGTACCTGGTCGGATCGGCATACCTGGGTTGGCTCGAGGACCGCGAGGGAAGGGGCTCGCTCGTGAAGCTCTGGAAGCGCATGGCCTCGCGCCGCGGCGGAGACTTCGGGACCGCCTTCCGCGCAGTCTTCGGGCGTTCGCCGGGGGACCTGTACGACCGGTTCCGCGCCGAGGTGACCGCCGCCGCGCTGGAGGAGGAAAAGCGTCTGACCGCGGCCGGCCTCGCCGAAGGGGAGCTCTGGCAACGGTTGGAGGGAGGCACCGTATCCGCGCAGGTGAGCCCGGATGGCTCGAAGATCCTGGTTCGCCGGGACCCCAGGCGCGGCGAGAGCTTTCTGGCGGTCTGGACGGTCGAGGAATCGAAGGAGGAGCGCCGCGCCGAGGAGCGCCGAGCCAGGCGCGAGGAGAAGCTCCTCGAGGACGTCAACGAAGTGCCGGAAAAGCCTCCCGCTCCGAGGGCGCGAGCGCCCAGATGGCGCCTGCCCCGGGCCAACGGATTCTCGGCGGCGAACCCGCGCTGGATGCCGGACGGCCGGCGGATCCTCTTCTCGCGGCGCTCGCCCGATTCCGAAGGCGTGATGCGATGGGATCTCTCTCTCTGGGAGGTCGAGACCGGGCGCGTGTCTCGCGTCACGCGGCTGGCCGACATCGTCAGCGCCGATCCCGCGCCGGACGGCGCCTGGGCCGCCGGGGTGCGCAGCCGCTACGGCACGACGGAGCTCGTCCGGGTGGATCTCTCAACCGGACAGACGCACTCCTGGTCCACCGGGCTGCCGGGCGCCGATCCCCGCGTCGTCTGGACGCACCCGCGAGTCTCGCCGGACGGGCGAAAGGTCGCGGCGGTACTCCACCGCGCGGGGCGCTGGCGGCTCGCCGTGATCACGGAGCCAGGAGTCCTGCGGGAGATCGAGACCGCGGGGATCGCGGTCGGCCCTCCCGCCTGGAGTCCCGACGCGTCCCGGATCTACGCCGCAACCGACGCTTCGGGAATCTGGAACCTCGTCTCTCTTTCACCCGAGGCGGGGTCCGCGGAGTCGCCGCTGACGAGGGTCACCGGCGGCGCCTTCTCTCCCGCTCCAACGCCCGACGGCAAGGCTCTTTTCTTCCTCGAGCTGACGGGGCAGGGCGTGGATCTGCGCCGCCTCTCGCTTCCCGCGGGGGCCTTCGCGCCCGTTGCGACCGGGCCCGCGGTCCTGGGGGTTCTTCCGCCGACGGCCGGAGAAACGCCTTCGCCGCTGCGCCTCTCGCCCCCCGCCCCGCCTCGAGCTTACGGCGCCCTCTCGACTCAGATCGTTCGGCTGGCTTCGGGCTTCACGCTCGGACCGGATGGAAGCTCGTATCAACTGGGTGTCGAAGGCTCCGATGTCGTCGGCCGGCTGCGCTGGACCGCGCTTGGTGCGGCCGGAAACGCCGCCGGGCCGCGAGGCGGGTCCGTCGCCGGGGCCTGGCGCGGCCTGCCCGTCGAGATCCGTCTGCAGCTCTTCTCGGCGCTCGAGAAGCCGGGCAGCCAGCGTCTGGTATCGCGTCCCGAGTTGGACGAGGAGCGGCGCGGCGGATTTGCGTCGCTTTCCTGGGGCCGGCCGTTTTTCTGGGGCGCCGTGCGCGTGGAGGCCGGCGGCGGCTGGACCCGGATCGAGCCTGTCAGCCGTAGCGCGCGCGAAGGCGGAGCCCCCTCGACGGGCGGCACGTTCGATCGCGCTCTGGGATCGGGAGCCGGTCGGATCGCCCTTCGGCGAACGCGCGGACGAAGCGGCTTGGCGCTCGACTTCGACCTTTCGGGCTCCTTCGGTTCGACGGACGGCGCGTCCTGGACTCAGGGCGCCGGTGCCGTCCGAGTAACCGGGATCACATCCGCGGCAAGCCTCTCCCTCTCGGCTCGCTCCGGAGACACCGGCGGATCGCCGACCCGCTTTGACGTCTTCTCACTCGGGGGCGCCGGCTCCTCGATCCTGCCGCCAGGCCTCGACCGTAACCGGGTCGAGAGCCCAGCCCTGCCCGCCGCGGTTCAAAGGGGTGAGCGATTCGAAGCCTACCGGGCCGAGCTGTCTCCGTCGTCGGGCTCTCCACTGGTGTTGTACGCGGAGCGGATGCGGGCCTGGAGCCCCGGCTCCGAAAGGCCGGACTGGGTCCGCCTGGAAGGGATCGAAGGACGCCTGGAGCGCCTGGTTCCCGCCGACGTCTTGACGCCTCTGTCGTTCTATCTCGGCATCGCCCGCATCCGAAGCCGCGAGCCCCGCTTCGACTCGATCCGGGGCTACGCAGGCCTGCTCTACCGACCATAAGCTGGATCGGAACCTCTGGTGCGAGACCGCCGTCGTCTCGTTCACGCCGGTGGTCGCCACGACACGCCCTCCGTGCCTAGGGGCGGGCCTTGCGCCCGCCCGCCTCACTTGGTTCCGCCGCGACGTGGAGACCGCCGTCCTCTCGTTCACGCCGAGAATTTCCACGACAGGCCATATCGACGAAGGCACGAGAGTACGCTCGTCGGCAGTGACGTTCGATCGAACGACAGTGCCCGTCTCACCGGCTCGGCGTATCCGCCGGAGTCGGGAGGGGGCAAGCCCCTCCCCTACGGCACGGAGGGCACGAGGGCACGCTCGTCGACAGGGACTCTGCTATCGAGCACGAGCAGGAGAATCAAGAACCGAACACCGAACACCGAATACCGAACACCGGTTCAGTCTTCGTAGTACTGGCGGGCGTTGACTTCGCCCTTGCGGGCCGCTAGCCGGACCTCGATGGTGTGATAGCCGCGCGGGCCCGGCGGAGACTTGAAGACGAGGACGTAGCGGCCGGAGATCGCGCGGCGCACCCGGTCCATGGCGAGGTTGGGGAAGATGTGTGTCTTCTGGTACGTGCCGCCGGTCAGGTCCGACAGGTTCTGGAGGTGTACCTCGAGCGAGTGATAATCGGCGTCGGTCACGTCGAGAGTGAAGATGTTGGTGCGCGCGGCGGCCAGGGCCCTCAGGGCATTTTCGAAATCGCGCCGCTCGGTCAGGTTCGGCCCCGTGACTCCGCCGACCGTGCCCAGGCCCCAGCCGAAGAAGAGCATCGTCTTACCTCCCGGGATCGGCGCGAGCGCTCGCGCCAGAACGAAGAGGCCGCGCTCCGGCGTCGCGGCGTCTCTGGCGGCGGCGAAGTCGAAATGCTCGGCGATCGAAGGGAAGTAGGCCGTCGGGATCGGAGCCTGCTCACCCGTCCGGATCGCGTCGAAGAGAGCGTCGCGGATCTTCTGGTGGTCGTTGGTGAAGTCCTGTCGCAGCTTCAGGTGCGAGTCATAGGAGACGACGGCCACGCGATCGGTCGGGAGCAGATCTTCGAGGAACCGCCGCGCCTGGAGACCCATCCGAACCAGGCCCACGAGCCGTGAAGATTCGAAGCCCGCCTGGAAGAAGAAGACGATCAACCGCCCCGGAGCCGCCAGTGTGATCGGCCTTCCCGCCGGCGCCTCGGAGAGCGTCGCTTCGATCGGGATCTCGGGCAGATCGGCCGGCACCCAGTCGACCGACTCGAGCGAAACGCGCTTGCCGTCCACGCGCACGCGAAAGTCCGTCGGTGTCAGATCGGGGATCGGATCACCGAAGCGATCGGTGACGTAGGCGTCTACGACAACCAGCTCGACCCGCGCCTCCTCGCGCACGCCCCCTCGGCCGTGCGGCAGCGGTTCCTGGCCGAAGGAAACCGGGACGGCGACTGCGAGACACCCGAGACAGATGAGAACTTCGATCAGACAATTCGGAGCTCGCTCCAAGACACTCACGATAAAAAGCTTACCCGTAAATTCAAACGGCGGCACTCCGATTTGCAATTCCAAAGAGGGAGGAGGCACACAATGAGACTTCGAATTGCGATCCTCTCGCTGGCGGCCGCGGCGCTCTTGCTCGTCTCCGCGGCTCCGATGCAGGCGCTCTGTCACTGCCGCTACCGGTCTTACCGCTCGGGGTATTACCGTCCCACGTCTTACCGCTCCGCGTGGATCAAGACGGACGTCGAGCCGGACGAGGCAGGTGTTTACCTGGACGGCCGACTCGTCGGCACGGCGGATGACTACGACGGCTTCCCCCGGATGCTTCGGGTGTCGGCCGGCACGCACCGGCTGACCTTTCGGCTGCGCGGCTATGCTCCGTACACAGTCGTCATCCGCGCTGCGCCGGGGAGAGTGGTCGACGTCGATTACTGGTTGAGAAGCTACTCGTAAATCCCCGACTCCGCCTGTCAGCGAGGTGTCTCTGCGGCCACGCAGAGATAAGATCAGCCTAAGCAGATGTCGCTCCCGGCCGGCACGCGGCTCGGCCCCTACGAGATCCTCTCGCGGATCGGCGTGGGCGGCATGGGCGAGGTCTATCGTGCCAGAGACACGCGCCTGGGGCGTGACGTGGCTGTCAAGATCCTGCCCTCCACTCACGCCGCCGACCCGGAGAGCGTCCGCCGATTCGAGAAGGAGGTCAGGGCGGTCGCTTCGCTGGCGCACCCAAACGTCGTGCCTCTCTTCGATGTGGGCGAGCAGGAGGGCATTCGGTACGCGGTCGTCGAGCTGGTCGTCGGCGAGACGCTCCGCGCGCGTTTGGCCGGCGGGCCGCTCACGACCAGGGAGGCAGTGGAAATCGCCGCCCAAATCGCCGAGGGGCTCGCGGCAGCTCACCAGAAAGGAGTGGTCCACCGCGACATCAAGCCCGATAACATCATCCTGACCGGCGCCGGCTTCGCCCGGATCCTCGACTTCGGGCTCGCAAAGACGAGCGAGCCAGCGCTCGGTGCCTCCGTCACGGAGGACGAATCTACTCAGAACGCCATGCTGACCGGGCCGGGCGTGATCGCAGGAACCGTCGGTTACATGAGCCCCGAGCAAGTGCGCGGAGAGTCGGTGGACGGGCGATCGGACATCTTTTCTCTCGGCGTCGTGCTCTGGGAGATGCTGATGGGGCGGCGCCCCTTCCGCGGCGATTCGCACGTCGAGACGCTGCACGCGATCTTGAAGGAGGAGCCCGCGCCCGAGGCAGTTGCGGCGCTGCCGGCTGACCTCGAGGAGATCCTGCGCCGCTGCCTCGAGAAGCGGCGAGAGAATCGTTACCACTCGGCCGCCGACCTCGCGCACGACCTCAAGAAGGCCGCCGTGTCGGGGCGGCCGGCTTCCGCCGTGTTCCCGCGACCTGCGGCTCCGGCGCCCCCGCCTCCGGCACGCGCCGCTCGGAGCTTGAGAAGCCGGGTCCTCTGGGGAACCGTGGTTTTCCTTGCCGCGATACTCGCTGCGGTTCTGGTCCTGTCGCGCCGCCGCGCCGCGCCGTCCGCCGCGAACCTCCCTCGCACGCTTGCGGTCCTGCCCTTCCGCGCAATCAGCGCGCAGGGGATGCCGGAGGGCTTCGGCCTCGGGCTCGCGGACTCCGTGATCGGCCACCTCGCCTCGGTGCGCGTGCTGACCGTGCGGCCGACGAGTGCCATCGCCCGCTACGAAACCGCTGAAGCGGACACCGCCGGGGCGGGTCGCAAGCTCGGCGTGGACGCCGTTCTCGAAGGGACGTATCAGAAGCTCGAGGGAATGACGCGGGTCTCGGTCCAGATGACCGACGTCTCGCGCGGCGTGATCCTCTGGAGCGACCGGATCGATCTCCCCGAAGGACGGCTCTTCGAGCTGCAGGACACGATCTCACAGCACGTCGTTGAGAAACTGCGGCTGGAGCTCGACCCGGAGTCCAAGCAGGCGCTCCGACAAGCACAACGAGTTCCCGACCGCGTGATGGAAGAGTACCTGGCAGCCCGCGCGAGATTGACCGAAGTCCGCGTGTCGGACGCTCCGATCCGCCGGGAGATCGCCGCTTCGTTTGACCACCTGCTCGCCGAGCAGCCCGACTTCGCCGTGGCGTTGGGCGCGCGAGCCTATGCCCGAGCGGCGCTCACTTTTGCGGACCCGACCCTGGAGAACTATCGGGCGACTCTCTCGGACGCCGACCGAGCAATCGTGCTCGAGCCTGATCTCGCCGAGCCGCGGGTCGCCCGGGCTTCTCTCGCCTGGTCGCCGTCGGGCGCCTGGGACGTCGTTAAGGCGGTCAACGAGTTGAAACAGGCGAGCTCGAAATCGCCGGGTCTCGATGTCGCCCGCTCCGATCTCGCGCGGATCTTCATTCACAGCGGGTGGATTCCCGAGGCGGAGACGGAGATCCGGGCAATCGAAAGAATCTATCCCTCCAGTGCCGCTGCCGCGCTCCACCGCGCCGACGTTTTCTCTTGGACGGGAGACCGCAGCGAGGCGCTCGAGCGTTTTCGCCGACTGCCCGAGGAGTTCCAGCGGACCTGGGCCGTCCGGACCGGAATAGCATGGCTCCTCGCCGTCCTCGAGGACCCGCGGCGCGTAGAACCGGAGATCGAGCGACTCCTGCGCGAGTCCCCGGACAGCGGAAGCTACCGGGCCACTCTGGCGATCCTCCGCGCGCGGTCCGGACGGGATTTCGAGGATCTCGAACGACAGGTCCTGTCCGAGAAGACCCGGGTTGGACACTTCCACCATATCCAGCATGGCCTGGCGGAGGCGCACGCAGTGGCTGGGGACGTCCGTGGTGCCGTCGCGTTGCTCCGGCAAGCCGCGGAGAACGGGCTTCCCTGCACGCCCTGCTTCGATACGGACCCGCTCCTCGCGCCAGTCCGCCATTCGTCCGAGTACATGGCGCTGAAGAATGAGATCGAACGGCGCAACGCCCGCTATCGGGCGGCGCTGAAAAATATCCTCAAGGAGTGATCAGGGCGCGCGTCCAGATCCGGAGCGGTCAGAAGCGGCTTGCCGACATTGCCGAGCACCGAGAGCGACAGCACGCGGCCGTCGAACTGTCGTTCGGCTTCTCCGGCCACGCCGTCAGAGCTGACTGCGTCGACCTTCGAGAGACACTCCTCCATCGGAGCAACACGACCCAGTTAGACCTCCTGGCGCGCCTGGGAGGACATACGAGACACCGTGGACTCCAGGAAGCGCCGCGCCTGAAGCGCCATGCGAACGAGACCCACCAGACGCGAAGGCGCGTAGTCCGTCTGAAAGAAGAAGACGATGAGACGCCCGGGCGGGCCTGCGTCGGCAAACCGCCGGAAAGCCCTCCGGCGACCGGCAGTTCGAGCAGATCAGCCGGAATCCACTCGGCCGACTCGAGCTGTCCACGCGCACCCGGAAGTCGGCCAGACTCAGGTCCGGGATCGGATCGCCAT
>JBKPBH010000067.1:0-6922 GCA_046726795.1 Acidobacteriota bacterium
GGCGAGCTGCAGGGCGCCCGCCCCGACCGGCTCGATCGCCCAGGCCTTGATCTGGAACTTCCCCTGGGGGGCGAACAGATCGAGCGAGCCGCGGACGACCACCTCCAGGCCCTGCGTGACACGGAACGGAACGCGCGCCAGGTCCGAAGCGAAGATGATTCCGTTCAGGCACGCGGTGCGGTCTTTCAGGCTGAAGTAGCCGTGCCCGCCTCGCAGGTCCCAGCGGCTCACCTCGCCCACGACGGCGATGTCACGCCACGAAGAGCGCAGGCTTCCCGCGACCTCGGAGAGAAGCTCCGAAACCGTGTAAGGCCGGGGCGGCGCCGCCGCCGGAACCGCACGAGGGTACATCGAGATCATTGTAAGTCGTGTCCTGTTCAGCGCGGCGAAGGATCTGCCCCGGCCGATGCGAGCAGATCCTCCGGCCCCGTCGGGCCTCAGAGCTTGCCCTGAGCGCAGCGAAGGGATGACAGGCCGGTTCCAGGTTTCATCGCTCGCGAAAAGGGGACGGCCAGCACGATCAACGTGGCCATCTCGACTTCCGTGTCGCCGAAGTTGTATTCGAAGAAGCCGGCGACGAAGAGGGCCGCGCCGGCCAGCAGGGCGCCGGCCAGCAGAGCGGCCCGGTCGGGCCGCGTCTCACGGCGCAGGAGCACGATCGTCCTGGCGAAGAAGAGCGCCATGAGCGCGAGGTAGAAGAGCGCCGCGAAGACGCCGTTCGCGGCGACGATCTGGAGAACATTGTTGTGGAGGTGAGGCACCTCCCACTGCGGCGCGTCGGCGTCCCGGTAGAGGGTGTAGTAGCGCTTGACCATCTCCGGTCCGACGCCGAAGAGCGGGGCCTCCCGGATCATCCGGACTCCCGCGTGGACCATCGCGATGCGGTCGCGATTGGCGTGGTCGTCGAGCGACGCGATGGAGGTGACGCGCGCCCGGATGGGGAGAGGCAGCAGGAGGAAGATCAGGACGAGCGCCGGAACGAACAGGAGCAGGCCCCGGGGCCTGCGAACGGCCAGATACAGCGCCACCGCCGCGAGCGTCCCGACGTAGGCGCTCCTCGTGAACGTCAGGACCATCGCCGCGAGAGGGACCATCGCCACGAGTCCCAGCCAGCGCCTCGACCCTCGCTCTTCCAGAAGGAAGCCGAGGAGAAGACAACCGGCGATCATGGTCAGCCCCGAGAGTGTCATCCAGCTCGACAGTGTCGCCATGATGCGATTTTCCAGGTCGTCCCCGCCGTGCGCGAACTGCCAGAAGCCGACCGCCGAGAGGAAGACCGCGTTCGCCCCCAGGGCCAGGAACAAGGCGCGCGCGCGGGAAAGCCGGTCCACCAGGTCCATCGTGATGGGGAGCAGCAGCAGGAGCGAGATCCCGGCCAGGTGCCGGACGCTCGCCGCCGGATCGCGGGAGAAGACCGTTGAGAGGACGATGAACAGGGCGTGGAGGCCGGCCAGAGCCGTCAGCGGCGACGAGAGGGACGGGGCCCAGGTGCCTGGCCGCCACATCGAGGCCACCCAGAGAACCGCCAGGATCCCGAAGACGACGTAGGCCGGCGAGATCTGCGAGGTGAGAAGAGCGAAGAGGAAGAGAAGCGGGAAAAGCGTCTTCCGGACCGTCACCCCGCTCGATTCCCGATTTCTGATTTCCGGTTCCCGGCTTATCGAGCCTCGGAGCCCGGCAGGGCTTCCTCCACGAGCATGACGGGGATATCGGAAACGATCGGATACACGAGGTCCGCCTGCTTCGAGTAGAGGCCCTGGGTGACGACCGGCTCCTCGCCGCGGAACTTCTCCCGATATTTCTCGACGAGCTTGGTGCGCGTCTCTTCCTTCAGGTCGATCAGCTCGAGCGGCCCCTTCGTCTTAGGGCAGACGAGAATCGCCAGGAGCTCGGGATCCACGGCCATGAAGGAACCTCCGAGACCAGAGTCTATCCCTCCGAGCGATACGGGTGAAGGTGTCAGGTTCGAGGTGTCAGTCAGAGAGGTGTCGGGTATAAGGTGTCAGGGGGATCCGCTCGGTCCCTGGAACCTGACACCCGAAATCTGACACCGGCATTTCCCCTGGCACCTCTTCCCTGACACCTCCACCCTCGAGCTGATAGCTTTTCCGCGTGCGCGTGCTCAACCTGGTGGCGGGCGAGAAGTGGACGGGGCCCGCGGCCGTGGTCTTCGAGCAGACGGCGGCTCTCATCGCTGCCGGCGTCGAAGCACAGTACGCCTTCGTCTCGGGGAGCCTTCTGGCCGAGCGGCTTCTCCCGCTGGGCTGGGCGAGGCCCCTCCTGACGCATCCTCGCTCGCCCGGCAACGCGATGGCCGACGCCCGCCGCTTGCGCGCCACCGTCCTGCGGGAACGGTTCGATCTCCTCCACGCACACACGACGCACGACCACGTGCTCGCGCTCCTGGCGAATCGGGGCACGGAGGCTCGGGTCGTCCGCACGCTTCACCACATCCGGTACGCGAGCCGGGACCCCGGATCCCAGATTCTCTTCCGGGGCACGCGGGCGTTCGCCTTCGCGAACCAGAAAATTGCCGAGAAATTCGGGGGCCCGGGTTCCGTCCTCTCTCCGGTGGTGGACACCGAACGATTCCGGCCGGGCTCCGGCCGGGAGGACACGCGGCGGCGCTTCGGGCTTCCCAACGGGGCTCTTCTCGCCGGCACCGTCGGAAAGATGGCGGCGGGACGCGGCCACGAGGAGGCGATCGCGGCGGTGGCCCGACTCTCCTCCCTCGCCCTCGTCCACGTCGGGCACGGCGAAAGAATGCCGCAACTGAAGGCCCGGTCGGTGGTGCTCGGCGCCGGCGAGCGGAACTTCTGGCCGGGCTACCAGGAGAGCGACCTGCCCGACCTGTATCGGTCCTGGGATCTCTTCCTCTTCACCGCTTCGGGCTCGGACCAGGGACACCGGGCCATTCTGGAGGCGATGGCCTCGAGCCTGCCCGTCGTGGCGCTCGACATTCCCGGCGTCCGGGATCTGGTGACGGGGGGCGTCGAAGGCCTGATCGTCGGGGATGTCGAAGATCTGCCGCCGGCACTCGAAAGGCTGGCCGGATCGGAGGAGATGCGCCGAGAGATGGGAGCGAACGCGCGGCAGCGAGCGCTCGATTTCACCGGTGACAGATTCGCCGAGAAAGCGCGGAGGTTCTATGAAGAAGCGATGGAGAGATAACCCGGCTCCCGGAACGTAAACGTCGGCCTCTCAGTTCCCGCTTCGGAGCGCGCCGGTCTTTTCCGGCCGACGCATTTCCCAGAGGCGGGCCCACTTGAGGAACACGCCGTAGGATTGAAGGGCGCAGACGATGAAGCCGTGGAGGCCGTCGAGGAATCCCGCTTCGAGGACGTACATCCGGAAGAACCGCCACGCGGGACGCAGCGCGACTTCGACCCAGCCCGCTCGCCGCCCCTGCCGCGCGAGGTCCTGGGCTCCCCATTCCGCGTAGCGGTGGAGCTTCTCGAGGTACTGCGGCAGGGAGCGGAAGGTGTAATGGAGGAGCGGCGCCGAGAGCGCCGGCGTCGGCCCGTTCGGGCTCATGTCGGCGTGCACGCGTTGCTCGGGGTAGCGCGCGGCGCCGCGGCGCAGGAGCCGCACGAGGCGATCCTGGCCCCAGCCCGAGTGGCGGATCACCCGGTCCACGAAGACATTCTCACGGCGGAGGGCGTAATGATCCGCGGAGGGGCGCTCCCCCAGGAGGCGCTCGATCTCCCGCGCGAGCGGCGGCGTGACGCGCTCGTCCGCGTCCACGATCAGGACCCACGGGTTCGCCGCTCGATCCATGGCCCAGTTGCACTGCGGCCCGTTGCCGGCGTACTCGTGCTGGAGGACGCGCGTCTTCGGGACTCCGCGCGCGATCTCGCCGGTCCTGTCTGTCGAGAACGAATCTACGACCAGGATCTCATCGGCGAAGGAGAGAGCCGCGAGACAGTCCGCGATGTTCTCTTCCTCGTTGAACGTCGTGACGATGGCGGTCAGTTTCTCGCGAGGCATCGCCGCCCCTCAATCCACCCGGATCTGCACTCTCTCGATGGCCGTCGCTTTTCCCGTCTCCTCGTCCACGGCGATGACGGCGCCGGAGAGGCGGATGTCGCGCTTGGCGGTCTCGAAGGACCGCGGGGTCTGCGACAGGAACTTCTCGATGATGCGGTCGCGGGTGAACCCGATGATCCCCTCGTAGGCGCCGGTCATACCCGCGTCGGTCAGATACGCGGTGCCGCCGGGGCGGATCGTCTCGTCCGCCGTGGGAACGTGCGTGTGCGTCCCGATAACGGCCGAGACGCGACCGTCCAGGTACCAGCCGATGGCCATCTTCTCGGACGTCGCCTCGGCGTGCATGTCCACCAGGATCACCCGGACGTCCTTGGCGCGGGCGAGCTCCTCATCGGCGACGCGGAACGGAGAATCGGCGTTGGCCGGCATGAAGACCTGCCCCTGCAGGTTCAGGACGCCGACCGGAATGCCCGAGGCCGTCGCCTGCACGGTGAAACCGCGGCCCGGATTGCCCGGAGGATAGTTGGCCGGGCGCAAGAGCCGGTCCGAGGAGTTCAGCGCGTCGTAGATCTCTTTCTTGTCCCAGATGTGATTGCCGGAGGAGAAGACGTCGATCGGCATCCGCGAGAGCTCCTCGAAGAGCTCGTTGGTCAGGCCGAAACCTCCCGCCGCGTTCTCGATGTTGACGACGGTGAAATCGATCCGCCGCTTGTCGATGAGTGGCAGGAGCGCCTCCTGCAGGGCCCGCCGTCCGGGCGAGCCCACGACGTCTCCGACGAAGAGAAGGTTCATGAGGACGGGACGCGGGACGCGGGACGCGGGACGCGAAGAAGAAGTCTCCCGAGTCCCGAGTCCCGAGTCCCGAGTCCCAAGTCCTTCTCAGCGCGCATACTCGACGGCTCGCGTCTCGCGGATGACAGTGACCTTGATCTGACCCGGGTACTGCAGCTCCGATTCGATTTTCTTGGCCACGTCCCGTGAGAGCCAGAGCGCCTCGTCGTCGGTGACGCGGCCCGCCTCGACGATGATCCGGAGCTCCCGCCCGGCTTGTACCGCGAAGGCCTTCTGGACTCCCTTGAAGCCATCGGCGATGTGCTCGAGCTTCTCCAGCCGCTTGACGTACGTCTCGAGGATCTCCCGCCGGGCGCCGGGCCGCGCGGCCGAGAGCGCGTCCGCGCCGTTGACGAGGACCGCCTCGAGCGAACGCGGCTCGTAGTCGCCATGGTGGCATTCCATGGCGTGGATGACGTCGGGGTGCTCGCCGAACTTCTTCAAGACGTCGCGCCCGAGCTCTAAGTGCGTCCCCTCCATCTCGCGGTCGATCGCCTTGCCGATGTCGTGCAGGAGGCCAGCTCGCTTGGCGACCTCGGACTTGGCGCCGAGCTCCGCAGCCATGTTGGTCGCGAGCCACGCGACTTCCTTGGAGTGCTGGAGGACGTTCTGGCCGTAGGACGTCCGGAACTTCAACCTCCCCAGCAGCTTGATCAGCTCCGGATGGAGGTCGGGGATCGAGAACTCGAGCGCGGTCGCCTCCCCTTCCTGGCGGATCTTCTCCCACAGCTCCGAGCGCACCTTCTCGACGACCTCCTCGATCCGAGCCGGGTGGATGCGGCCGTCCGCGATGAGCTTCTCCAGGGCCAGGCGCGCCACCTCTCGGCGCAGCGGCTCGAAGGCCGAGATGACGATCGCCTCCGGTGTGTCGTCGATGATCAGGTCCACACCGGTGGCCGCCTCCAGGGCGCGGATGTTGCGCCCCTCTCGGCCGATGATCCTCCCCTTCAGATCGTCCGAGGGCAGCTCCACGACCGAGACGGTCGCCTCGACGACCGTGTCCGAGGCCAGACGCTGGATCGCCATGCCGATCAGCCGGCGCGCCTTCTGGGTGGACTGCTCGACGGCCTCCTCCTCGATGCGCCGGATGAGCCCGGCCGCCTCGACGCGGGCCTCGTTCTCGATCGACTTGACCAGGTCCCGCTTGGCGTCCACGGCGGTGAGGCCCGAGATCTGCTCGAGCCTCTTCTTCTGCTCCTCGATGACCTGCTGGACCTGGCTCTGCGACTCCTCCACTCGTTTCTGGGCCTCGGCGAGCGTTTTCTCCTTGCGCCCGTACTCTTCCTCGCGGCGCTCCTGCTGAGCGAGCTTGCGGTCCAGGTTCTCTTCCTTCTGGACCACCCGGTTCTCCAGCGCCGCGATCTCCTGGCGCCGGGCAGAAACGGTCTTGTCGAACTCGGCCCGGGCCGCCAGGACCTTTTCCTTGGCCTCGATGGAGGCCTCGCGCAGCTTGGCCTCGGCAGTCCGGCTGGCCTCGGCCAGCACCCGGTCCGCCTCCGCGCGAATGTCCTTGCGCTCGGCCTGGAGCTTCTTCCTGAGGAAAACGTAGGCGATGGCGGATATCGCGGCGGCCAGAAGGAAGCCCGCCGCGATCGCAATCGCGAGGTCTGTGTTCATCTCGGCTCCCCGTGCCCGGGGGACGCCGAAGTTACGCCGCGCCGGCTACACGAGGATGCGGAAGTCGTTCTCCCGCCGAGAGCTTGTGATCTTCATTTTCCGGACCTTCGAACCGAGCACTCGTTTATTCGTGTTCTCCCGAGGAATCGGGATGCCGACGCCGCGCCTTCAGGCGCCCAGGGCGTCGTCCAGTTTTCGAATCAGACGCTCCGCCCGCGCGACCGCGTCGGACGGGTTGTCCTTGCGTTGTCTCTCCTTTTGATGAAGGTCATCCGATATGTTCAGCGCCGCAAGGATGGCAATTTTTGTCGTGTCGATCGTCGCCGTCCTCTCGGCTACTTCTTTCATTCTCGAGTCAACGAATCGGGCCAGGTCATGAACGTAAGAGCTGTCGCCTTCGGCCCGGACGTTGTAAGTCTGGCCGAAGATCTCCACCTGAGTCACGCTGCCCCGTTTCTCCAAGGCAGTTCAGGCTCCTTTCGGAGCG
>JBKPBH010000068.1:0-11161 GCA_046726795.1 Acidobacteriota bacterium
TAAACACAGAAAGGGTTGGCATGAGGGACCGTGGCAGACTGCGAGTGGGCATCTTGGAAAGAATCGACGAGGAAGTCTGACCCCCTCGGCAACCGGAGTCAACAGCGACTTGAACCGGTCAGTCGGCGAATTCGTAGTGACCGAATGGAGGTTGCCCGCGAGTGGAATCGGGGGTCAGGGTGTGCTTCCCGTATTGGCAGCCCCTACTGGAAGTAGCCGTTCACGTCGAGGATGAAGTGGACGGATCCCGAGGCCTGGATGCACAGGACGACGAAATCGCCGCCGGCGCCCAGGGGTATAACGGCGTTGTTGGCGCGGGTCTGTCCCACGCGATAGTTGATCGTCGAAACCAGAGGCGGAGGCGTCCCGGCGGGGTAGAACGTCAGGTTTCCCTGCGCGGTCGGGCCCGTGATCGTAACGTTGACGGAGACCGCCAGCGCGTCGGCGGGGATCCCGCACTGGTTTGCGATCGCGAAGGTCCGCATCGCGCCCCCCACGAGAGCCGGCCCTCCCAGAGACCCGTTCGAATTGCGGGTGTCCAGCACTCGGCAAGGCGTCAGTGTGAAGTACTTCGCCGGAGGCGGGTTGATGCGATAGATCTTTCCCGAGCCGATGGCGGCGTAGTAGATGGCTCCTTCCGGGCCCGTCGCGAAGTGCACCGGGTTCTCGGCGGACGTCGCGAAGTTCTGGAGCGTGCCGACAACGGCGTCGCCGGCGGAGAAGTCCAGATACTTGATCCAGCTCGAGACCTCGTCCCCGAAGACGTACTTGCCCCTCAAGAAGGCCGGATAGATTCCCGGAGCGACGAAAACCCCTCCAATGATCGCCTGGCCAACGGTATGGTCGTACTCGAAGACTGGCGGAATGCAGCCGGGGCAGCTCCCGAGCGTGCCCTCGGCCATGGGCCAGCCGTAGTTGCCGCCCGCGGTGACGACGTCGATCTCCTCGTAGGTGCTCTGCCCGACGTCGGCGACATACAGGGAGCCATTCGACGGGCGAAACGTGAACCGCCAGGGATTGCGGAACCCGTAGGCCCAGATGCGCCCCTCCTTGGTCGGGTCGCCGAGAAAGGGATTCCCTGCAGCCGGTGAGCCATTCAACTCCATCCGCAGAACCTTTCCGTTCAAGCTGCCCGCGGTCAGCGTCTGCGACTTGGCGCCACCCGTGCCGGAGTCGCCCGGCGCCGCCCAGAGCTTCCCGTCCGGCCCGATCAGGATATTGCCGCCATTGTGGTTGCCATTGGTCGCGTCAATGCCGTCGAGAATGACAGTCTCGCTCGCGGAATTGAGTGAGTTGCCAGACATCGTGAACCGCGAGATGCGGTTCTGGGGGACGCGATTCGTGTAGTACAGGTACACAAATCCGTTGGCCGCGAATCCCGGATCGAGACAGATCCCGAGGAGTCCCTTCTCCGAACCCGAATCGACCGACGCCGAGATATCGAGGGCTGCGTTGACCTGGAGCGCACCGTTGACGACGATTCGCACCCGCCCGGCCTTCTCCAGGATGAGCATTCGCCCGTCGGGCGTCCAGGTAAACGCCGTGGGCTGTGAGAGACCGCTGACGACCGGAGTGTCCGAAAACCCGGCAACCGAATACGTGGCCGCCCGGCCGGCCACCGCCAGCAAGACCCCGATCAGCATGGCGAGGAGAAGAGGGCGCCGCGCCCCCGCGCCGCCCATCCCTTCCCGCTTCCGGTCAGCGGGAAACTTCATCGGACAAGGACAGCTTACTGGAAGTAGCCGTTGACGTCGAGAATGAAATCCACCGTCCCGGAGCCGGCTCACGATACGACGAAGTCCCCGGCCGCTCCGAGTACCAGGATCGCGTTGTTGGCACTCGGAAGTTGATCCGCCGTCGGCCCTGTAATCGTGATGTTGACGGAGACCGTAGTGAGCCCTTCCATCGGCGCTCTGTCGGCATCGATGTAAGGGAGGCGACCATGCGATCGCACTGGCCGGCCGGGGTGATCCTCCGCGCTCTTATTGGAAGTATCCAGCGATGTCGAGGATGACGTGGGCGGTTCCGGGGGCCGCGGTGCCGAAGGTGACCGAGAGGTTGAAGCTCAGGTCAGCCGTCAAGGGCACGATCGCGCCGTTGGCGATGGCGGGCTCCCCGGCGGCGGCGTTGATCGTCGAAACTCCCGGCGCGGCCGTGTTGTATGGCCAGATCACGAGAAAGCCGTCCGTCGTCGGACCGACGAACGTCACGTTGAGAACGGCCGCCTTCGCCGTGCTCGGGACACCGCAGTACCCCGTGATCGGGAAGCTTCGGGTCGCGCCCGAGGTGAGAGCCGGACCTCCCGTCGGCCCGTTCGGATTGCGTGTGTCCACGATCCGGCACGGCGTCAACGAATAGAACTGATACGGACCGGCCGCGGCGCCGCGGGAGACGCAGAGAAACATCTCAGCGAGACAGAGGATCGGTAAACGTCTGACCCAGGAACGCTTCATGAGAGCCTCCTATTGAAGGTAGCCACTGACGTCGAGGATGAAATGCACGGTGCCCGAGGCCTGACCGCAATAGACGTTGAAATCCCCGACCGAGCCCAGGGTGAGGATCGCGTTGTTGGCCCGGGTCTGTCCCGGCCTGTAGTTGATCGTGCTGGCGTTCGGCAGAGGGATTCCGGCCGGATAGAGCGACAGAGAGCCGGCTGCCGAGGGTGCCGTGATAGTGACGTTGACCGACACCGACTTCGCCGTGGCCGGAACACCGCACTGATTAACGACTGCGAAAGTCCGCGTCGTGTTCGCCGCCAGGGCGGGCCCCCCGAGCGGCCCGTTGGAATTGCGAGTGTCCAGGACCCGGCAGGGGCTTACGGTATAGAAACGCGCTGCTCCGGGTGCGGCGGTCGGCGTGTTGGTCGGAACCGCGGTGTTCTTGCTCGTCGGTGTCCTCGTCGGCGTGGCCTTCAAGGTCCCGGTCGGGGTCGGCGTCCTCGTGCGGGTCGGGGTGTTCGTGACCGCCGGTGAAACGCTGAAGACCCGTTTCAACGAGTTGTTGGACATGACGGGATCCGCCTCGTTGCCCATCACGCCGGCAACGACATTCAAGGGAACGGGCTGCAGTGGCGTGACATTGATCGAGGCGGACGACAGACCCGCGACAGGACAGGTCACAGTGGTCGAGACATCGCCAGCGGCGGCATTGGCCGCGCAGCCCGCCGTGGAGTTCGAGGCGTTGAAAGTCACGGCGGGCTGGAAGATCGCCGTGACCGTCACGCCGGACGCGCCGGCGGGAGCGGAGATTCCGACGCCGACCGTCAGCGGAACGCCGACGGCGCCGCTTCCAGGCCCGGTGAGGCCGGACACCGACAGGTCGTACGACTGCGCGAGCGCGATCCAGGCCTCGAGGAAGGCCGCGCCGGCGACCGGAAACGCCCTTCGAGTAGACAGAGCTCCCGCCATGCGCCCTCCTTTTGGACGCCTCGTCCGTCACCGCGTTGTCGATTTCAGAATCGCGCTGTCGGCCGCGAGGTTCGGCCTTTCTAGCGCTGCACCGGATCTCCCGCGTGAACCGTGTGAACGACTCCGAGCAGGGCCCCCCAACCGCGCCACCAGGTCAGATCGAAGGGAGTCGTGGACTTCGCGCCGCGAGGCGAAATCGAGACGAAGCCGCAGGAAACGCCTTCGCCGCGGGCGAGCTTTCCAAGATCGTCGCCTGCGGTGCGCGGGGTCGCGATCATGTACTCGCAGACATTCCCCTGGTACCACAGAGGCTTCGCCAGGCGGACGAGGAGGCCGCGGGCGCCTCTCGAATCCTGATCCGGCGTCACATCCACGATCGCCGCCGGGAAAGGCCCGTTCCCATGAACCGTCCCGAAATCCCACGGCTCGCTGATCGTCAGCGTGACGGACTTCCCGATCAAGGACCGCATCTCGCCGCCGGCGGGGCAGTCATCACTCGAAAGAGTCATATTCCATTCACTCCTCCGACGGGAAGTTCTACTTGGTGTCCTGACCTGATCCGAAGCGCCGATGCACGCGCTGGAGCTCGAGCGACTGGATCTTCTTCTTCGTCAAGGGCCATCTCTCCCTGTCCAACGCTCGCTTCACATCAGCCAGATGAGTGTTGAGGAACCTGGCGACGGAATCGACGTCCAATCCATCCAGGGTGTCGTGCCCGGTCAGGATCATTTGTAGCAAGGCGAGATCAAACCACTCTGGATCGCCGGCAGGCCGTATATCGATCGATTCATCGCCGCGATCAGACAGCAGCCGCACCTCGATTTGATCGAAACTTGCGATCACTTCATAGTCCCCGAAAGACGGCGACTCGCGACGTGTAAGCCCGGCATCAGCGCCCTCCGCCAGGTTTGGAAACAACTGCCTGAAGCGTGTCCTTGGGTCCGATGACCGTGTCATCCGATAGCTCCTATTCGGGTGGCGGGACCAGACGCCATCCATCGTCCGTAATTGTGTATCTCTTGTTCTTGATCAGGTATCGGATTTCGCGCTCCAACGAGCTCGGGGGCTTCACCTTGGCAATGTTGTTGGAGAGGGCGACTTCGTCCCGCCGGAGAGCCAGGCGGTCCAGGAATTTCTGATTAGCTGTCCATTGCTCGGTCGCCGACATGCCCTGCCAGATTCGCATTGGGACGTCGAATCGCCGGGCTCCGAGCTCATTCGCCTTTTGCAGGTACTCGGGAAAATGACCAAGAACCGTCACTCCACGCGCCGGGAGCGCGGGCACAGCGGCGATGACCATATCAACGGTAGCCGGCACCGCGCTGGCGCCGATTTCCTCTACGCTACCCGGCAGCACGATGGATAGCACCGCGTCCACCGGCGCTCTGAGAAGTCCGTTCCCGGAACGCTCGAGGAAGTAGGAGACATCGCTGCGAATCGCGGCGTTCGCGGTCAGCCGCTCGCTGAGAGCCGGCGCCGGGGAAACAGCGCGGCCGTCCGAATCTATGAGTCTCAGAGGGTTGTTCCGGGCGTAGGAATACCGATTCCACTGCTGGGGATCTTCCGCCGCGACGTGTGTCGCGTCCGCGGTCAAGAAGCGGCCGAGGTTGAATTCGTGGTTTCTGGCATGGTCCTGGTAGCGACTGGCTTCGTTGTCACGCTCCATCGACGCGAAACGAATGCGCTGAAAGACTCCCTGGGCCGTCGTGCTCTCCCCGAACGGCCAGTTCCGAACAGTCTCGACTGCGGCTCCTACGACATCCGTGATGAGTCGAGGAGTCCCCAGATGATCGGAGGCGTAGAAGGTCCAGACGCGGTCGTTGCCGCCGACGCTCCCGTTGGCGCCTGAGGCGACCAGGAGGGCGCCCAGGAAGACGTTGTCCCGCGACGGGGTAGCGCCGGAAAACTCGGCGGTGACGCGTTTCGAGTCGTCCCTCAGCGTATAGGTCCAGACACCCCCGCCCGGCGCGACTTTCACGAGGCGCTCGTCCGCGCCGTCGAAGACATAGCTCCAGGCGCCGGCGGCGGTGACCTGGCTGATCTGGCGGTCGAGGCCGTCGTACCCGTAGTTTTCCTGGCCGTTGGTGATCGTGTTGCCGCGGGCGTCGTAGGAAAGCGCCGTCATCCGGTTGGTCGACGCGGACACAGGGTAGCTGGAGCCGCCCTTCGAGATCAGGTTGGCATAGCGGTCATAGCTATAGCTCTGGCTCCCAAGACCAGAAAGCGTTGCAGAAGTCAGCCGACTGCGAGGGTCGTAGCCGAAGCTGTCGGGGCCCATCGCAGTGATGTTGCCTGCGCCGTCGTAGGTGTAGCCGAGCGTGTCGAAGGCGGGCGACGAGGCGCCCTTGGGGGTCGCCCAGATACGGGAGGGTCGCGGAAGCAGGGACGCGGAGTCCTGAGAGATCGTCGTTGTGACATCGTGCCCGATGCCGATCCCGGTCGTGTAGGAGGCGAGCGCGCCGGACGCTTGGTAGGCGGCGCCGCTGACCATCGGGATGCCGTTGACGTACTCGGTCACGGGTAGACCGGCGTCATAGTCTGTGGATACGGCAAACAGCGGCGCGCCTACCGGGCGCGGGTGATTGTGATGCGCCAGGAGGCCCAGGCCGTTGTACCGCCACTGCTGGGTCGCGGAAAGACTTGTCCCGCCGGTGATAGTCGTCGTCTGGCTGGAGAGCCGTCCGGCCGCGTCGGAATAGTCCAGGTCGTCGGTGGCGGCCGGCGTCGAGGGGGACTGAGGATTGAATCCGATTCGGCGCGTCAGTCTCCCCAGCGGACGCGCACCTCCAGAATATCCAGGCCTTCCATCCACGCACGTCTGGCCGTCGTAGCAGTTGGTCACGTAGCGCTGGCCGCCGGACACGATTCCGGTCAGGCGGCCGGCGAAATCGTAGGTCTTGCTCACGAAGAGGCTGCCGGGCTCGGTCTGGGAGAGGACGTTGCCGAGGCTGCCGTAGCTGTCGTAGGTGACAACCCCCTTCTCCGGGGTGCTTTGGGAACGCAAGAAGCCCGCGGGATCATAGGAGAAGGAGCGAGTCTGAACGCCTTGCGATACCTGCGTCAGTTTGCCGGCGACGTCGTAGGAGTAGCTCGTCGCCTCGCCGCCTGGCTCGGTGACCGAGAGAAGCCGGCCGAAGGCATCGTACCGGTACGCCGTGGCGGAGGAAGACCCCCCGGTGCAGCCACTCGAGCAGCTCCCGTTGATGTTGGCGACGGTGACGCTCTTCTGCGTGTTGGAAAAAGACGAGGGTCCGTCGGCGTAGGAAATCGTCGTCATCGCCCCGTCGGCCTTCCGGATCGTCTGGGCCCGCCCGTCGGGATCGAAGCCCGACGCGTTCGTGCCCGCGGACGGCGAAAGGGTCCCGCAGGCGTCAAGACTCGAGCACCCCGCCCACTCCGAGACAAACGAGGCGTTCCGGGCTCCGTCGTACCGGGTCAGACGCAGGGCGTACGGGGACGCAGAGCTCGACGGCATCAGCCGGATCTCGCGGCCGAGGCGTCCGAGACCGTCGTAGAGGTATTGCTGCAGCGTCGAGAGACCCGGCCCCGCGTCCCGGGTCGCCGTCGTCTGCGTCGCGGAATCGTAGCGAACGATGGTCGGAGCTTCCCCCGGAGTGCTGATATTCATCACCCGCCCAAGGCTGTCGTAGGAATAGCCCGTCGTGAGCCCCGCGCTGTCGCTCGACGCGAGGATCCAGCCGGTCGTGAAATCGCGGAAAAGGTTCTTCACGAACCATCCGGCCGGCGTGGCCGGATCCGCCATCCAGCGGGCAGAGAGCAGGAGACCGTTGCGGTGAGTGTAAAGCTTGCCGAAGGCGTCGCCGTTGACGCCCACGGCCCCGGTCGGAAAGGCGGGGTAGTAGAGCGAACAGGCGTTGGAGGGCGGAGCGCTCGACTGGCCGGGATAGGTCGCCGAGAACTCCTGCCCGACGTTGCCGGAGCCGTCGTCGTAGCGACAGTTCAGGAACACGGTCTGCCGGCCGGCGTCGTATAGAAAGTCGCCCCGGGAGAACCCGTTCGACGGCGAGTGCTCGACGTAATGGTCCAGAGTGCTCGTGCCGAGCACGTCCGTCCGGCGGTTGAAAAGATTCGGGAGCCAAGGCGAGACCGACGGCGTCCAGTAGGTGATTACGGTGCGGTTGTCGTTTCCGAGGCTGCCGGAGTGCCGTTCCGTGCTGTAGTGCCGGCCGTTGCCGGCGTCCCAGCTCGTGCCGGGGAGGTTAGAAAAGGCGACCGCGTGCGAGAGTCCCGAGAGGCAGGCGCCGCCGGACCCCGTCGGGCCATAGCATGTCGTTTCGCTCCTGAGCCTCCGGTTTCCGATCTCGTTGCAGGCAGTTCCGCCGGGCAGGCCGTCGGTATTGCAATCGTCGTATTCGTATGTCCGGTCCACCACGCGGATCGCGCGGGAAGGACAGAACGGCTGATCGCCCGCTCCGCCGCCGTACGGGGGATCTCCAGTGCCGATGGCGTTCGAAGCGTTGTTCGGGTCGCCCTCGAAGATCCGCTCCCCCAGATCGGCGCCGACGCGATCCCCGGGAGCGTTGAAGAGTGTCCCCGCTCCGCCGATCGGCCTGGGAGTGCTGCGAAACAGGACCGCCTTCGCCCGGCGCCGGTTGTCCACGTCCGGCGGCGAGAGAACGACGGTCAGAGTCTGCGAGTCGAGCTTGTTGGCGATCGAGCCCTGCTCGCCATAGGGAAAGCTGTACTGGGTGTAGTCCGTCGTGGCAACGACTGCGCCACTGCCTCCCGCTCCCGGGATCGTCTCCGTCCGGCGGACTACGCCGATGACCGTGTCCACCCATCGGGCGTCGTTGTCGAACGAGCACGTCGAACCGATTGCCGAATCCGGAGCCGCCGGGGCTTCCCGGGTCGGCGCGGCAAACGGGCACCCGACTGACGGATGCGACACGTCCACGTACTGGATGTTTTGCGGCGTCATCCCCTGGCAGTTCGGCACGACGGCTCCGGCGCGGCCGTGGTAGAACGTGTACGGTCCGAACGTGTAGGCAATTGTCGCGCCGGTCGGCAGCGTCATCGTCAGCGGGCAGGAGTAGGAGAACTTGTACGCGGGCGAGCCGCCGGCCTCTACCGGCATTTGAACTCGTGCGATCCGCTGGACCTCCACCGGGAGGTAGACGGAGCTCGAAGAGCAGGTGTGGAAATCGTCCCAGAACTGCTCGTAGCCGAGCGACCAGACCGATCCCGCGCCTCCGGCCACGGGAAAGACGAAATTGCTGACCATGTTGGAAGTCGTGCCCTGGGCCCCGAGCAGCACCTGGACAGTCGCAGTCGGGAGAAAGACGTTTCTTGGGATCCAGGTCTGCACGGGGCCGGAAGGACATGTCATTCTCGGCGATAGGTTGCAGGGGCCGCCCGAGGGGCTCGCGTAGCTCCAGCATGGCGGCACCGTCGTGTGATAGTCGACTGAGTACGAATTGCCGAACGGGTCCGTCACCGAGGAGAGATACCAGCCGTCCCGGCCCATCCCGAAGTCGTGGATGTAGCCGGGACTGATCCCGAGACGGTCGTCCAGCCCGGAAACGCGCCACGCGAAGACGTAGTGGTTGCCGTCTCCGTCCCACATGTCGTAAGGCCCCAACCCGGAGAGAAAGAGCTGCGAGCCGTCGCCCGTTCTCGCTCCCTGGTTGAACATGTGCTGGCTGCCGTCCGGGCCGAAGTAACAGGTCCCACCCGTGTTTCCCTGCTTGCAGAACTTGATCGCGCCCAGCGTGAACTCCCAGCCCTGTCCCAGCGCGGGATTCCCGGCCAGTGGCTGATAAACGTAGTTGGTTGACTGCGTCGTGGGCTGTCCGTAGTCGGTTGCGCGCGAGTTGTAGGTCAGGACGGCCTGGAACTTCAGTCTCGGCCCGACCGGATAGGAGGGACCGAGAGCGATCGGAATCGTCAGCTGTCCGTTATAGAGATTGATCGAGTCCGCTTCCGCATGGTGAAACGCGCTGTTGACGAACCCCGGCGCCGCGTCGGGGTCGTTGTCTGGGCCGCTCTGAGCGTGCGTGACAGATGCGCCCGCGACAAAAATAACCAGAGCGAAGGACAATGTGTGTTTCATCTCATTCCTGTCGTCTAATAGGTATTGTCGCGAGCCCGTTTCCCCAAGAGGCTGCGAAGCGAGGCGGCTCGCGCGCAGCTAGGAAGATCCGAGTGCGAGGATCGCGGAACGCAGGCGGGCGTGCCGCCGAAGCAAACGCAGATACGATTTCTCGCCGCGGCCGGTCTTGGCGCGAATGATTCGAAGCACGGCCTGCCTGTCGCCGCGAGGCCAGCGCGGGAAATCCGGGATCAGGTCGAGCACGAGGGCAAGGTCGGCGAAGGCCCGCCTCTGGCGAGTGTCCCATCTCCGCGGGTTGACACCGAGAACGCGCGCGACGCTCGACTCGGAGAACGAGCGGATCTCGTCCGCGCTGCCTCCGAAGTCTCTGGCCATGCGGCGAACCACGGCCAGCGAAAGGTTCCGGACGTGGAAACGATCCCAATCCGATTTTGGATTTCGGATTCTGGATTTTGGATTCGAAGGAACCTCGTAGAGGAGATTGTGTTTCGCCAGGCGACGCAGCGTCCGAGGCGGCGTGCGGTAGGACGAATCGGCGGCAAGTCTGGCTTCCTCGCGGGAGGTCAGCTCGCGCAGGAGCGCGTCCGTCGATCGAAAGCCCAACTTTCGATAGAACCAGAAGGCGCCCGAGCGGATCGCCTCCTCGTTCTCGTGGCCGAGCTGATACGGGTCCATCGAGAAACTCGTCACGCCCAGGACCTGATGGAGCAGCTTGACGACCCGCGCGAAGATCCAGGCGGATTCCCCTTCGCGGAAGGCGTAATAGACGTTGAAGCCCACTTCGACACGCTCGAAGAAGGCGAGCGCCTCGATGTAGCCCACGGGAACGTCGTTCTTGACGAAGAAGCCGGCGAAGCCCGCGCGCAGGGGCAGGCGGCGGTCTCTCTCCAGGCCGAGCAGGTAGATCTCGAGCCCGCGGCCGGCTTGGGCGCGGAGGATCGAGGACGGATCGCCGTAGGTGAAACCGTAGTATTCCCGGTAGCGCAGCGCCGTGGCTTCGCGCGTCATCTCGAGAACGGCTCGACCCTCCGGCCGCGAGAGCCGTTCGACGGGCAATCGCGGGGACGCGAGCTCGGCCTCGATCGACACGCCGTGTTTGACGAGCGGCGCGTCGTGAAAGAACGGACGGGAGACCCGGCGTCGCATCCGGGTGCGCGTGTGCGCGGTGTCGCCGAGATCCCATCGCACCGGGATCTCCTGAGCCTCGAACCGCTCCGCTTTCTCCGTCGGGGAGAGCGGCAGGGCTGCGATCCTCTCGAGGAGACAGGACAGGTCGTCCTCGCCGCGGCGCCGCCCGGCGCGCAGGTAGTCGAGGTACCGGACGTTGGCGTCTTCGAGCGCCTCTTCTTCGAGAAGCGGCAGGAAACGCGGCCAGAGCGCCCTCAGACGATCCGCGGCCTCGTGCGTTTCCCAGTCCGCCGAGACTCGCCTGCCGACACGCCGCTTGAGCCACGTGACGACGTCGAAGGAATAATCGGTCGTGATGGCCGTTCCGGCGATTCCCGAGACCTCGGGGTGGTCGAAGGCGGAAAGGTCCGCCCCGGAATCGGCGAGCCTCGCGACGCGGCGGGCGAAGGTCGAGAGAATCGCCTCGCAGAGCGAGAGGACCCGGCGGGAATGGGGGTAGGCGCGCAGGAACAGGACGGTGTCGTGCAGGCGAATGACCCCTTCCGCATCCCGCAGG
>JBKPBH010000069.1:0-11466 GCA_046726795.1 Acidobacteriota bacterium
GGCAGGAAGCGCCTCGTCAAGACGGAGGGGGGCTATCACGGCCACGCCGACGCGTTCCTGGCGTCTGCGGGATCGGGACTGGCCACGCTCGGAATCGCAGACACTCCCGGGGTCACCTCCGAAGTGGCCGCGCAGACGGTCGTCGTGCCCTACAACGACGTCTCCGCGCTCGACGAAGCCTTCCGCCGCTTCCCGGGCGAAATTGCCGCGGTCATCCTGGAGCCGCTCGCCGCGAACATGGGCGTCGTGCCACCCTCGCCGGGGTACCTCGCCGCAGCACGCGAGCGGACGCGCGAAAGCGGTTCCCTGCTCATTTTCGACGAGGTCATCTCGGGATTTCGCCTCGCGGCGGGAGGTGCGGCCGAGCTCTACGGGATCAAACCGGACTTGACGACGCTCGGCAAGATCCTGGGCGGCGGGCTCCCCGTAGGGGCCTACGGCGGACGGCGGGACCTGATGGAGAGGGTCGCTCCATCCGGCGGTGTGTACCAGGCCGGCACTCTGTCGGGCAATCCCCTGGCGATGGCCGCGGGAATCGCCATGTTGCAGGAGATCCAGAATCGGCCGCCGTACGGGGAGCTCGAAGAAAAGGGGGCGCTTCTCGAGAGGCTGCTCGCCGAGCGGATCGACCAGCTCGGCCTGGCGAGCCGACTCTCTCTGGCGCGCGCGGGCTCGCTCCTGACGCTCTTCTTTGCGTCGGGACCGATGAGGGACTTTGCCTCGGTCAAGCGCTCCGACACGAAGCGCTACGCCGCCTTCTTTCACGCGATGCGGGAGCGGGGGGTCTTCCTCCCGCCGGCGCAGTTCGAGGCCTGGTTCCTCTCGACCGCGCACTCGGAAGCCGACCTACGCCGTACCGCCCGAGCCGCTGGTGAGAGCCTGGCGATCGCCTTCGGCGAATGACGTCCCTCCGGACGGAACGTCGGCAACAGTGTGGTGCCCCTCCGGTCGTCGGCTAGATCCTTTATAGGATCTAAAGCCCCCTCAAAACTTCCAGGCTTCGCTCGAGGGCCGCGTCTGTTCCGAGAAGGAGCAGCCGGTCATTGGCCTCGAGCGTGAACTCAGCGCCCGGCGTGACCACGGCTTTTCCGCCGCGCACCGCGGCGAGGAGGATGGCCCCCCCCGAGGCCGGCAACCCGACGTCGCGCAGGGACTTTCCCACCATCTTCCATTCCGGACCGACCGAAACGAACTCGATCCGTGTTCCTCCGAGTGCCTCCTCCAGCCTCTCCGCGGCGACGTCGGGCGACCGAAACCGCCGGAAGGCATCCTCCCGGGTTCGCCGGATCTCCTCGGTTTCGGATTCGACCCAGGGCAGAGGGAAACCCAGCCGCCGCAGGGTCCGGCCTGAGATCTCGAGCGAGGTCTCGAATTCTTCGGCCACGACCTCGTCTGCCCCGAGAGCGGAGAGCTCCGGGATTTCCGCGAGGTAGCGAGTTCGCGCCAGCAGGAAGAGGCCGGAAGCCAGGTTCCTGCAGAGAGAGACCGTGTGGCGCGTCGCTGGCGGATCCGAGAGGAGCACGACCGCCGCCCTGGCCCTCTCGACCCCGGTCTGCTTCAGGACGGAGGCGCTGGTCGTGTCGCCGTATTCGATCGGAACCCTGCGGGCTCTTCCCTTTCGAACCCGCTCGGGGTTCAGGTCGAGCACCCGAAAAGGCACCTTGGCCCGAGCGAGCACTCGCGACAGCGTCTCGCCCATGTGCCCGAAGCCGAAGACGAGGACGTGGCCCTCGCGCGGCAGAAGGGACGCGCCTTCCTCGGCGCCGGCGAGGCCCCGCGGGCGCCAGAAGGGGAAATCCACGACCCTCTCGCCGACGATGTGGCCCAGCGTGAAGAGAAAGGGAGTCGCCCTCATCGAAATAATCGTGGCCGCGAGGGCCACCTGATAGACCTCCGGCGAGACCAGCTTCGCCGCGCGTCCCTGCGCGAGCAGCACGAAGGCAAACTCGCCGATCTGCGCCAGGGAAATACCGACGATGGCGGCGACCCGCGGGCCGTATCCGAGCAGGAGAGGAGGGAGTGAAGCGACGGCCGCCTTGCCGAAGAGTACGAGTGCCAGAGCGACACCGACCGTCGCCGGCTTCGCCGTCAGGATACGCGCGTCGAACAGCATCCCGACCGAGACGAAGAACAGAGCATTGAACGCATCGCGGAAGGGCCCGACGTCGGCCATCGCCTGGTGGCCGAAGTCCGAGTCGGAAACGACGAGGCCGGCCAGGAACGCCCCAACAGCCAGGGACAGCCCTGCGCGCGAGGTCGCGAGGGCCGTGCCGAGGACGAGCAGGAGCACCGCCAGGAGGAAGAGCTCCTTGCGCCGCGTTGCCGCGACCACGTGCAGGAGGCGCGGCGCCAGCAGACGCGCCGCGAAAAATACCAGTGCCACCGCGGCGGCGGCCTTCGCCATCGCCAGTCCGGTCTGCGGCAGTCCGGCGCGGCCGCCCCCCGAAAGCGGCCCGATCAAAAGCATCATCGGCACGACCATCAGGTCGCCGAAGATGTTGACGCCGATCAGGAATCTTCCGTGGGGAGAGTCGAGCTCGCGCCGCTCGACCAAAAGCTGCAGGATGATGACCGTGGAGCACGTGACGACGAGGAAACCGATGAAGATGCTCTGCCGGGCCGGATAGCCCCGCAGGAGGGGAAGCGCGGAGGCCAGCGCGACGACCCCGAAGAACTGAATCGGGCCTGCGATCCAGGCCGCCGGGCCCAGCCGGCGCAGGCTCGACAGAGGCAACTCGAGCCCGACCGTGAAGAGAAGCAGGACGACGCCGACTTCGGCCAGGCCCTCGACCAAGTGCACGTCCTTGACGAACGCCAGTCCGTGCGGCCCGAGGAGGACTCCCGCGAGGAGATAGCCGATGAGAGGCGGCTGCTTCAGCCGGTTCAGCGCGTAGCCGGCCGCGAGGGCCGCAAGAAAGACGAGGGCGAGCGGGGCCAGGAATCCGGGCGAGGTCACGCCCCGAAACTGTAGCCCGGATTGTCCCTGGACACCTTCGAGAAACAACCGACCACTCGGTCCGGTTCTCCGCGCAGGAGCAACGCATCTCTGGTAGCCTGATCGCTTCCATGAGCCTCTGCCGAACATGACGAGCCTGACACCCGCCGGCCCGAAGCAGTGGCTCGGACATCCGCGCGGGCTTTCCACTCTCTTCTTCACGGAGATGTGGGAACGGTTCAGCTACTACGGGATGCGGGGAATCCTGCTCCTCTTCCTGGTTGCGGCGGCGCGCACCGGCGGGTTCGGGATGGACGACAGGACCGGCGCGGCGATCTACGGACTGTACGTGGGCTTCGTGTATCTGATGGCACTGCCGGGAGGTTGGGTCGCGGACCGGATCCTCGGCCAGCGCCGGGCCGTCTTCCTCGGGGGCTGCATCATCGCGGCCGGCCATTTCAGTATGGCGATTCCGACCGTCCCGTCCTTCTATCTCGGCCTCGTGCTCATCGTCATCGGCACCGGGCTCTTGAAGCCCAACGTCAGCGCGATGGTCGCCGACCTCTACCCGGAAGGCGGATCGCGGCGCGACGCCGGGTTCTCGGTCTTCTACTCGGGCATCAACGTGGGCGCGCTGCTCGGCCCCCTGGTCTGCGGGTTCTTGGGAGAGAAGATCAACTGGCACCTGGGCTTCGGCGCCGCCGGAGTGGGAATGATCCTCGGCCTCGTCCAGTATCGGGCCGGGGGAAAGCACCTGGGAGAGGCCGGCCTCCGGCGCCCCGAGCCGTCGGATCCCGCGGCTCTCGCGGCGGTGCGCAAGCTCAAGGTTGGTGTCTTTGCCGTTCTGGCGGTTCTCGGGACGGCGGCGCTCGCTCGGGCCGCCGGACTCGTCCACCTGACGCTCTACGGGGTTGCCAAGGGAACGGGCTACTTCATGCTCGGCCTCGCGATCGTCTATTTCGGCGCGATCCTTCTCTTCTCGCGCCTGTCCGTCGCGGAGAAGAAGAGGATCGTCGTGATCTTCGTCTTCTTCATGGCCGCGGTTCTCTTCTGGGCCGGCTTCGAGCAGGCCGGCTCGTCGCTGAACCTGTTCGCCGAGCGTCTGACCAACCGAATGATCCTCGGCTGGGAAATGCCCGCCTCCTTCCTCCAGTCAGTCAATTCCGTCTTCATCATCCTGCTCGCTCCGGTATTCGGCGCGATCTGGATCCGGCTCGGCTCGCGTCAGCCTTCCACTCCCGCCAAGATGGGCTATGGGCTGGTGTTTCTCGCGGGAGGGTTCCTGCTGCTCGCCTGGGGGGCGAGCTTCGCCGTGACGGGGGCGCGGGTCAGCATGATGTGGCTGATCGGGACCTACTTCTTGCACACGGTCGGAGAGCTCTGCCTTTCTCCGGTCGGTCTGAGCAGCGTCACGAAGCTGTCGCCCCGGAGCCTCGTCGGGCAACTGATGGGGACGTGGTTCATGGGGACGGCCCTGGGCAATCTGATCGCGGGGCTCGCGGCGGGAGGCTTCGCCGGGCTGGGGGTCGGGGAGCTCTTCGTGGCCGTCGCGAAGGTCACCGGGGTCGCCGGACTGGTCCTCCTTCTCTTCTCCAAGCCCCTGAAGGCGATGATCGGCGACCTCACGAAGAGCAGCCCGCAACCGGCCGCCCCCCAGGTCGGAGTTGAGGCACGAGAAGGTGCTCTCCCCACCTGAAGCCGTCGGTCCCTCGAGCCCCGGATAGGTAAGGTATTTCACCCAGAGGGCAGAATTCGGCCTCTGAAGAATGCGACATGTCAAATCAATGTCATATTGGCTATCCCGGCTCGCGGAGCGCGCCGAAGGCTTCTCGAACGCCATATCCGACTCGAACGTCACGACTTGAAGATCGCTGTCGCCTCCTGAACGGGGCTCGTTCGAGGAGTGTCCTGATTGGGCACACGAGTTGCTAATAAAATAACCGACAGCGCCATGAGACAGGCAAAGAGACATCGGCGGGTACCTCCCAGGGAGGACTCTGTCCGATTCCCTTCGAGCCTTCTCATACTGTTGCTAGGGCGGGGGGGTCCAGCGTTCGAGGGCGAAAGCCCGGAAGGAGGGTCCCCGCGATGAGCAGTCTGGCCGGTCCCCCGAGAGTGTCCCGATTCGGATGGAGCTACTCCGGTGTCAAAGGCCGACCCGGCTCCGCCAAGGCGACGGCGGTTCCAGCCGTCCTCATCGCCACGGCGGACGTGCAGATCCGTGCCCGCTGGAAAGAAGGCCTCAAGGGCGGCTACCCCATCCGCGAGATAACCGAGCGCGCTTTTCTGGAAAAGACCATCGCCGCACTCTCTCCCGACGTCCTCCTGCTCGACATCGAGCTTCTGGGAGTCGGGGGCATCGGCGACGGGCCGATCATCCGGGGCTTTGCACGCAATACGAAGGTCGTGCTCCTGACCCCTTCTCCCAACGAGCGCGAGGGGATCCGGATCCTGAAGGCCGGAGCCAAAGGCTACTGTAAGAAGGACATAGATCCCCAGGTTCTGCGGAAGGTCGTGGACCGCGTCCATGACGGCGAGATCTGGGCAGAGCGCAAGCTGATCCCGAGGCTCCTCGAGGAGTATTCGGCGCATCCCGAGGAACGCCCAGAAGGCCTTCCCAGAACGGATGGGCGCTTGAGCCTCCTGACCCCTCGGGAGCGGGAGATCGCGTTCCTGATCGGGGCGGGAGCGAGCAACAAACAGATCGCCAGCCGTCTGCGGGTCGGCGAGGGAACGGTCAAGGCTCATCTGACCGCGATCTTTCGCAAGCTCGGCTTCTCCGATCGACTGCAGCTCGGCCTCTTCCTTGTCAGCCCGAACCGGATCGAGCTACCGTCTTCGATCTCCGACAGTAGCTCCGGCGCCCCCTTCGGTCGCCTCTCCTCCTAGGCGCTCGAGGGGGCGCCGGGCAGGTTCTCGAGCAAGCTCCGGGTTCCGATCCCTTTGTCTCAGAACCTCGCGACGAGGGCAGCCTTTGTAATCGTGTCGGTCTTCTTGAAGCCGGGCGGGGGGTCGTTCGCCTTCGTGAGAGCCCAGGAGAGCTTCAGGGAGAAGATCGTCGTCAGGCCGGCGGACACGGCGGCGGTGTTACCGAATCGCCAGTCCCTCGATTCCTTCAAGTCCTGGGTGTAGTTCGTCTCGTTGGAGACATCGGCCGTCTTGGAGAAGGTCCACTTGTAAAGGAGACCGGCAGCCGCGGAGGCGAACGAGCGGTCGGGAGCGGCGAGGCGGTGTTCGCTGGTGTAGCCGAGGCCGGTCTGGGCCTTGAGCGCGTGGGCGCCGGGAGGAAGGAGATCGTAGGCAAGCCCGGCCTCCCCCGAGAGGCGACGTTCGATTCCGGCGAAAGTGTTCTTCAAGTAGTTCCCCTGCGCGTACGCTTCGAGGCGGCCGACGAGCTTGCGGGCACCGCGCAGCAGGCCCGCCAGTGATCGGGCATTCGTCGTGCCGTTTGCCTCGCTCTTGATGAAGTCGAGCTTGGCCTTGCCCGACCACAGGCCCGGCTGGTACTCGACTTCGGCCGCGGCGCCCAGGGTCTGAGTGTCGCTGTTGCCCGAGGTCGAGACGAAGGAGACCTCCGCTTTTCCCGACCAGAGAGCCGGCGGAGGCGGGGGAGCCTTGGCTTCCTGGGCCCCCACGCGGGCGCAGATGAGGAGTGAAGCGATACAAGTGAGAGCGCTGGGCTTCATGGCGTCTCCGATGCCCGCCAAGGAAGCGGGCATAACGGATCAGCGCAGGAGCAAGGGTTTTGCCAGCGGCCGCACGAGGGCGCCGAGAACGCTTCCGGCGGGTTGCCCGCGCGCGATCCGACGCAGGCGGCTGACCTGCTCGGCCGAGAGGGCGGCTCCGGCCAGAAGCCAGAGGACATCTCCAAACCCTCCGGCCCCCGCGGCCAGCTTCGCGAGAGAGGCCAGGGCATTGAGACCTCCGACGGCCAGGAGGAGGATCGCCGTGACCTTTCCCCACCGCAACGACTCCATGCCGAACCGCCGCTCGAGGAGCTCCTGTTCGGCCGGGGAGAGGAGGGCCAGGAGCGGCTCCAGCATCCGGAACCGGTCGAGGAGAGCCCGCTCCGGTGTCGGAGGCGGGCTGCGGAAGGAGGCCAGGGAGACCCTCGGCTGTCCCCGCACGACTCTCCAGATTTCATAGAGCAGCGTTCCCGGGAGCGATCCGATCGGCCGCGCCTGCAGGAAGGCGACTCCCAGACGAACGCCAGACTCGACCGCGAGATAGACTGCGAGTGGAACAGGGAGCAGGCGAGGAATCGAACGTTGCGCGTTCTCCAGGCCCGACCCGCCGCCGGAGAAACCCGCCCCGTAGGCCGCGGCCAGAGTAAAGAGAGCACTGACGAACCCCAGAGCGAAGAGGGGGAGAGCGGAAACCACGGTCATGGCAACGGCCGGCGCGCCGAATTCGCTCTCCATTCGATCCTGCACCGGCCCAGGCAGATGGCCCAGGAGAGGAGAGAGAAACATCGCCAGGCGCCGGCTTGCGATGCTCTTCTTGTGTTCCGAGCGCTGGCGCAGGCGGGCAGCTTCGGTCCCCGCGTCGTAGGTTTGAATGTCGCGCACCGCGTGCCGATCCGGCCAGGACTCCAGCCTGTAGCGCACCGTCCCGTCTGAGTGAGCGACCGCTTCCACGACCTCGTAGAGGTCGGTCTCCCACCGCACCGCCGTGCCGGGATACTCGCTCGAAGTGTGGGCCCGGCCGCGCCGCGGCGTCCAGCCCTTCGGTGCCGCGCAGACGAGCCAGATGGAGCCGTCAGCGCCGGCCTCGACCCGATCGCGCCCGTGGACTTGGTGCTCGGTGCTCGGTTTTCGGTCTTCGGTCAAGGCTGTCTCCGGGGGACCCGAAAGCTAACACCAAGATTCTGTCCGTTTCTCCCGAATACCGAATACCGAGTACCGAAACCGAGAACCGGCCCGTTGGCGCGATCAATGCTTCCAGCGAGAACGTGACGCGAAGCGCTCTCGACACGGATTCGGCGGCCCCGCTCATCCCGCAGCGGCCCACGCTGCCCAAGCTGCGCGAAGCGGCTCGGGGCTGCCGGGCTTGCCCGCTCTGGGAGCGAGGGACTCAGACGGTCTTCGGAGAAGGCTCCCGGTCGGCGCGCGTCGTGCTCGTCGGCGAGCAGCCGGGAGACCGTGAGGACATCGAGGGCCGGCCTTTCGTCGGCCCTGCGGGGAAGCTCCTCGACAAGTGTCTGGAGGAAGCGGGAATCCGCCGGTCGGAGGCGTACGTGACAAACGTCGTCAAGCACTTCAAGTGGGAGCCTCGCGGCAAGAAGCGCATTCACCAGAAACCCAACTCTCTGGAGATCGCGGCGTGCCGCCCGTGGCTCGAGGCCGAGCTGGCGTTGGTCAAACCGAAGGTCCTGGTCTGTCTGGGCGCGACCGCGGCTCAGGCGCTGCTCGGCCCGTCGTTCCGCGTGACGAAGAGCCGCGGCACTTTCGTTGCCTCGAAGCTCGCCCCGTTCGTGACTGCCACCGTCCACCCGTCCTCCATCCTTCGGGCACCGGACGAAGCCGCTCGGCGATCGGCCACGAAGGCCTTCATGCAGGACTTAAAGAAGGTCGCCGGCAAGCTCGCCGAAGCGCGGTGAAGGCATGACGGTCCGGAAGAGATCATCGTTCCTCGGGGCCTTCTTTGGCGGCTTGCTGCTGCCGGCGGCTTGCGCGCCTGCGCAGCACGTTTCGGTTTGGGTCGGCGGCGGAATCGGATCCTTCCTGACCGGAGGAGCTCACCAGCCCAACGGGCACAAGTTCGCCGCGGGCGCCGTCAGCCTCTTTTCCGACCATCTTCGGCTGCGTTACATCCAGGGCTCGCTCGAGCGCTCGCGGGACCTTCCCTCCAACACCGGCGACAACGACATGGACTACCTCGGCTTCGACTTGGTCGTGACGCGCAAAGTGACGGGCTGGCCGGTGGACGTCGCGGCCGGAGTGTCGCGATTCGAAGAGGCGTACCACGAAGGCTACCCCGATCGAGACTTCGGCGGCTCTGTGTTCGTCCACCGCTGGGGACCGCATGTCTCGGCGTATCGCTCCTTCCCGATCTGGCGCTTCTTCGAAGTCTGGGCGGAATCGGACCTGCACTACATTCCTTATCAGCCCAGGCAGTTCGTCACCTTGATCAACGCGGGAATCGGCGCCCGCTTCTGACCTCCTCGCTCGAAACCCGCGGCGCCGTGAGGCGGGAGCAGCGCGACCTCCCGGTGATTCCGATATCGAGTTCCGGCATTGGACGCTGGCCCTGCGGCGGGAGAAAACTCGTCGAGCTGACCGTCAGGACACTGACTCTCAGGACAGTAGTCGTCGAGGAATCGCGATGCTAGCCTGCATCGAGATTTCCAAGCATCCAGGGAACCGACCTGAAACCCTTTCGATCGCACCGACGATTCACCCTCGTCGCGCTGGCCACGTTCGGCCTGTCGCTCGGCGGCGCGTCCCTGTCGGCGGAGCAGGTTCCCTACACGACCCCCGGGATCGTCAGCCTGACCGGTGTTCCGCTGATCTACAACGGGCAGTACGCCATCCAGAAGACGGACTTCGGATTTCTCTGGCTCGACACGACGGCGCTTCGGGCCGGCACGGTCGAGGTGGAAGCCAAGTGCGGCCTCGGCCAACCGGTCAGCGCGACAGGGCTCTACGTCCTCGGCGACTGCAACGGAATCACCAACGTCTCCAGCTCCGGCGACATCGTGCTCGCCCGGCAGTTCTCGGGCCAGTGCGGCGCCGCGACCGACGGGTGCGGCGGGGCTCGGGACCCCGACGGTGGAACCGGGATGTTCGCCTTTCGCCTCGGGACATGGGAATTCCTGGGCCGCACGAATACCGACATCGCCGACTCGACCCAGACGACGGACCCTCTCGGGAGAACGTGGGTCGTCCAGGCGTTGGACGGCACCGGAAAGAACTTCCTCTGGGTCTCCAGCGGCAACCCGAACGCGCCGCCGATCGCCAACGCGACCGCGACGAATCTTTCAGCTGCGCTCCGCTCGGACATGACCAATTACTACGGAGACAAGTGGCAGCTCCAGGACGCATCCGTTTCAGCGGTCTCGATCACCCGGATCGATTGGGACTTCGTCTATAAGGGCGCGTTCTCTCCCGACGAGATCGGGGCTCCGTCCACCGAGGCGACGATCACGGGCTACTTCCCCTGCGACCCGAGCGGCGGCGTCCAGGGCTCGATCCGCACGGGGGCCAACTGCATGCAGAGCCTGGGGCTCGCCAATCCGGCGCCCCCGAACAGCTATCAATTTGCGATGCAGAGCGCGAATCAGAACGGGACGAGCACGAGTCCGTTCCTCGCCTCGCGGGTCCAGTTCGTCTGTCCGCAGGCCAACATCCTGGGATACGCGGGGTTCTCGGGTACCTGCGCGAAGACTTCGGGCACGCTCAGTGTCCTGGCGGGTGGCAGCGCCGATGCGAGCGCCTCCCAGGGGAACCTCGCCGAGGCCTCGGTCACCTGGAGCTTCACGGGCCCGGCCCCCATCAACGTCCAGGGCGCGATCGTCCCCGTGCCCTCCGGCGCGACCGGCTTCTCGCTGACGATCGCGTATCCAGGCGGCTACCAGGCGACGGCGCAGGGGAACATCGTGCAGGGAAGCCTCATCCCGGCCTTTTCTCTCGCTCCGGACCCCGTGCTGGTCAACGCGTCGCTCACGCTGACCAACCAGATGCAGGGGACGGCGGCGACGCTCGATTCGGTGAACTACGTCATCAGCAGCGGGCCGTGCGCCTCTTCGTTCAACGGCTTCAGCTCCGCCCCGCAACTGCCGGCTTCATTCTTGACGGCCGGGGGGACGGCGGCTCTGGGGTCTCCCGCCTCGAGCGGCGGGTACTGCGTCAACCTCAAGTACAACTACACGCCGCCGGGACAGCCGCAGCAGTCGCAGGTCGTTTCGAATCCCTTCTCCGCCATGAACTGGAACGCGAGCCCCCAGATCTCGATCTCCCCTGTTCCGTTCTGCTCCTCGTCGTGCCAGTTCCAGGTCGGCACGAGCTACAGCCTCTGGGATTCCGAGAGCATCTCGGTTGCACCGCACCCCGGCGCCCAGTGGGACGTCAGCGGCACGCCGATCGGAACATCCTCCGACGCCAGCGTCCCGATCTCCTGGACGCCGACGAGCGCTTGTTCTTCCTGCATGCTCCGAGTCATGGTCAACGGCGTCTCGGCGACCCTGCCGGCCACCATCTCGGGCTCGGTCCCGCCGACGCCGACGCCGACCAGCACTCCGACTGCGACGCAGACCTCGACACCGACGAGAACGGCGACACCCTCCACGCCCACCCCGACGCCGACGCCGGTTCCCGCGGCGAGCTTCTACACGGTGAGCCCCTGCCGGGTGGCGGACACGCGCAATCCCGCCGGGCCGTCGGGCGGCCCCGCGCTGTCGGCGAATACCCTTCGGACCTTTCCCGTCGCGAACATCTGCCAGATCCCGACTTCGGCCAGGGCGGTCGCCGTCAACGTGGGTATCGTCGCGCCGACCAACATCGGTGACCTTCGTGTCTATCCCGCCGGGGGAC
>JBKPBH010000070.1:0-19464 GCA_046726795.1 Acidobacteriota bacterium
CGATCTTGGCCGTCAGCTCCTTCGTCGCGGCGTTGTACAGGACCATGCTCTGCCGTGATTTTAACCGGTCGGCTCCGGTTTGGAACCGTTCGCGCGGCGAAAGCCTTCGGCCGAAAGTCTTCCTTGACGCGAAGCGAACGCAGCCCATACACTCGCGGCGATTGGTCGAAGGACTCGTCAAGAAAACGCGGATCCTGGACGCGGACCGAATCCGCCGGATGACCGATCGGATGGCGCACGAGATCGCCGAGCGACACCGGGACCTGCCCGACCTGACTTTCATCGGCATCCGGACGCGGGGCGTCCCGCTGGCGACGCGCCTGGCCTCGCGCCTCGGCGACCTCGTCCAGAAGCCCTTCCCTGTCGGGACGCTCGACATCACGCTCTATCGGGATGATCTCTCCCTCGTCGCCCCGCAGCCTCTCCTGCGAAAGACCGAGATCGATTTCGACTTGAACGGTCGCGCCGTCGTGCTGTGCGACGATGTCCTCTACACGGGCCGGACGGTCCGGGCGGCCCTGGACGGTCTGATCGACCTCGGCCGGCCCCGGGCCGTGCGCCTGGCCGTGCTGATCGACCGCGGGCACCGGGAGATCCCGATCGAGGCGAACTACGTCGGCAAGAGCGTCCCGACGGCTCAACGCGAGGTCATCAAGGTCATGTTCGAGGAGACCGACGGAGCCGACGAAGTCTGGATCCTGGAGAGACCGGCCTGAAGGCCAAGCCTGAATTTCCTTCTGAGCGCGTGACCGCCGCCTCCTCGCTGCGTTCGAAGGACCTTCTGGGAACGGAGAATCTGTCCGCCGAGGAGATCGGGCTCATCCTGGACACGGCGGAGTCCATGCGCCCGATCGGCGAGCGCGCGATCAAGAAGGTCCCGGCGCTGCGCGGCCGGATGGTCGTCAACCTCTTCTTCGAGTCCTCGACGCGCACGCGTTTCTCCTTCGAGACCGCGGAGAAGTGGCTTTCGGCCGACGCCCTCTCCTTCGCCGCCAAGGGGAGCTCCGTCGAGAAGGGGGAGTCGTTGCTCGACACCGCGCGCAACCTCCAGGCCATGGCCCCGGACCTGATCGTGATCCGCCACTCCTGTCCGGGCGTTCCGCATTTCCTGGCGAGGAACTTGCGGGCGGGTGTCGTCAACGCGGGCGACGGCGCGCACGAGCATCCGACGCAGGCGCTCCTCGACGCGCTGACGATCCGCCGCCGCTTCGGGCGGCTCGATGCCCTGCGGGTCGTGATCGCCGGCGACATCACCCACTCGCGCGTCGCGAGGTCGAACATCTGGCTGCTGACGAGGATGGGAGCGAGCGTCATCGTCTGCGCGCCGCCGACGCTCCTGCCACCGCGGGTCGAGGAGATGGGGGTCGAGGCGACGAATGACTTCGACGGGGCGCTCGCCGGCGCGGACGTGGTCATGATGCTCCGGATGCAGCTCGAACGGCAGGGAACTTCGTTCTTCCCCTCGACGCGCGAGTACTTCAAGCGCTACGGCCTGACGGCGGCGCGTCTGGCGCTCGCCCGCCCGGAAGCGGTCGTAATGCACCCGGGGCCGATGAACCGCGGCGTCGAGATCGCGTCGGACGTTGCCGACTCGCCGCGGTCTCTCATCCTGGAACAGGTCTCCAACGGCGTCGCGGTGCGGATGGCGGTCCTGTATCTCCTCCTGACCGGACACTCCTGGGACGGGGAGACAGGGTGAGCGAACCGCTGCTCGTGCGAGGCGGGCGGCTCGTGGACCCGGTCGCGGGACGCGACGGCGACTTCGATCTGCTGTTGGAGAACGGCGTCGTGACCGAGGTCGGCGACGGGCTCGACTCTTCAGGCGCGAGGGTCCTCGACGCCTCCGGACTCCTCGTCCTGCCGGGCTTCATCGATCTGCACGCGCACCTGCGCGAGCCCGGGAGGGAATATGCCGAGACGGTGGCGACGGGCCTGAGGGCGGCGGCGGCCGGCGGGTTCACGGCCGTCTGCGCAATGCCGAACACGGACCCGGTCAACGACAGCCGGGCGATCTCGGAGTTCCTGGTGTCCAAGGCGCGTGGCGCCGCCGGGCCCCGGCTCTACCCGATCGGCGCGGTGACGAAGGGGCAGCGCGGGGAGGAGCTGGCCGAGTTCGGCGAGATGCGGATCGCCGGCGCCGTGGCTGTTTCCGACGACGGCCGGTGGCTCGCGGACGGCGCGCTCCTGCGCCGGGCGTTCGAGCACGCGCGCCTCTTCGAGATGCCGGTCGTCCAGCATTGCGAGGACAACAGCCTCTCCGGCGGCGCGCCGATGCACGAGGGCGCGGTCTCGACTCGCCTCGGGCTGCCCGGACAGCCCGCGATCGCCGAGGCGGCGGCGGTGGCGCGGGACCTGCTCGTGGCGGAGGAGGCGAAAGGCCGTCTCCACATCGCGCATCTCTCGACGGCGAGGTCGCTCGCGCTCGTGCGGGACGCCCGAGCCCGGGGCCTCGGCGTGACCTGCGAGGTGACGCCGCACCACCTGACCCTGACCGACGAGGAGGTCGCGCGCTCCGGTTTCTCCACCCACTTCAAGATGAATCCTCCGCTGCGCGAGCCCCGGGACCTCGAGGCTCTTGCCGAAGGGCTCGAGGACGGTGCCTTAGACGCGGTCGCGACCGACCACGCGCCGCATCACGAGGACGAGAAATCGCTCGACTTCATCACCGCGCCCTTCGGCGTCGTCGGCCTGGAGACCGCGGCCGCCGTCGTGCACGATCGCCTCGTGCGGTCCGGCCGGCTGTCGCTCGCGCGTTTTGCCGAGGTGTTTTCCGCGGGTCCGGCGAGAGCCTTCGGCCTGCCCGGCGGGACCCTCGCGGCCGGCTCGCCGGCCAACGTCACGCTCTTCGATCCCGGTGCCCGCTGGAAGGTTGACCCCGCCCGGTTCGAATCGCTGTCGCGCAACACGCCGTTCACCGGATGGGAGCTCGTCGGCGCTCCCGCGGGCACGATCGTCGAGGGAAGAGTCGTGTGGAAGAGGGAAGACTGAGGTCCGCGGCGCCGATCGCCGGGTTGCTGGCCGTCCTCCTCCCCGTGGCGCTCATGGCGGTGGAGAGCGCGCCGGCTCGGAGGATCGCGATCCGGGTCCCGTCGGGGTTCCCGCTCGCCCCGGAGCTCGAGAGGTTCTCTGGATGGGCGCGGCGGGAGGGAGTGGAGGTCGAGACGGGCCCCGAGGCCCTCCCGGTCCCGCCGGGCTGGGAAGCCGCGCGGGTCGCGGTCCTGCCGGCGGCGGAGGGGTTCCGGCGGTCCGTCGCGAAGTTTCCGGTGCGTCTGACTGAAACGGAATTCCTCTTCGACGGCCGTGTGTACGACCAGCCCGGCGACGCCATCGCGCTTTCGGACCCCTCGCGCCCGGGCGAGGTCTTCGTGCTCGGCGTGGGCCGCCAGGCCGCGCTGCGCCTGCTGGCGCGGCTGCTCTTCCGGAGAGAGGAGGGAGGCTCTCCGGATTATCACGTCGTCTCCGGAGACCTCTCGAAGTCGGGGCGCTTCGCGCGCGGCGCGCCTCTCGCGATCGATCGCCGTTCCGACAGGGACGAGATCGCGGCCCGCGAGAGTTTTATCCGCGGCCAGAAGGAGGAGTCCCGGGGGGGAGTCCGCTGGCGCTTCCAGGACCCGGAGCGCGCCGCGGTCTCCCGCTGGGAGCCCGTGCTCCGGCGTTTCCTGGGCCAGGGGCCGGCCGGGTCCATCCTCGTGGTCCTCTTCCCGGATCCCGCGACGAAAGGGCGCTACACGGGCTCTTCGCGGCCTGCCGACCTCTCGAAGGCCGGAAGCGAAGTCCGCGTGGATCTCGACGTCTCGGCGCCGCTGGAACCGGACCTGATCTCGCCCCTTCTTGCCTCCGCGGCCTGGGCCGCGCGCGAGCCGCGGCTCCTGGCTCGCCCGATGCTCCTGTCCGCGCTTGGCGCGCGCGCCTACGGGCGCTGGTGGGGGCGGGACGTGGCCGGGTTCGCCTCCTTCGTGCGCCGGGCGCGCGTCGAGCCGTCGGCGAAGCAGGTCGCGTCCGCCGACCCGGAAGTCTCTCCGGTCCTGGGCGTGGGCGCGGCGGCGTCGTGGATCGACGCCGGCGTCGAGACAGACGGCGAGGCGGCGACGCTCCGGATGCTCGTGGGAGGCGACGCTCCGCTCGAGGGGGCCCTGAAACGATGGGCCGAACGGGCCGCGGCCAGAGGCGCGCCGCCTCCGCCACGGCGCTCTCTCACGCCGGGTTTCCTGCGGGGAATCTCCTACGCCATGTCCAACTCGGTGAACGGGTCCTACGCCTCGCCGCGCTCACGAGAGACGCTTGCCCGGGTCGCGAGGATGTCCGCGGACTCGGTCTCGATCATGCCCTTCGCCTTCCTGCGCGACGCCCACGGCCCGGACATCGGGTTCATCCACAGGAGTCCCGGCGGCGAGACCGACGAGGGAACTGTGAGGGCCGTTTCGGACGCGCGCGACCTGGGAATGTCGGCGATGGTCAAGCCCCAGCTCTGGGTGGGCGGCGGCCGCTTCGTGGGCGAGATCGCGATGGCTGACGAGGAGTCCTGGCGGCGCTTCTTCGACTCCTACCGCCGCTTCGTCGTCCATCACGCGGTCGTGGCCGAAGCCGCGGGCGCCGGGCTTTTCTGCGTGGGGACCGAAATGGTCGGGACGGAGGCGCGGGAGAGGGAGTGGCGCCAGACAATCGCAGGGGTCCGACTGGCGACGGGCGCGCCTCTGCTCTACGCCTCCAACTGGGCCGCGGGGGCGCCGAGGGTTCCGTTCTGGGACGCGCTCGACTCGATCGGAGTGGACTTCTACGACTCCCTCTCCCAGGACCCCGGGGCGAGCGATGCCGCGCTCGAGGCCGGAGTGATGGCGGCCGCGGCGCCTCTGGAGCGCCTGGCTCGGGCGGCTGGGAAGCCGGTGATCTTCGCCGAGGCGGGTTATCCACACGTCCGCGGCGCCTGGATCGCACCGCACGACGAGAACTCGGGAAGGCCTCTCTCTGCCGCGGACGCCGGCCGGGCCGTGGCGGCGGTTTTCCGAGCGCTCGAAGGGAAGAGATGGTGGAAGGGGGTCTACTGGTGGAAAGCCTTCTCCGATGGCCAGGGCGCGCGGCTGGACGACCGCGGGTACAACCTCTTCGGAACCCCCTCGGAGAAAGCGATTACGGAAGGCTTCCTGCGCCTGGCGCGGGGGGCTGCGGCCCGCTGACATGGAGTCGCTCGTCGAAACGGCGGCCGCGGCGGCTCGGGCCGGAGGGGAAGTCGGGCTCGCGAGTTGGCGCAACCTCGCTGCCGGGGAGGTCTCCGAGAAGAGGAAGAATGACTTCGTCACGCAGGCCGACAAAGAGAGCGAGGAGCGCATCGTCTCGCGCATTCGCCAGACCCGTCCCGGCGACAGCTTCCTGGGAGAGGAGGGAGGCCGCCGGGGAACCTCGGGCGCCGGCCGAACCTGGATCATCGACCCGCTCGACGGGACGTCCAACTTCATCGCGGGCTTTCCTTTCTGGAGCGTCTCGATCGCCGTGCGGGAACGGGACGAGATCGTGGCGGGCGCGGTCTGGGACCCGTTGCGGGAGGAGATGTACACGGCGGAGCGGGGCTCCGGCGCCTTCCGCAACGGATTGCGGATCCGCGTGACCGGGCGTCCCGGGCTGGAAGCGTCGTTTCTGGCGACGGGTTTCCCCTTTCGCTCCCGCGAGCGGATCGACCTCTACCTCTCCGTCTTCCGGGAGCTCTTTCTCCACGCCCGCGCGATCCGGCGGGCCGGCTCCGCGGCCCTCGACCTCTCGATGGTCGCCGCCGGAGTCTTCGACGGGTTCTTCGAGTTCCGGCTGTCGGTCTGGGACATCGCCGCCGGCGCGCTCCTGATCGAGGAGGCCGGAGGCAAGCTGACCGACTTTTCGGGGGGGACGCGCTTCTGGGAGCGGGGCAACGTCGTCGCGGGCACTCCGGGCGTCGCCGAAGGTATCCTGAGCGCCGTGTCGACGATCCTGGCCGAGGAGAAGATCTGAGTTTTTTCCGCGGGTCGCCGGGAATCTGCATTAGGCTTTGAGAGCTTGGAACGACCTCGGCCCGCGGCCGGCGCCGTCTCCCAGGGGAGGCTGACGATGAAGATCTATCTTGTCGCTCCGAAGAATCCGGAGTCGTTCTGGACCTTCGACCGCATCCTGCCGAGCTTGAAGAAGAGGTGCGTCTTTCCGAACCTCTCGCTCCCCACGGTCGCGGGATTGACGCCGCGCGAGCACGAAGTCGTGCTCTGCGACGAGAACGTCGAGCCGGTCGACTTCGACACCGACGCGGACATCATCGGCCTGACCGGCTACGTCGTGCACGAGAAACGGATCCTCGAGATCGCCGAGGAATTCCGCCGCCGGGGGAAGTTCGTGGTGGCGGGGGGGCCGCTGGCGTCTCTGTGTCCCGAGAAGCTGCGCGACAAGGTGGACGTCGTGTTCGTGGACGAGGCGGAATACACCTGGCCGCAGTTTCTCCGCGAATACGGCTCGGGCGAGTGGAAGGCCGAATACAACCAGCACGAAAAACCGAGCATGCACGACTCGCCGTTGCCCCGCTTCGATCTGTTGAAGATCGACCAGTACCGGACCATGACGATCCAGTTCGCGCGAGGCTGTCCCTTCAACTGCGAGTTCTGCGACATCATCGTGATGTATGGGAGGAAGCCCCGAACGAAGACCGTCCCCCAGGTGATGGCGGAGGTCGAAGAGATCCACCGGCTCGGGCTGCGCCGCATCTTCGTGGTCGACGACAATTTCATCGGCAACAAGAAGGAGGCCAAGCAGCTCCTGCATGCCCTTACGGAATGGCAGAAGAATCGCGACTACCCGATCGAGTTCATGACCGAGGTGACGTTGAACATCGCTCAGGACGACGAGCTGCTCCAGCTCATGAGGCAGGCGAACTTCACGACCATCTTCATCGGCATCGAGTCGCCGCGGGCGGAGAGCCTGCAGGAGACGCACAAGACACAGAATCTTCGCGAAAACATCCTGGAGTCCGTGCACCGGATCCAGCGGGCCGGCCTCGAGGTCATGGCCGGCATGATCGTGGGCTTCGACCACGACGACCCCTCGATTTTCGACGAGCAGTTCCGCTTCATCCAGGACGCGCGCATCCCGGTGTCCATGACGGGGATGCTCAACGCGGTGCCGAAGACCCCGCTCCACCAGCGGCTGAAGGATGCGGGCCGTCTCATCGCCGAGTCTGTCGGGGACCAGTTCGTGTTCACGAACATCATTCCGCAGGGGATGTCCCGGGTGCAGCTCTACGAGGGGTACAAGAACCTGCTCGAGCGGCTCTACAGCTACCGCAACTACCGGCGCCGTGTCATGGAGCTGCTCCTCCAGAAGGGGGCCCAGATCCAGACGCGGCTGACCACCGGCCGCCAGGACCTCAAGATCTTCGCCCGCGTCGTGTGGACCTGCATTCTGCGCGCGTCGCCGCGCCGGGCCTGGCTGACGCTGTCCCTCATGATCGAAACCGCGCTGCGGCGCCCGAGTGAGCTTCGCCAGGCCGTCACGCTCGCGCTCATGCACAAGCACCTCTACGAGTACATGCGCGACACCTGCAAGCGCCTGGACGAGATGGCCCGGGAACTGCGCCAGGTCTCACTGTCCGAAGGCACGGCCTGACGCCGAGGAGACGCGTGAGCCGTGAATCACGGGTCGTGAATCGGGAAACAGGGCACGCCGTTCTGCTCATGGCCTCATGACGCAGAACCCATGACCCAGGGCCGTCATGGAGAAGATCAACCTCGAGGAGAAGCTCTCTCTCTTTTCGTCTCACTGGGCCCCCAAGATCGTCGGAGAAGTTGAACGGCCAGCACGTGGAGCCGACCACCGAAGACAGACCTACGCTTGCAGGCAGCGCCGGCGAACGGCCGGCGCTAACCTGGTGAAACTCCAGGGCGGCTTCGTGTGGCACAAGCACGACGCCGAAGACGAGCTCTTCCTCGTACTCCACGGGGAGTTCGACATGGAGTTCCGCGACCGTGTCGTTCGACTTCGCGAGGGAGAGTTCTTGATCGTGCCCCGAGGCGTGGAGCATCGTCGCTCTTCGCGAGGCTCACGTCCTGCTCTTCGAGCCCGTCTCGACGGTCAACACGGGCGATGCCGGCGGGCCCCGGACCGTCGCTCGGCCCGAGAGAATTTGAGCGCCCTCGCCGCCAGGGCCACGAAGACTCTCCTCTCGAAGAGGCTCGTCTACGTCAGGAGGACTCCGGCGTAGCCCACCACCGAGGAGGTGTCGCCGGTCTCGTCCCCGCTGTCGCGGCGCGCCACGACGCGGACCTGCGACACTCCGGCTTTCCGGGCGGCGAAGAGGAGAGCCGTCACGGGCAGGAAGCCACACATCGAGATCCCCTCGGACAGGACCGTCGCGAAGAGCCCTTCGGGATCGAGGGCCTCGATGCAGGCCAGGGCCCGTTCGTCCTTACGGCGCCCGACCGCCCGGGACTCGTAGTGGTTCATGTCGGAGGACGCCAGCAACAAAGGAGGCTCGGCCTCCTCGGCGCGGATCCGCGCGAGCGCCTCGCCGACCTCGCGGCAGAGCTCGAGGTCGTGGGCTCCGAGGCAGACCGGGACGAGCTCGACGTCGGGACGCAGAACCTGGAGAAAGGGGAGCTGGACCTCGAGGGAGTGCTCGCGGGCGTGAGCCGCGGCGTCCGGCTCGAGCGACGGAGCCAGTTCCGAGAGCCGCCCGGACAAGCGCTGGTGGACGCGGACCTCGCCGAGCGGAGTGCGCCAGGCCTCCGAAGGCTCGAGTGCGGCCGGAGCGCCGCGGCCGGTGTGGTTGGGGCAGAGGACGATCACGCAGGACGGGATCGCGACGGACGCGTACACAGCTCCGGCGACCGGACCCGAGTAGACGTACCCCGCGTGGGGCACGACCGCACCGAACGCCGGCCCCGGCTCCGCTCCGCCGCGGGCCTGGAGGTGGGACCGCACATCCTGCGCTAGTCGCTCGGCCCGGGCTTCGTAGAACATCCCGGCCACGGCCGGTGCACGGACGCTCATCCGGAGATCGTAAAACGTAAGACGTGAAACGTAAAACGTGATCCGATCGCCGAGCTCCGTTTAACGTTTTAGGCTTGTCGTTGCCCGGTCAATTGACCAGGAGGGTGGCCTCGGCGCTGACGCCGGCGACGGTGGCGCGGATCGTCGCGGTGCCGGGAGAATTCCCGGAGGCCGTGCCACCGCCGTCCACGCGCGCGACGGCGGGGTCGGAGGACTGGAAGACGGCCGCGGAGCCTTCGTAGGGTCTCCCGTCCGGCCCGTAGGCAATGACTTCGAATCTCTGGGAATCTCCGACCCGCACGAGCGCCGTTTTCGGATGGATGTCCAGCCGCGCGATCTCCCCCACCGTCACGATCACCTCCGTGGCGCCCTGGAGATCGCCAATCCGGGCGACGATCGTAGCTGTCCCGGGCCCCACCGACGTGACCCTGCCGTCCGCCGAGATCGTCGCGACTCGCGGCCGGGAGGAGGTCCAGAGGATCGGCCACGAAATCGGCGCTCCTTTGGAATTCTTCACCGCCGCCGACAACTGGACCGTCGTGCCGACCGGCCCCACAATACGCGCCGACGCCGGGACGATTTCAATCGACTGGACGTCCACGACTTCGACTGGGACCTGAACCGAAAGGTTCTGGAAGGTCGCCGTGACCACGGATTTCCCCTCAGCCTTGGACTGGAGCTTGCCAGATCCGTCCACCGTCACGACGTCGGCCTTGGACGAGGACCAACTCAGGCTGTCGGCGCGGATGGGGCGCCCCTTCCTGTCCACGATGCTCCCCGTCAGCCGTTGGGTGCGCTGGAGGCCGAAGATCTTGACGGGCCTGGGAGAGACCTCGATTGCCGCGGGCTTGTTTGAGCAAGCGCCCGCGACCGCCGCCGACAGGGCTATCCACAGAACTCGACGCATTGTCTTAAGACCTCCAAATGGAAAGTGAGAGAGAGGATAGCAGGACTCGGCCCTCCGAAACCTGGAATCCGAGGCCGGAGCCCGACCCGGAGGCCGGGATCTGGGATCTAGAACCCTCGGTCGGCCGGCCCATCCAGCGCAGGATCCTCCGGGCCCGCCGCGCGACGCGCCGGGGGTGGCGCACCGGATCGTAGATCCGCGGCGACGGGATGACCGCCGCCAGGGTCGCCGCTTCGAAGTCCGAAAGGGCGGCCGCCGGCCTTCCGAAGTAGTGTCGCGCGGCCGCTTCGGCGCCGAAGGTCCGCGGACCGAACTCCACGACGTTCAAGTAGAGCTCGAGGATGCGGCGCTTGGGCAGGGCCGCTTCGAGCCGTCGCGCGATGACCCACTCGCGCAGCTTTCTCCACGGCGTCCGGCGCGGAGACAGGTACAGATTCTTGGCGAGCTGCTGCGTGATCGTCGAGGCGCCGTGCCGCAGGCTTGCGCTGTCCCAGTCCTTCTCCAATGCGCCGCGAACGGCCTCCCAGTCCACGCCGGCGTGCTCGTAGAACCGCGCGTCTTCCGCGACGACGACGGCCCGGGCGAGACTCCGGGAGATCCGGGAGAGCGACACCGGGAACCACTCCAATCTCGGGCTCTGTCCCGACCGCCCGAGCTCCTGCTTGCGCCGCTCCATGAAGGCCGTCGTCGTAGGCCACCGTGTCTTCAGGGCGGAGACGTCCGGAAGCGTCAGGAAGAAGACGGCGACCGCGGCTCCCGCCAGAAGGATCACGGCGATCAGGACTCTGACAGGGCTCAGGTGAGTCTTCCGTCCCGTCCGAGGCGGCGGAAGCTCGGGTGTCAGTTTCTTGCGGCCCCGATCGCTCGCCGCAGCTTCCTCACTCCCTCGTCCGCCTCTTCGACGGAGAGCGTCAACGGTGGACGGAAGCGGACGGCGCTGGCTCCGGAGGCGAGCGCGATCAGCCCGTGCTCCAGGCAGGCCGCGAGGACGCGGTCTCGCGTCTCCTTGTCCGGCAGATCGAGGGCGGCAAAGAGGCCACGGCCGCGGACGTTGGAGACGATCCCCGGGAACTCCTCAGCCATTTCCAGGAGCCGCGCGAGCAGCTGTTCTCCGACGGTCCGGGCGTTGGCGACCAGGTCCTCCTCGTCGATGATCTCCAGGTAGCGCGCGCAGCGGACCATGTCCACGAGGTTTCCGCCCCAGGTCGAGTTGATCCGCGAGGAAATTCGGAAGACGTTCTCGACGCCGTCGATCCGGCCGTTCGAAGCGAAGCCGCAGACCTGCGTCTTCTTTCCGAACGTGAAGAGGTCGGGCTCGACGCCGAACTGCTGCCAGCACCACATCGACCCGGTCTGTCCGATGCCCGTCTGGACCTCGTCGAAGATGAGAAGGAACTCGAGCTCGTCGGCCAGCGCGCGCAGCTTCCGGAGGAACCCCGGCCGGAAGTGGTTGTCCCCGCCTTCTCCCTGGATGGGCTCGAGGATCAGGGCGGCGACCTCGCCGGGAGAGCTCGCGCAGGCCTCGCGGATCTCCCGCTCGACCGTTTCCTCGGCAGCCGCGACTTCGGCTTCGATCTCCGGCGTGACCGGGAACCGGAGCTTCGGGCAGGAGAGTCGTGGCCAGTCGAAGACCGGGAAGTAGCGGGTCTTACGCGGGTCGGCTGTGTTCGTCAGCGAGAGGGCGTAGCCGGTGCGCCCGTGGAAGGCGTTGCGGAAGTGAAGGATCTTCGTCCCCTTCTCGCCGGCGCCGCGGGCGAGGTTGACGCGCACCTTCCAGTCGAAGGCGGTCTTCAACGCGTTCTCGACGCCGGCGGCGCCCCCCTCGACGAAGAAGAGGTGCCCGGTGTGACTCGGCGGGACCGCGAGCCGGGTGAAGGTCTCTACAAAATCGGCGTACGGCGCGGTGTAGATGTCGCTGTTGGCCGGCTTGATGAGCGATGCGGCCAGGAGCCTCTCGCGGAACTCCGGGTCCCCCATCTTCGGGTGCGCGTACCCGATCGGACAGGTCGCGAAGTTGGCGAAGAAGTCGAGCAGGAGGCGGCCGCTCCGGGCGTCGTAGAGGTAGGAGCCCCGGCTCTTCTCCAAATCCATGACGACGTGGTAGCCGTCCACCAGGATGTGGCGGGAAAGCACGCCCAGGACCTCGTCGGCCGACAGATGCTTGCCGGTTGTTGTGCTCATCGTCGGCAACCTACCATGCCAGGCAATTCACTCGCCAATTTCGGATTGGGGGTTTTGGGTTTTGGATTGGGCACGGATTGTCCCCGGTCATCCAAGAATCCAGAATCCAAATTGGGTCTATCCCGCCGCGGCGGAGTCGGAAACGATCTTCACGCCGGCCGCGAGACAGCGGTCCTTCCCGTGCTCCTTGGCCTTGTAGAGCGCGGTGTCGGCGGCGTGCAGCAGCTCGTTTTTCTGCTGCTCGATCGAGGCGGCCGGAGTGGCGTTGGCGCGGATCGAGGCCACTCCGAGCGACGCTGTGATCATGGCCTGCAGGTTCAAGGCCGGGTTATTGAACCCGTAGGAGCGCGGGACGAACGTCGTCGTGCGGATCGCGTGGCGGACAGCTTCGGCCACCTCCATTCCGTCGCGCAGCGTGTGGCCGGGCAGGATCAGGACGAACTCGTCCCCGCCATACCGCGTGAGAGTCGCCCGCTCGTCGGTGACCGTCCGCCTCAGGACGTACCCGACCTCTCTTAAGACCTGGCTGCCGGCCAGGTGCCCGTGGCGGTCGTTGACGGACTTCAGATAGTCGAGGTCGAGGAAGATCAAGGCGAGATCTCCGCCGTCGCGCGAGATCCGGGAGAGCTCCTGCGTCAGCCGCAGGTGAAGGTATCGCTCGTTGTAGAGCCCGGTCAGGCCGTCGCGTTTGGCCACTTCGTGCGCGCGCCGCGCGTCCAGGAGATTCTGGATGGAGATCGAGGCGTAATCGGCGAAGATCTCGAGCAGCCGCCGGTCCTTCTCCTGGAAGCAGCGGGACCCGGTCCGGTTGACGAGCTCGAGGACCCCGCAGACGGCGGACTCGATCCGGATCGGGACGCAGAGAGCCGATGTCGTCCGGAAGTCCGCGGCTTCGAAGGTCGGATAGAAATAGGGGTCCTCCATCACGTCCTCGGTCATGTAGGTCACGCCGGTCGAGTAGACGTGGCCGGCGATTCCGACGCGCGCGTTGACCCGCCGCGAGAGACGCTCCTCGGCGTCGGCCCCGAAGGTCGCGATGAAGACGAGCTCGTTCTCGAGCCGGTCCTCGGTGTTCTTCGTCAGAGGGTCGTCGAGCAGGATCGAACCCGCCTCCGACGGGACGAACTCGTTGGCCTTCTGGAGGATCTCTCTCAGGAAGACATCCACGTCGATCTCTCCCGAGTAGGCGTAGTACGCCTTGTGCCGCTCGAGGAAGTTTTCGAGGCGCCGGTTGTCGAGTGTATGGACGGGCAGCAAGAGAATCCCCTGAAAGAAGGAGAAGTCTATCATTTGATACCCTCTTTTTTGTGGCGCGGGAGGAAGTCTGTCGAGCCCAACGGGTTAACGGCCCGCCCCGCCCGCGATGATCCCCGCCAGGAAGAGCTGGGGTCAGCATTTCCTGGCCAGCGAGGAGACCGCCCTTCGCATCGTTCTCGCGGCCCGGATCGGCCCCGCCGACACGGTCGTGGAAATTGGCCCGGGCGACGGGGCGCTGACACGCCCGCTGGCCGAGCGCGCCGGCCGGGTGCTCGCCATCGAGATCGATCCGCGCCGGGCGGCGGCCCTCGCGGAGGAGTTGGCAGGGAACCCCGGAGTCCGGATCCTTCACGGGGACGCGCTCGAACGTCCCTTCGGGGCGTGGCTGGCCCGGGAGCGCTGGCCCGCCCCCGCGGTCCTCGTCTCGAATCTCCCCTACAACGCGGCGACGCCGATCGTCCGTGCGGCGATCGAAGAGCCGGACGCGATCTCGCGCGCCGTCGTCACCGTCCAACGGGAGGTGGCCGAGCGGCTCCGCGCCGGTCCCGGGAACGACGGCTACGGATACCTCTCGGTTCGCGCCGCGGCTTTTGCCCGGGCGCGGATCCTCTTCGAGCTTCCGCCGGGGGCCTTCCGCCCCCGCCCGAAGGTCACTTCGAGCGTCGTCGAGCTGACACCACGGTCTCCCGCCCTCGACCCGGAACGGCGGGAACGCGCGTTGGCGCTTGCCTCCCTCGGATTCCGCTCCCGGCGCAAGACGCTGGCCAACGCGCTGGCCCTCGCGGGACGCCGGGAAGAGTGGGAACGCGCCCTCGAGGCGATCGGGAAGAGCCGGCGCGTGCGCGCCCAGGAGTTGTCGCTCGAGGACTATCTGCGCCTGGCGGAAGTCGCGAAGTGAAGAATGAGGGCCGGTTCTCGGTGTTCGGTGGTCGGTTCTCGGAACGAGAGCCCGGACGACTTCCTGCGCATCGGGCACCGCACACCGCGCACCCGCTGTCATGACGGCGCCGGTCGAGATCACGCCGCTCGGAGGATTGGGCGAGTTCGGCCGGAACCTCCTCTGGCTGCGCTGCGGGGACTCGAGCATCCTCGTGGACGCCGGCGTTTCGTTTCCCGACGAGACCTTTCCCGGCATCGACCGCATCGCTCCGGATCTCTCCGCACTCGGAGGGGTCCGCCTCGACGCAGTTCTCTTGACGCACGGTCACGAGGACCACATCGGCGCACTGCCGCTCTTGCGTGAGATCAGCCTCGCTCCCGTGTACGGTTTCCCCTTCACCCTCGCGCTCGCCCGGAGGCGGCTCGAAGAGTCGGGGGGGCCTCTCGAGGGCTTCTTCGAGGCCCGGCCCCGCGAACGCGCTCGGGCGGGCGAGTTCGCCTTCACCTTCTTTCGCGTGTCCCACTCGGTGCCGGATTCGGCGGCGATCCTGATTGAGGCGGGCGGACAACGCCTCTTCCACTCCGGGGACTTCAAGCTCGACCCCGATCCTCCCGACGGCGAGAGGACGGATCGCGAGGGGATCGCCGCGGCGGTCGCGGAAGGCGTGGACCTCGCGCTCGTGGATTCGACCAACGCGGAACGGCCGGGAAGAGCCCTGCCGGAGCGGATCGCCGGCCAGGGGCTCGAGGCCGCTTTCTCAGGCGCGCCCCGTCGGATCGTCCTGACGACGTTCTCAAGCCATGTCGCCCGGATCTCTCAGGCGGTCGAATCGGCGCTCCGCCTCGGCCGCCGCGTCGCGCTCCTGGGGCGCAGCATGCGCACGGTCGCCGAGATCGCCCAGCGGCTTCGCCGCCTGTCTCTCCCCGCGGGGACCCTCGTCGCGCCGGCGGATCTGGCCGGGTTTCCCTCCGAGCGCCTCCTCTGCGTGACCTCCGGGAGCCAGGGGGAAGCCTTCTCCGCCCTCTACCGCCTGGCGCTGGACGAGCACGCGGACCTGCGGCTTTCGCCGGGCGACCTGGTCGTCTTCTCCGCGCGGACGATTCCCGGCCACGAGCGCTCGGTCAACCGCGTCACCGACCACCTGGTCCGCCGGGGCGCGCGCGTCCTCCGGGAGACGGAGCCTCCCGTGCACGTGTCGGGGCACGCGCACCGCGAGGACATTGCCGACTGGCTCGACCTGGTGCGCCCGAGGGCCGTCCTGCCGGTGCACGGCGAGCGCCGGATGCTGGTGGCCGCGGCGGAGGTGGCCCGGGCCGCCGGCGTTCCGGGGGACCGGATCCCGCTGCTGGACAACGGCGACCGGCTCACACTGTCGGCGGGCCGTTTCGAGGTCCAGGCGGGAGCGGCACCCGCGGGCCGGATCTACCTGGATGCCCGTCCCGAGCTCGTCGAGGCCGCCGTGGTGCGAGACCGCCGGCAGCTCGCCGAAGAGGGTTTCGTCGTCGTTTTCCTCCCGGCCGACCCGCGTGGCGGAGACATCCGGGTGGTCTCGCGCGGCGTGGCGACGGCGGAGGAAGAAATCGGTGACGAGGTCCGCCGGGCGGCCCGGGCCGTGCTCGCGCGCGCGACTCCCGAAGAGCGCGGCGATCTGGAGTGGGTCCGGGCGGAGGTCGCCCTGGCGGCCAAGCGAGCCTGCCGCCGGGCTTTCGACATCCGCCCGGTGATCGTGCCTGTGATCGCGTAGGAGAGCGAGTCGAGGGGAAACGGCCGAGAACGAACCGGAGCCTTGAAGGAGCCGGTGCTCGGTCTTCGGGTTCGGTGTTCGGTGGGCCAGCCGAGGTCCCCAGCACCGGGCACCGAGAGCCGAAAACCGGCTTATCGTCCCCCGGGCTTCTCGTTCATCCGGCGGGCCTGGGCTACGCCGAGCCGGATGACCCCGTAAACGACGACGCAGCAGAGAAAATCCAGGGCGAGCCCCACGTCGAAACGCCACGGCTGGTGCTGGAGAGTCGGGCCGAGATCCGGGTAGAGGACGAGGAAGTAGATCGCGTTGCCGGCGAGGATCGCGGCCGAATACTCGACCCATCTGCGGGGAGTCATCCCGAGAAACTCCACGGCCGCATTCTGTCGCCGCCGCGGCTCCCGGGCAACCCGATGAGTCTCAGGTCTCAGGCGGGTCGCGGCGGCCCGGGTCAACCCGAGCTCCCAACCCTCTTCAGAGGGCGAAGTAGACCTTCTTGTGCAGGAAGCTATTCTCGTGGTCGATCAAGAGGCACTCGAGGCCGGGCGTGTCTCCCAGGAAGAGGCGGGGCCGCCCGATGCCTCGAGGCAGATCGAAGGCGAGCGTCGTCGTGTAGGACTCGCCCGGGCGCAGCTCGCGGGAGAGCGGTGTCGAGGGGCTTCCGCGCTCCCGCTCGAGCGCCGCCATTCCCTCGGGAGACGGCCCGTACCGGCGCCCCGACTCGTCGACGACAAACACCTCCCGCGGGTTGGGCGTCAACGGCCCGTTTCCTCGAAACGAGGCGATGGTCCCCGGGTCGAACCAGGTCTGGATGGAGACCGTATAGCGTGTGCCTGCCTCGAGTGGCCCCGTCGCGACCTCCTGGAGCGAGTAAGCCAGGTGGCAGTCGATCTCACAGAAGTATTTCCGGTCCCCTTTGGAGAGCACGCGCTCTCGGCTCGCGAGCGAGGCGGTGACGAGCACCGCGAAGTAGGCCGTCCCGCCTGCGAGCCACGCGAGGGAGAGCCATTTCGCGAGCCGGCGCTTGCCGAGAGCGAATGCGACGAGGGCCCAGAGGAGCATCGCGGCGAGGAGCAAGCCGGTCCCCAGAAACGCCAGGACCACCAACCCCGACGGGAGCTGCGGCACGAAGTAGCTTTGCGTCATAAAGTAAGCCTCCAAAAAAATCTATCCCCGCGCGCCGCGCACCAGGGCTTCCAGGTGGTTCACGTAGCGCTCGAACGCTCGCCGCCCCTCGGGCGTCAGTCGGTACTGGGTCTTCGGCATCCGCCCTTGGAAGGACTTCGCGCACACGACGTACCCCGCGTCCTCGAGCTTTCGCGCATGGACCGAGAGATTCCCGTCTGTCGCTCCGAGAAGCGCCTTCAACTCGTTGAAAGAAAGGGTGTCGCCGGCAGCGAGCACCGAGACGATCGCCAGCCGCATCCGTTCGTGGATCACCCGGTCCAGTTGCGGCAATAAGCCGAGCCTTGCCTCTCCGCGTCTCCGTGTCGGCCCCTCCTCGTGTCTCGAGGTGGGACGCGAGGACACGGAGACACGGGGACGCGGGGCGTGACGGCTCATCGTCGTATCCGGCTAGCCCCCGTGCCGTCTTGCAATCAGGATTCCGAAGACGATCTGCAGGCCGCCAAAGCCCGCCGCGAGAAACGCGGTTCCCCAGGAGGCGGGAGAGAACAGGGCGATCGCGCCGAGGAGCATGAAGCCGATCCCCATGACGGGCACGATGCGCACGGCGAAGGCGCCGCCGGTGACGACGGCCGTGCCGTACAGAAGGAGCCAGATCCCGGGGAGAACGCGGGCCTGCCCTGCGCGCTGGAGCGCGAGCGTGGCCAGAGCGCCGGCCACGAGCGGGGGAGACAGGGTCAGCAGGAAGCGGCGGGCCGGACCGGCGAAGAGCGGGATCCGGAATCGACGCGCCTTGGCCGTGATGGCCCAGACCCCGATCGCGAGCGCCAGGAACGCCTCGGCGAGCCAGATCGCGAGCCACTCGTCCGGCGTCGCGGCGCGCGTCGAAACCGCCGCAGCGGCGAGGGCACTCGCGCCCATGGCCACGCCTCCCCATCCCGGCACCGCGGTGAACGAGGAGGCCCGCTCCATGGTTTCGCGGATGAAACGGAGGTTGTCGATCGCGCGGGAGTCGAGAGCCGGAGGGTCCGGGGCGGCGCGCAGCGGCGGCTGATCCATGGAGGGAGCGTAGGCCCCGGCTTGGACTCTTGTCAAGTACTTTGAACTGCAAAGTACAGCTCTCACCCGAAGAGCTCCCCCTGTTCGCCGGGACGCAGAATCCGGCCCGCCGGCTCCGCCTCGTCGGGATTCCCGACGCGCTCCTCGTTGAAGCCCAGGCGCCGGCACTCGAGGTCGAAGAGGTTCCGGATGGCGTCCCAGCGGGGCCCGACGCCTCGCATGCGCTCGTGGAACTGCGACTCGTTGAACTTCCCGCCGCGGACCTCCCGGATGGCGCTCCAGATCTTCGAGGCTCTCTGCGGGTACGCCTGCTGGAGACGCTCCCGGAAGACCGGAAGCGTCTGCCCGGCCAGGCGCACGAGTGTCAGGAAGGCGCTCCCGGCGCCGGCGGCGCGCGCCCGCTCGAGGATCGAGGAAATCTGGCTGTCGTTCAACCCCGGAATGACCGGCGCGACGCCGACGCCCGTCGGGACGCCGGCCTCCGACAGGAGGCGCAGCGTCTCGAACCTCTGGGAGGGGAGGCTGGCGCCGGGCTCGATCGCGCGGGACATCTCGTCGTCCCCGATCGGGATGCTCAACGAGACCGAGACGGCGGTCTCCCGCGCCATCCGCGCCAGCAGCTCGGCGTCGCGCCGGACGAGCGCTCCCTTGGTGATGATGGCCACGGGATTGCGGAGCTCCGCGCAAACTTCCAGACAGCGGCGCGTCCGCTCGTAGACCGCCTCGAGCGGCTGGTAGCAGTCCGTGTTTCCCGAGAAGACGATGGTCTCGCTTTTCCAGGATCGACGTGAGAGCTCCCGCCGCAGCAGCTCGGGCGCGTTGACCTTGACGACGATCTTCCGATCAAAGTCCGTGCCCGCCCCGAACCCCAGATACTCGTGGCTCGTCCGGGCATAGCAGTAGGAGCATGCATGGAAACATCCTCTGTAGGGGTTCAAGCTCCAGCGGAAGCCGACGTCCGGGCTCTCGTTCTCGGCGAGGATCGACCGCGGCTTCTCCTCGAAGACTTCGAGCTTTGCCTCCGGCGGCTCGCCGATCCACTCGACATAGGTGGATTCCCAGGGATTGGGCGGGTTGGAGATGGATTTGATCATGGAGGCGTAAATATAGCGTAAGTGAGCCGAGCGCGACGTATGCCGTGTTCGGACGGGCGGGGATACCCGACCGCATCCCACAGAGCGGACACCGCACGCCCGTTATCGAAGCCCCGTGGCCTCCCGGACGAGGCGCATGGTCTCCTGTGCCTCGGCGCGCGCTCTTGCGGCGCCCTTGCGGAGGGCGTTCTCGACGGCGCTCGGATGCCTTTCCAGCTCCTTGCGC
>JBKPBH010000071.1:0-8110 GCA_046726795.1 Acidobacteriota bacterium
CACCTAAACGTCACCAGGCGATCGAGACTCTCCCCGGACCGCGGCGACCGCGTGGTCAACCGTGACCTCAAACGGTCGGAGCACATGGTGCGGCACCGCTCCGGACCCGAACAAGCGACCTGTGGCTACGACCACGAATAGGATGCTGAAGCTCCTCGCCTCTTGACATCAGACATAGGACGGTTGACCCCATCCCTCCTCCTCTTCCTCGGCCTCGCCTGACCGCTGCCCCGGAAGCCGTCAATGTTGCGCTTCCAGGCGGTGGCCATTATAATGGCCACCCATGACGACGCTGACGGCGACTCAGGCCAAGAACTCGCTTCTCGAGCTGCTTCGAGACGTTGAGGAGCGTGGTGAGACCATCCAGATCACGCGCAATGGAGTTCCGGCAGGCGTCCTGGTATCGGCCGAGGAATGGGAGAGTCTGCTGGAGACGATCTCGATTCTCTCGGACCCTGTCGCGATGAAGAAGATCGCGCGGGCTCGCCGGGAGATCGCAAAGGATGCTCGGCTGACGCACGAGCAGGTATGGAGGAAGAATGCCGTACCGGCTGCTCTACCTTCCCGGCGTGGAAAGGGACATTCGCGCCCTGCCGGGCAGCGTGATCGAGCGAGTGCGCCGCGGTCTCGAGCGACTCGCCGAAAACCCGCGGCTCGGTAAGCGCCTCCACGGCGAGCTTGCGCCCTTCTGGTCCTATCGGGTGGGTGATTACAGAGTCGTGTATGAAATCCAGAATCAGGAGCTCATCGTCCTGGTCGTTATGCTGGGCCACCGGCGCGAGATCTACGAGCGGGCCCGCCGCCAGCGGAAATAATGCATCGATTCAGCACTGACTCCATTCTTCCCCTCGTTTCATGATCATTCCCTGACCCGATTTGCTCGGGCAGCATAGGAAATCAGGAAGGTGCCGGCACGTACGAAACCTTTCGTGGTCGCGGGCGTATTGCCCATGATGAGGCCGCTCCTTCTCTCGTTTACGGTTCTCGCTCTCTGCGGAAGCGCGGCGCCCATGGGCGCTCAAACCTTGAGCCCGCGCGACATCAGCGAGATCCGGCTCGCGAGCGACGTGAGGCTCTCGCCAGACGCCCGGCGCGTCGCGTTCGTCGTCTCGGAGCCGGCGGAGTCGGGGCAGGCCATGCGGCGCTCTGGTATCTGGACGGTGGCCGCCGACGGAGGCGATGCGCCACGCCTCTGGATCTCCGGCGGCGACGACAAGTCCCCTCGCTGGTCGCCCGACGGCAAGACCCTGGCCTTCCTCTCGGTGCGCGGAGAACCCCTGCCCGGCGCAAATGCGCCAACTCGCCAGCTCTATCGAGCCGCCGCGAGAGGCAACGCCGCGGCGGCGCCGGATCGCCTCACCACGGAGAGGTCCGGCATCGAGGAATTCGCCTGGTCTCCCGACGGCCGGTTCATCGCGTTCACGGCTACTGAGCCTGGCGTCGACGAGGATCCTGTCGTCGTTGGGAGAACGGTCCGATACACCCGGCTGGGCATACTGAACGTCGCGGAGGGCACGACCTCCCTGCTCACCGGCCGGGAGTTCGACGTCCAGGAGCTCTCCTGGTCTCCCAACGGCGAGGAGATCGCGCTCGTCATCGCCCCGACGCCCCGGCCGGAAGATCAGTTCCGGCTCGCGCTCGTCGTCGTGAACCGGCGCACGGGCAGGATCGCCCGGCGCTTGAGTGAAAACGTGGCCTTCAGCGGCGGGCTGAGGTGGTCGCCCGACGGCCGGCTCATCACCTTTCTCGAATGTCCCCCCACACGGGAGTTCGGCTCCTGGCTGGCGATGGTTCCCGCCGCGGGAGGGCCGGTGCGGTCCCTCTTGAGGGAGCATCCCTTCACGACCCTCCGCGCCGAGTGGGCCGCCGACTCGAAGAAACTGCTCCTCCTGACGATCGAAGGCACGGCCCAGGCGCTCGTGAACTTCGATGTCGCCGGCGGCCAGATGCGGCGGGTCGCCGATGTCGTCATATCCCAGTGGGAATACAGCCTTACGACGAACGGCGTCACGAGCGCATACCTGAGCCAGGACGCTCGGTCGCCGAGCGACGTCTGGGTGGCGACCTCGGGCTCCTCCCCTCGCAGGTTGACCGAACTGAATCCACAGACCTCGAGCTGGCGGCTGGGCGCGGTGCAGGCCGTGACGTGGAAGAACACGAAAGATGGAACGACCCGCCGCGGAGTCCTGATCACTCCTCCGGGCCTCGAAGCCGGCCATCCGTATCCGATGATCGTCCAGGGACACCCCGGCGACACAGCCTGGTGGACGGGGTGGCTCGCCAGCTGGTGGGCGTGGGGACAACTGCTCGCCTCTCACGGATACGTCGTCTTTCTTCCGAACTATCGAGGCGTCACCGGGGAGGGATGGAAGATGCACGCCACCAACGGAGACTGGGGCGGCATGGCCTTCCAGGACCTCATGGACGGCGTCGACGCCCTGATAGCCCGGCGGATCGCCGACCCCGCTCGGCTCGGCATCGCCGGCTGGAGCAACGGCGGCTTCATGACCGAATGGGCCATCACCCACACCACTCGCTTCAAGGCCGCCGTCGCCCAGTCCGGCCACTCCGACTTCTTCAGCCTCTACGGCACCTCGTACAACTCAGCGTCCCTTCGCCTTTCCTTCGGCGATCCCTACACCAACCGCGCGGCCTACGACGCGCACTCACCCATCACCTTCATCCGCGACTGCCGCACGCCAACCCTGATCCTCCACGGCGCCAACGACGCCGGGGTCCCGGTCGGCCAGGGCTCCGAGTTCTTCACCGCCCTGAAAGCCCTCGGGGTCGAAACCGAAATGGTCATCTACCCCCGGGAAGCCCACTCCATCCGAGAGCGCGCCCACCAGGAAGACCTCCAAACCCGGCTCCTGGCCTGGTTCGACCACCACTTGAAATAGTCCGACCGCAGGCGCCATTGAGGAGGATCTCCTCTTCCGGCGTCCGCAGGGAGTCTTCCTCGCGCCTCTTGACGGTGGTTTTCTCCTCTACCGCGGTTCTCGCCGCGCCGCGCCGCAACGACAACTCACCACGGCTCGAGGCGGAAGGACTGTCATTGCTCGGCGTGGCCCTTGACGAACAGCGCCATCTGGGCGTCTCCTGCCGGCCGCAACCGTGCTTTGAACTGCAGCACGACGTGGCCCTGGTCGTTTATCGCCGCTGAGGGAAAGGTCGTGCCCGAGGGCCGCGTCAGGCTGAAGACACCGGGATGCCTCGTTCCCGTCGCCTTGCGGGAGAGATCCACCAGATCGGCGAACTTGAAGGCGGCATCGGGGTCAGGGTCGTCGGCGGCGGGAATCACCAGCAGGTAATCGGGATATTCGGAGGCGCCCATGTGAGCCCCGTCGGAGGGCATGAGCGCGTAGCGGAGGGTGTAGAGGCCGGGCTTGATCGCCTGCCCGCGAAAATCGGACGCCGGAGCCACGAAGCGGATGACTCCGATGGCGGTGGAGACGGCGAGCCCGGGGTGAAGAGCGCCGCCGCCGCCCTTCTTCTCATCCGAGGGAATGCTCTTGCGCAGCCACAGCTCGCAATACGTCCCCTCGGAGAGCGTGACCCGTGCTCCCTGCGGCTCCAGAGCCGATCGCACCGCCGCGGGAACGCCGGTCTCCGGCGCCGGTCCGATGGTCTCGGCCTTCGGCCCGGCCGCGGCCCCGGCAAGGAGAAGGATTGCCGCCGCGAATCCGGTCAGTGCTCGAAGGTCCCCACGAAGGCGCTGCGCTTCTCCTGGCAGCTCCAGGAAACTCCCAGCCCCGGTCCCCGGTATTGATCCTCGACCGCGACCGCCGGCATCGCGTGCTGCGTCTCCGTCAGCGGCGGATAAAACGTCGTCTCGTTGCCGCAGATATGGTCCTTGTCTCCGAGCGGCCGCGTCTCCAGCGCCGCCATCGCACCGGCCTTAAACGACGCGCGCGTCGCGTGATCGCCGTGCCTCTCCACGGCCAACGTCATCGGCATCGCCTCGACCTCGACGACGTCGCTCAAGAGCTTGCCCCCCATCTCCCGGGCGAAAGCGACGAGCGCCTTTCGCTGACTCGGGGTCGCCCGCTCGTCCACGAGGAGGACCGACTTCGCCGGATACGGGTTGGCGTACGGGTCGCCCAACGTCGCTTTGGCCCGAACGGCGCCAGCGACGATGAGGCCGTCGAGGCCGACGCCCTGCCAGCTGCCGCTCGCGATCTTCCAGGCGAAGAGCGCCTGGTTGCCGACCAGGTTGACCTCGCCGTTGGCAAAGCACGATCCGGTATAGACATCCGCGCTGCGGCTCTCCATGTAATCCCCGCGAATCTGCGACGCCGACGCGGTGGCCGCCGCCAGCGCCAGCGCGAAAACCGTCATCAAAAGGCTCTTCCTGGACATTTCTAACCCCCAAACCCTCTTTTCCGGCAAGAACGGTGCCCGCCCGGCCGTCTACCCCTCGTGGTCCCCCTCGTAACAGTCCCGCCCGCCCCTCGAGCAGTTGCCCGGCTCGGCCAGCCCTCCGTCGGGGCCGATGCACTTCTGGGTGTGCATGCACCAGAAGAGGCCGTCGTTGGATGGGGGAACCGTCGGATCCCGCTCGGCCTCGATGAAAAGTCCCTTCCACCGCAGGCAGTGGCAAAGGCCGGGATTTCCGGTATCGAATCGCTCCCGGATCTGGTTGAGCATCCTCGGCCTCCTCTCGCTCTCTATGCCGCCGCGGTCGCGCTCGCGGCCGCGAGCAGCGCGCGAGCGACCGCGACCCTGGCGAGCTGGACTTTGTACTTGTTCCGCGACAGCGGTTTAGCGCTCTCGACCGCGGCCCGTCCGGCGGCCGCGGCGGTCTCGGCGTTTACCGGCTTGCCGGTGATGGCGCGGGCGGCTTCCTCCGAGACCCATGGGACCGGCGCGACGTGTCCGAGCACGATCCGCGCCGACTCGACTTTGCCGCCGGCGACCCGCAGGACCGTCGAGGCGGTGGCGTAAGGCCAGTCGAAAGCTTCCTTCTGCCGCACCTCGTGGTTGGCGCCCTGCGTCCCCCTGGCGGAGGGGAGGACGATCTCCGTCACGATCTCGTTTGGCTGGAGATCGTGCTCCCGCTCGGCTTCCGATTGCGGAACTCGGAAGAATTTATCGACCGGCACCTCCCGGTCCCCTTTGGGCCCATGGATCCGTACCCTAGCGCCGTAGGCGACGAGCACCGGGGCGATCGTGGACGGGCTGACGAAGTAGGCCGGTCCCGAGTTGCCCAGGATCGCGTGGTAGCGATTGTCCCCCTTGACGACGAGCGACTCGCCTCCCGGTCCTTTCGCGAGCAGGCCATGGCCGCCTCGGAAGTACCAGCAGCGGGGACGCTGGCAGAGGTTGCCTCCCAGGGTGGCGACGTTGCGGATCTGCGGGCTCGCGGCCTCCTCGAGCGCCTGCGCGAGCGCGGGGTATCTGCGGCGGACCTCCCGATCGTCCGCGAGCTCGGAGAGCGTCCGGAGCGCGCCGATCGAGAGCCCTCCCTCCGCCGCGCGGATCTCGCGGAGCTCCGGGATCTCCTGGATCGAGACCAAACGCCTGGGGCGGACGACGTCGTCTTTCATCAGCGCCAGCAGGTCGCTTCCGCCCGCGAGCACCTCGGCCTGATCGAAGCTCGAGCCGAGAAGACCGACGGCCTGCGCCTTGGTCCTGGCGGCGGCGTACTCAAAGGGCCGCATGGCGCGTCTCCTTTTGCTCGAGGGCCGCGAGCACGCGGTCCGGCGTCAGCGGCAGCAAGGACACGCGGACGCCGATCGCGTTGGCCACGGCGTTGGAAATGGCCGCCCCCGGCGACACCGTCGGCGGCTCGGCCAACCCGATGACGCCCCGCTCGTCGTAGCCCGGCCCGGTCATCATGTGCACGACGAGCTCGCCGAAGTCGCCGATGCCTGTCAGCCTGTAGAAGTCCATGTTCGGGTTGAGCATGCGGCCGGTCGTCTCGTCCATGATCTTTTCTTCGTAGAGCGAGTAGGCGATGCCCATGATGAGCGCCCCGTAGACCTGGCTCTCGGCCGTCTTTAAATCGATGACCAGGCCGCAGTCCTGCACGGCGACGATCTTGTTGACCTTCACGATCCCCGTCTCGATGTCCACGCTGACGTCGGCCATCTGGACGCCGCCCACGCCGCTGTTGGTCAGGTCCGGGGTCATGCCGCTCTTATTCACGCCGCGGGCGGTCACGGGCATGGCGCCGAGCTTCGCGCAGGCCTGCTTCCACGGGAGGCTTCTCTTCGGATCCGCCGCCACGCGCACCGTCCCGTTGACGGCCTCGAGCTCCTCGGGCTTGGCGTTCAACGCGGGCCCGACTTTTCCGAAGAGCTGATTGACGGCGTCGATCGCGCCGCGCCGAGTCGAGGAGGAGACGCCGCCGATCGTGGTCGAGCCGCCCGAGCCGCCGGAAGGCGGGTACTGCGTGTCGCCGAGCTCGACCTTGACCGCGTCGAAGGGGAGGCCGAGCGAATCGGCGGCCACCATCTGGATGCACGTCCGCGTGCCCGTACCGAGGTCCTGCGATCCCAGCCGGACGACGACCGAGCCGTCCGGATGGATCGTGAAGTCGCACTCGCTGTTGTGGCCGCGGCCCCCCCAGGTGTGGATCGACATGCCGAGGCCGCGCTTGACGGGGCCCGGACCCGGATCCGGGCGCGGATGCCAGTTCTTCTTCCAGCCGATCAGCTCGTCGGCCTTGTGGATCTCCTCGGTGTAGATCTTGGCCCGCGGGCTGGCCAGCTCAATGTTCTTCAGGAAGAAGTCCATCGGGTCCATCTCCAACTTCGCGGCGAGGTCCTCGAAAGCGGACATCGTGATGAGGGCGGCCTGCGGGTGGTTGGGCGCGCGCCAGGCGCGGGCGCTCCCGATGTTGTTGGCAATCGCGGTGTGCTGCTTGCGCTGGTTGGGGACGTTCAAGATGTAAGGCAGTGGCGGCGCGCCGCCTCCTCCGATACCTCCCGTCCCCCAGCCGCTGTGCTCCCAGGCGACGAGCGTGCCGTCCTTCTTTGCCCCGACCTTGACCCGCGCGAACGAGGAGGGCCGCGCGCCGGCGACCTCGAGCTCCGCCTGGCGCTCGAGCATGATCTTGACCGGCTTGCCTCCCGCCTTCTTCGAGAGCTTCGCCGTGACGATTCCCCACGTGTCCACGGAGAACTTGCTGCCGAAGCCTCCGCCGATGTGGTCCTGGTGCACGCGGATGTTCGTGGCCGGCATCTTCAGCGGCTCGGCCATCTGCCCCGGGATGCCGGAGACGTTCTGCGTCGAGATGTGGACGAACAGGTGCTCGGGATCCGTCCACTCCGACATCGCCCCGTGCGACTCCAGGCAGCAGTGGGTGATGACGGGCACTCCGTAAACGCCCTCCGAGACGACCTCGGATTCCGCGAAGGCCTTGTCGGGATCTCCCTGGGTCTGCGCCGCCACGCGCTTGTAGGTTCCGGCCTTCCCGGGGGGCACGACCTTGGCGCTCCGGATGGCTTCGATCACGGAGTCCGGCATGCCGTTCTGCTTCATCTGGGAAAGCGAAGCTTCTTGCGGAGTGAAGCTGATGCCGTCCTTCTGGAGCCGCGAGACGATCTGCGCGGCCGGGATCTGCAGGGTGAAGAACATGTCGCGGATCTCGCGCTCGCCGAGCGGCCCTCCCTCGGGGACGTTGGCCGGGGGCTCGGCGTCGCTGACGAAGTGGGGCAGGACCTCGTAATCGATTTTCACGAGGCGGGCCGCGTCCTCCGCCGCGATCTCGTCGGTCGCCGCCAGAGCCACGACCTCGTCCCCGGCCCAGAAAATCTCCTTGCCCGGCTCGGTCATCAGCTCGATCGCCTTGACCGCAGGGTGCTTCTCGGCTTGCGACGTGTCGATCCGCACGACGCGGGCGTGCGCGTGCGGGCAGCGCACGATCTTGCCGTAGAGCATTCCGGCGGGGTGGACGTCGTAGGTGTACTTGGCGCGTCCCGTCACCTTCTGCGGGCCGTCCACGCGCGACATTCGTTTGCCGATGAGGCTGCGTTTCTCGGCCGCGGGCCACTGGTACTCAGCCATTGCGGCGGCCTCCTTCCTCGGCCGCGGCGCCGCGTTTCGTTGGAGAGCCTTCTCCGCGGGCCGCCTGGAGCACCGCGGCGCGAACGCCGACGTAGGTGCC
>JBKPBH010000072.1:0-23758 GCA_046726795.1 Acidobacteriota bacterium
CTCTTCGTCTCGGGCGAGCGGGACACGTTCGGCCCACCGGGGCTGCTCGAGGAATTCGTGGGTTCCTCCGGGCAGGTCGTCGTCGTGCCCGGCGCCGATCACTTCTTCGAGGGGAGGCTCGGGGCGCTCGAAGAGGTTCTCGAGCGGTTTCTGGACGAGGTTTCAGCCGCCGCGGAGAGGTCGTGAGCGTCGCCCCTCTGTCCCCGCAGGCGCGCCGGGATCTGCTGACGCTGGCGCGGGGCGCGCTCGAAGCCCATTTCCGAGGAGAGCGGCTTCCGCGCCTCGCGTCGGACCGCGCGGAGACCTTCGGGCAGCCGCGCGCTCTCTTCGTGACCCTCCGCCGCGAAGGCCGGTTGCGTGGCTGCATTGGAACTCTTTCCCCCGAGGGAGATCTCTCCCGCGCGGTCCCGAAGTTCGCTCTCCGGGCCGCCTTCGAAGATCCGCGATTTCCGCCCCTCTCGGCGGAAGAACTGCCGGGATGCGTGATCGAGCTCTCGATCCTGACTGCTCCGGTTCCCCTCGAGCGGCCCGAAGAGATCGTCATCGGGCGCGATGGCCTGATCCTCGAGGCGAAGGGGCGCAGCGGCCTGCTGCTTCCACAGGTCGCCACCGAGTGGGGCTTCGACCGGGAGAGGTTTCTCCTCGAGGTTTCGCGAAAGGCCGGGCTTCCCGCGGGAGCCTGGAAGGAGCCGGAGGCCCGACTCTGGGTCTTCCAGGCGGAGGTCTTCGGTGAGCAGGAAGGGGCTTGATGGGCCGGGGAATCGGAAACCGCCAGAAAAAGGTCATCGTGCCGAGGAAGGTCTGGATCAAGCCTTCTTCCTCCGTCGACCGGCGCGGCGAGCGGCCGCCCGGCGTGAGGGGACATTCCAAGCCGCGGCGCGAGCCCAAGCCCGGGGCGCCGGATAAGCCCTCGCCCTAGCCCTCTCCCTCTCCGGGCGGGAGAGGGAACCGCAGAGACGTGGAGTAGAGGAGGAGGGCGGCGGCGACGGCGGCGTTCAAGGAGTCCACGGGATCGCGCATGGGAATCGTGAAACGCCGGTCGAGGGAACGGTAGGCACCCGCCGGTAACCCCGCGCCTTCCGATCCGACGACGAGGACGGAGTCGTGCGGAAAGGCTACGCGAAACGGATCTTCTCCGCCGGCGGCGACGGCTCCGCAGATCGTCCGTCCGGCCTCCTTCGCGACGGCGGCGAAGGGCTCGAAGGAGACCTTTCCCGAGACCGGAATTCGCAGCACGCTGCCGGCGCTCGCCCGCACGGCGCGCGGATGGAAAAAGTCCGCCGTCCCCGGCGCCGCCACGATGCCGGCGGCGCCGGCGGCCTCGCCCACGCGCACAATCGCCCCGAGGTTGCCGGGGTCCTGGATCCCGAAGACGAAGACGGCCGGTCCGGGACGGCCCAGGATCTCCGTCACCGGGACATCGCGCCGGCGGACGACCGCGACCAGGTGCTGCGGCGTCTTCGAGTCGGCCAGACGCTCGAGGACCATGCGGGAGACCAGGCGCGGCCGCGCCGAAGCCAGGGCGGCCAGCCTGCCGGCTCGCACGCTCGCGTCGTGGAACACGTGCTCCAGCGGAAGGTCGGCGGCGACCGCTTCGAGGATTGCCTTTTCTCCCTCCAGGAGAAAGTGCGTCCTCTCTTCGATCGAGCGGCCGACCGCGCGGATGAGCGGGTTCGAAGGAGACTCGATGGCGGCCATGATGGATATCGCAGCGGGGCTCTGTGGTCCCCAGCGCCCTGCATGCTATAACCGGCGCAGATGAAATCGTTTCGCGACAGGCTCGCCCTGGCCGCGACCGTCTCCCAGGAAGTCTCCGGCTCCCCCCTCTCGGCTCTCTGGACTTTTCCGACCATGATCGCGGCGGCCTTCCTCGTCGCCTGGGGCGCGGAGGCGGCCGAGTTCCTGGTCTCGCAGGGCCTGGCTCTCGCCGTTCTGGCGCTCGTCCAGACCCTTCCGGAGTTTGCGGTCGAGGCGGTGATCGCCTGGAAGGCGGGCAAGAACCCCCCGATGGTCCACCTCGCCATCGCCAACTTCACGGGGAGTCTGCGGCTCTTGACCGGCCTCGGTTGGCCCATGATCTATGCCGTCGCGGCTTTCTACTCAGTCAAGAACAAGAATCGCCGGCTCCGCCTGATCCGGCTCCAGGACGAGCACGCCGTGGAGGTGCTCGGGCTCCTCCCCCCGCTCCTCTACTTCGTCGTCATCTGGGCCAAGGGGAACCTCTCGCTCTTCGACTCGGCCGTTCTCGCCGCGACCTACATCGCGTACCTGTGGGTTCTCCTGCGGCTGCCCCCGCGCCCCGGCACCATCGAGGAGGACGAGGAGGTGCCGGGGGTCTCCCGCTGGGCGCTGTCCCATTCCGGCTGGAAGCGCTGGGCGGCCGTCGGCTCCCTCCTCTTCGGCGGGGGCGTCCTCATCTATCTCGTGGCCGAGCCCTTCCTGAACTCGATGCTCGCCCTCGCGATCAGCCTGGGGATGTCGCAGTTCGTCTTCATCCAGTGGGTCGCTCCATTCCTCTCGGAGTTCCCCGAGAAGACGTCGGCGTTCGCCTGGGCCCGGCGCGTCACCCGCGCGCCCGTCGCTCTGATGAACATGGTCTCCTCCAACATCAACCAGTGGGGGATTCTCTCGGGTCTGCTCGCCGTGATCTATTGCTGGAGCCATGGTTCGACCGAGCCCCTCCCGTTCGACGCCTTCCAGCGGCAGGAGATCCTTCTGACGATCCTCCAGGGCTTCTTGGGCTGGCTCCTCCTCGCCTCGATGGATCTCGAGGCCTACGAGGCTGCGGGGCTGTTCGCGCTCTGGGTGATCCAGTTCGCCGTGCCGTCTCTGAGGTATCCGATCCTCTACATCTACGGGGCGTGGATCGCCGTCGAGGCAGGGCTCGTCCTGACAGGGAGGAAGCGTCTCGCCGCCTTTCCCGCCTTCGCGCGCGCCTGGAAGAGGACCCGGTGACGGCGTCCCGGTTTTCCCGCCGTGTCGCGCACCTGGCGCCTTCCCCGACCGCCGCGGTCGCGCGCGAGGCGGCCCTCCTGGCGGCTTCCGGCGTGGACGTCGTGGATTTCGGGCTCGGAGAGCCGGATTTCCCGACCCCGGAGTTCGTCCGCAACGCGGGAATCGCGGCCATCGAGTCGGGCCGCACCCGTTACACGGATTCGGCGGGAGACCCGGCGCTCCGGGACGCGATCGCCGGGAAGTACCGTCGGGAGTACGGAACCGACTGTGCCCGGGAAAACGTCCTCGTGACGGCCGGCGCCAAGCAGGCGGTCTTCAACGTCTGCCAGGCCCTCTTCCAGGAGGGGGACGAGGTCGCGATGTTCTCCCCCTACTGGGTCTCCTTTCCGGAGATCGTCCGGCTCTGCGGCGCTGCCCCCGTCTTCGTTCCGACAGATATCCGTTCCGGCTGGAAGCCGGCGGCCGCCGCGCTGGAGCGAGTCGCCACGGAGAACACGCGTGCGGTGATCGTGAACTCTCCGTGCAATCCGACGGGGTCCGTCATCGAGCCCGCAGAGCTCGCGCGGCTTCTGGAGTGGTGTTCCGAGAGGGGAGCCGTGCTCCTCTTCGACGAAACCTACGACCACTTTCTCTACGGCGGCCGGCGCCACCTCTCGGCGGCGTCCCTCTGGGGCGAGTATCCGGGGCGGGTCGTCGTGACGGGGGCGGCCTCGAAGACCTACGCGATGACGGGATGGCGGCTGGGATGGGCCCTCGCTTCCAGGGAGCTCGTCTCGGCCATGGCCTCCTACCAGAGTCACTCGACGTCCAACGCCTCCTCGATCTCACAGGAGGCGGCGCGCGCGGCGCTCTCGGAAGTCGAGCGCTCGGAGGCTTCGGTGGCGGAGATGCTGTCGCATTACGAGAAGCGACGGGAGACGATCCTGCGCGGGCTGAAGGCGCTCCCCGGCGTCGAGTGCGTCGAGCCGGAGGGGGCCTTCTACGCCTTCCCGAAGGTGCAGGCCTTCTATTCCGTCAAGAAGGTCCGGGGATCGGTCGAGTTCTGCCGCCTCCTCTTGAGCGAAGCGAGGGTCGCCGCCGTCCCCGGCGAAGCCTTCGGCATGGACTCCTGCGTCCGGTTTTCCTTCGCCACCCCGGAGGAGCGTATCGAGGAGGGACTCGCGCGATTAACGGAATGGATCCGAAGAGACTCGTGATTTGTGTTTCGTGATCAGGACGACTGGCGCCGATTCCCCCGTCAGTTGGGCTTGGCCGGCACCGGTGTCGGATGGACGGGGGCTTCTTCCGCCTCGTCGGCGCTCTCTCCCTTCTTCGGCATGTAGAAAGACTTCTGCAGGGACCAGGGGAGCCTCGTGACTTCTTCCCAGCGCGCATTCCATTCCTCGGTCGGCTGCGATCCGGACACGAAGGCCTCCAGGATCGGCTTGGGCGAGGACGGAGTCGCCTTCAGGCCGGTCTCGTAATCCACGGCCGTGAAGACCACGTTGGGCGGCGCGTCGAAGTCCGCCTTGGGGTCGATCCGCCCTTTCTCCTTCATCTTCTCCAGGATGCGCATCCAGATCGGCAGGGCCACCCGGGCCCCCTCCATGCCCGGGCCAATGCTGACGGTCTTCATGTCGTTGCCGACCCAGACGCCAATCGTGTAGCGGGGGGTCATGCCGACGAACCAGGCGTCGGTGAAGTCGCTCGTCGTGCCGGTCTTGCCCGCGATGTTCAACCCGAGCTTCGCCGCCGCCGCCCCGGTCCCGCGCTGCGTCACCCCTTTCAGCATCTGCAGGAGCTGAAAGCAGGCCTGGGGGCTGGCGACCTCGCGGGCGTCGGGATGCGTCTTCTCGAGGATATCGCCGTTGGCGTCGGTGACACTCTCGAACGCGTACGGGGTGAAGGCGAGCCCCTGATTGGCGAATACGGAATAAGCGGCCGTCATCTCCTCGAGCGTCACCTCGAAGGCGCCCAGGGCGAGCGAGGGGTAGGCCAGCAGGTTCTCGCGAATGCCGAGGCGTTGCGCCGCCTCGATCACGTGGGACAGGCCGACGAGCTGCGCCAACCGCACGGTCGGGACGTTGATCGAGTGCTCGAGCGCGCGGCGCAGCGTCACGATGCCCCGGAACTTCTTGTCGTAGTTCATGGGGCGGTACGGGGGCTGGCGCGGGTCGATGACGATCGAGATCGGACCGTCGAAGATCGTATCGGATGGGGTGTAGCCGGCCTCCAGCGCCGCGAGGTACACGAACGGCTTGAAAGTCGAGCCCGCCTGCCGCAGCGCCTGCACAGACCGATTGAACTTCGACTGAGTCCAGTCGTAGCCCCCCACCATGGCGCGCACGGCGCCGGTCGAGTTCTCGAGGATGAGCACCGCCCCCTGTTCCCGCGGGTCCTCCTCGAGGAGCAGGGCGCCTCCGTCCTTTCCCTTCTGCAGGGTCACGGTCACCAGGTCCCCGGTCTTGAGGATCTTCGAGGCCTGCGCCGCGCCCGTCCAGGTGTACCCCGAGGCCCTCAGGGGAAGAGTCTTGTCGGCGATGCGGACTTGCGCGCCGGAGGGAGAGACGTCCATCACGACGCCCCGAAGCGATTCGCCTTCCGAAAGCCGCGCATTCTGCCAGGACGGGTCGACGAAGGAGGCGAGGTTGGCGTACCCCTGCGCCCGCAGGTTGCGGGGAGGGTGGAAGCCGTGACGGCGTGCGAGTCGCCGCAGGCCCCATCCCAGCGCTTCCTCGGAGAAGGCCTGGAGCTCGGGATCGAGCGTCGAGTTGACCCGCAGTCCCCGCCGGTAGAGGTCCTTCTCTCCGTAAGTCCTTTCCAGGTATTGCCGGATCTCCTCGCAGAAGTAGGGAGCCACGACTGTTTCCTTCAAGGCCGGAGCGGCGGGGAGAGGCTCGGCCTCGGCGCTCTCGCGTTGCTCTTCCGAGATATATCCCTCCGCGCGCATGCGCCGCAACGCGGTCGCTCGGCGAGCCCGGGCCAGGGGGGCATTGCGGAAGGGGGACTGGTCCTCGGGGCGCTGGACGATCCCGGCCAGGAGAGCGGCCTCCGCCAGCGTGACGTCCTTCAAGCTCTTGCCGAAGTAGTAGCGCGCCGCGGCCTCGAAGCCGTAGCTGCCGTGGCCGAGATAGATCTCGTTGGCATACATCGTCAGGATCTGGTCCTTGGAGTAGCGCCGCTCGATCTCGAAGGCGACGAGCGCTTCGTTGATCTTGCGGGAGATCGTCTTGCGCGGAGACAGGAAGATGGCGCGCGCCAGCTGCTGCGTCAGCGTCGAGCCGCCCTGGGCGTAACGCTGGTGTCTCAAGTCCGAGAAGACGGCCGAGACCGTCCGCGCCAGGTCCACGCCGCCGTGCCGGTAGAAGTTCTTGTCTTCCGTCGCCACGATCGCGTTTCGGACGACCGCGGGGATGTCCGCGCGCGAGATCAGAATGCGCCGCTCGATGGCGTACCGCGCGATCGTCGAGCCGTCGCTCGCGCGGATCTCGGTGATGATGTCGGGGCGGTAGGTCTCGAGCTCCGAGACGCGCGGGACCCGCACGAGCCCGGTGGCGACCGAGCCGGCGAGCGCCCCGAGCAGCCCCGCGGCGACCAGCGGTACCAGGACGAACAGGGCGCGCCGCCTCACGCCTTCCATTGTAGCTCCCGCCTCTCGCCTCTTGTGCTATAAGCCCCTCTTCCGTGAGCGATCCGGTCCCGCCCGCCGCCCCCGCGCCGATCGAGCCCGCCCCGGCCGGGCGCGGCTGCGGCAAGAACGCCCTGATCGGGTGCGGCGTCGTCGCCGTCGTCCTGGCCGCGGCCTGCCTCGCGTTCATCCTCTACGCTCGGAGCAAGCCCGAGGTCATCACGGACTTCGTCATGAAACAGATCGAGTCCCATTACGCCTCCGACGTCACGAATGGGGACAAACAGGAGCTGCGAGCCGCCTACGCGGACTTCCGAAAGGCCTTGCACGAGCGGCGCGTCTCGCGGGATCCCCTGGACCGGATGCGGGCGACCCTGATGACGAGCGGCTCGCAGAACGAGATCCACCACGAGCAGGTCCGGGAGCTGATCGTGCTGTTCCGGACGGGTGCGGGGGCCCGCTCGGTCGCGCCCGAAGTCTCTCCCCCCGCGGTTGCGTCGCCCCGGCCCAGCCCGTGAGCCCGCGCCCCGGACCGAAAGAAAAGCCCCTCCGGTCCGGTCCCGTCTCCAAACCCGGCTCCTACAAGGAAGCGCAGGCGGGAGCCGGCGGCCGTTTCCGCCTGGAGGTCGATTTCACTCCGCAAGGGGATCAGCAGCAGGCCATCGACCGCCTGGTGGCGGGGATCGAGGAAGGGCGGCGCGACCAGGTGCTCCTCGGCGTGACGGGCTCGGGCAAGACGTTCACGGTGGCCAAGGTCGTGGAAGCGATCAATCGGCCGACTCTCGTCCTGTCCCACAACAAGACGCTGGCCGCGCAGCTCTACCAGGAGTTCCGGTCCTTCTTCCCTTCCAACGCGGTCGAGTACTTCGTCTCCTATTACGACTACTACCAGCCCGAGGCCTACATCCCCCAGTCGGACACGTACATCGAGAAGGAGACTTCGCGCAACGAGGAGATCGACAAGCTGCGTCTCTCGGCCTCGAAGGCGCTCTTCGAGAGGCGAGACGTCATTGTGGTGGCTTCGGTCTCCTGCATCTACGGCCTGGGCTCGCCCGAGTCGTACTACGACATGCTGGCGTACCTCCGGGTCGGCGACCGTTCTGGCATGCCGACGCTCCTCTCCCAGCTCGTCGAAATGCAGTACGAGCGCACGAATCTCGATCTGGCGCGCGGCACCTTCCGCGTGCGGGGAGACGTCCTCGAGATCCATCCCGCGTACGAAGACATGGGCCTGCGCGTCGAGTACTTCGGCGACGAGGTCGAGAGGATCACCCGCACCGATCCGCTCCGGGGCACCGCGCTCGAGCGGCTCGACCGGGTCGCGCTGTATCCCAGGACTTTCTACGCCACTCCGCGGGAGACCCTCGACCGGGCCGTCGGGACGATCCGCCTGGAGCTGGAGGAGAGGCTGGCGGAGTTGAACGCGGCCGGACGGCTGCTGGAGGCGCAGCGGCTCCACCAGCGCACGATGTTCGACCTCGAGATGATCAAGGAGATCGGCTACTGCAACGGAATCGAGAACTACTCGCGGCACCTTTCGGGGCGCCGGCCCGGAGAGCCCCCGCCGACTCTGATCGACTACTTTCCGAAGGACTTTCTCCTCGTCGTGGACGAGTCCCACGTGACGCTCCCGCAGGTGCGTGGCATGTACCACGGCGACCGCTCCCGCAAGGAAGTCCTGGTCGAGTACGGATTCCGGCTCCCTTCAGCGCTCGATAACCGGCCCCTGACTTACGAGGAGTTCCAGTCGCGGCTCAACCAGGTCCTCCACGTGAGCGCGACGCCGGGCCCGGAGGAGCTCGCCAAGACGGGGGGCGAGGTCGTGGAGCAGGTCATCCGGCCGACGGGTCTCCTGGATCCGGTCATCGAGGTGCGGCCCGTCAAGGGACAGGTGGACGACCTGCTGGCCGTGGTCCACGACGCGGCCGCGAAGGGGCAGCGCGTCCTGGTGACGACGCTGACCAAGCGGATGGCCGAGGAGCTGACCACCTATTTCTCGGAGGTCGGCGTGCGCTGCCGGTACCTCCATTCCGACATCGAGACGCTCGACCGGGTCACGATCCTGACGGACTTCCGGCGGGGCGTCTTCGACTGCCTGATCGGAATCAACCTGCTGCGCGAGGGGCTCGATCTGCCCGAGGTGGCCGTCGTGGCCATCTTGGATGCGGACAAGGAAGGATTCCTGCGGAGCGGGACATCCCTCATCCAGACGGCGGGGAGGGCAGCCCGCAACCTCTACGGCCGGGTCCTTTTCTACGCCGACGCCGTGACCGATTCGATGCGGCGGGCCATCGAGGAGACGCGCCGGCGGCGGGAGATCCAGGAGTCCTACAACCGCGAGCACGGGATCGAGCCGGCCTCGATCGTCAAACAGATCAATTCGCCACTCGTGCGCCTGTCGAGTCTGGATTACCACGACGCCCTGATCGCACCGCCTCCTCCCGGCCTGCCCGACCGGGAGTCCCTCTCCCGACGGATCGCCGACCTCGAGAAGGCCATGAAGGCCGCGGCCAAAGAGCTCGACTTCGAGCGCGCCGCGAAGCTGCGAGACGAGTTGAGGGGTTTGAGGGAACTGCAGATCTTCCGGTGAGCTGGACAGCGGAAGTTCAAAGGAGCCCTGCGGCCTCCCTCAACCCTCGGCCCTCGAGCCTCCTCTCTGGCACCGATCTTGCCGCAGAGGTCGGGGATGAAGAGAACAAGAAGACCCCTCCAGGTCCGCTATGCCATCGTCGGCTTGGGCCACATCGCGCAGGTCGCCGTGCTCCCCGCCTTCGCGCACGCGAAGAACAGCCGGCTCGTCGCGCTCGTCTCCGGCACGCCGGAGAAGCTGAAGACGCTCTCCCGGAAGTACCGAGTGCCTTTCACGTATTCATACGAGCAATTCGGGGACTGCGTGGAGAGCGGCGAGGTCGACGCCGTCTACATCGCGCTCCCTAACCACCTGCACCGCGACTACGCGGTCGCGGCCGCCCGGGCCCGGGTACACGTCCTCTGCGAGAAGCCCATGGCGCTGACCGAGAAGGACTGCGAGGAGATGATCGAGGCGGCCCGGGACAACCGGGTACGGCTGATGGTCGCCTACCGGCTCCACTTCGAGAAGGCGAACCTGAAGGCTATCGAGACGATCCGCTCGGGAAAGATCGGAGAGCCTCGAATCTTCGACTCGGTCTTCACGATGCAGGTCGAGGACGAGGAGAACATCCGGTTGAAGAGCGAGACCGGCGGCGGACCCCTCTGGGATATCGGGATCTACTGCATCAACGCGGCCCGCTTCCTCTTCCGCGGCGAGCCGACGGAAGTCCTCGGGTGCTCGGCCAGCCGCGACGATCCGCGCTTCGAGGAGGTGGACGAGACGACGGCGGCGATCCTGCGATTCCCGAAGGAGCGCCTGGCGTCCTTCACGTGCAGCTTCGGAGCCAGCGCGACCGCTTCGCTGTCCGTCGTCGGGACGAAAGGAGAGCTCCGCCTCCTCTCCGCCTACGATTACGCCGAGCCGCATCGGCTCGCCGTACGCGTCGGGGAGAAGACGCGCGAGCGGGAATACCCTCCGAGAGACCAGTTCGCAGCCGAGCTCCTCTACTTCTCCGACTGTGTTCTGGCGGGAAAACGGCCCGAGCCCTCCGGCCGCGAGGGGCTGGCCGACGTGCGCATCATCCGGGCGATCCTCGAGTCGGCCCGGACGAGCAAGCCGGTGCGTCTCCCGGACTTCGAGCGGCGCGCGCGCCCCGCCGCCTCGCAGGAGATCCATCGGCCTCCCGTCGAGGAGCCGGACCTCGTGAGCATCGAACCGGCCTCGGAGTAGGCGCGCGCCGCCCCGCGCCTAGACCCAGTGACAGGCGCGGGCGAATCCGAAGAGGATGAGGAGGAACGCCAGGACGGCGACGGTCAGCACGGCCGCGCTCTTGCGCCTCGGCAAAGGCTGGCGGGTGTAGAAGCCGGTCTGCCATTTTTCGATCTCGCGCCCGCACTTGGGGCAGACCGAATCGTCCACGCCCACGGCCGCGTAGCAATAGGGGCATTCCTTCATCGCGCGCTCCCGCTCTTTCGGATCATATCCGGATTTTCCGAGGCGTTACACTGATTGCGTGGTGCGTGAACGCCGAACCCCGGAGAACCTTCCCGACTCGCCCGGCGTGTATATTTTCCGGGGCCCGCGGGGTAAGCCCCTCTACGTCGGGAAGGCCCTGTCCTTAAAGAAGCGGGTCGCCTCCTACTTCTCCCACGATCCGCAGGACGCCAAGACCGAGGCGATGCTCGAGGCCTTCCAGGACGTGGAGACGATCGGGACGAACACGGAGCTCGAGGCGCTTCTTCTCGAGAACGCCCTCATCAAGAAGCACCGCCCTCGCTACAACGTCTGTCTCCGGGACGACAAGACCTATCCCTACATCAAGATCACGACGGGCGAGCCGTGGCCGAGGGCCCTCGTCACCCGCCGGGTCGCCGGGGACGGGCACTCCTACTTCGGGCCGTTCTGGGGGGGGCTGGCCCGGCGGATCATGCGCATGATCACGCGGCACTTTCAGATCCGGACCTGCACGATCGAGATCGACGGCAAACTGCCGCGTCCGTGTCTCTACTATGACCTGCACGCCTGCCTGGGGCCTTGCGTCTCCGGACTCACGACGAAGGCCGCCTACGACGAGGCGGTCCGGGATGTCATTCTCTTCCTGCAGGGGCGCAATCACGAGCTGATCCCGAGGCTCGAGGAGAAGATGCGCCGCGCCGCCGAAGAGGAGAACTTCGAGATGGCAGCCGCCTATCGCGACGCGCTCCGCACGGTCGAGGATGTCTCCGAGCGCCAGCTCGTTCAATCCCTCAAGGGGGAGAGCGTCGACGCCTTCGGATTCTTCGAGGCGGGAGGCGACGTCTCGGTCTCCGTCCTGGTCGTGCGCGGCGGGATTCTCCAGGACCGCCGCGAGTTCTTTTTCGAGAAATCCGAAGAGGTCGATCCGGCGACTTTCTTCGAGACGTTCCTTCCCCAGTTCTACGACGCCAACCCCTTCCTGCCCGCGCAGATCCACCTGCCGGTTGCGATCCCTCGCCCCGCGCTCCTCGAGGGGTTCCTCCTCTCGCGACGCGGCGCGAAGGTGGCGGTCCGGGTTCCCCGTCGCGGCGCCGGGCGCGAGCGGGTCGCGCTGGCCAGCACCAACGCACAGCAGCGCCACCGCGTCCGGTTCCGGAGGGCGGGAGGCGAAGACCAGCTCGGCCTGGAGCGGCTGGCGCGCGTCGTCGGCCTCCCCGCGCCGCCTCACCGGATCGAAGGCTTCGACATCTCGCACCTGCAGGGGACCGACAGCATCGCCTCGCTCGTCGTATTCGAGGACGGCAAGCCCAAGAAGTCGGACTACCGACTCTTCGGGATCGCCTCCCAGAGCCTGCTCGCCCCCGATGACTTCCGCAGCATGGCCGAGGCCGTCGAACGGCGCTACCGGAGGCTCAAGGACGAGAAGGCGGCGATGCCGGATCTGGTCGTCGTGGACGGCGGCCGTGGGCAGCTCCAGGCCGCGCTGACCGCCCTGGACCGGCTCGGGGTCGATCTGCCGGTCGTGGGGCTCGCCAAGAGGGAAGAGGAGATCTGGGCGCTCGGCCGGCCCGATCCGATTCGCCTGGCCAAGAGCGACCCGGCGTTGAAACTCATCCAACGTCTGCGTGACGAAGCCCACCGCTTTGCCATCACGCGGCATCGGGGCCGCCGCTCCAAGCGCATGCGCGAGACCAGCCTGACCGACATCCCGGGGGTGGGTCCCACCCGGGCCCGGATCCTGTTGCGCCGATTCGGCTCGCTCGCTGGGCTCGCGGCCGCGGACACCGTCGAGGTCGAGAGCGCGGTGGGACCCGCCACCGCCCGCGCGGTTCGCGCCTATCTCGGAGAGATCAGGGGGCCCGGGGGACCACTAGGGTCCCCGGTCAAACAACTCCGAACCCGCACCGCATGAGGGGAGCCTTCGAGGCCTCGGGGGACATCCGCGGCGTGGATCTCCTGGCGGCGCTCGTCGCGCTCTGGCGCGAGAAGGCGAGCGGATCTCTGCGCTTCTCCCGGCCGGGCGTGACGGCGGGCTTCGATCTCGAAAGAGGGGAGGTGACTGCGTCTCTCTCTTCCCAGTCCCAATTCGACACGACGGCGATCCTGATCCGGGCCGGAAAGCTCGACGTGGCGGCCGTCGAGCGGCTGGAGATAGGGGAGCAGACCGACCCTTCGACCGCTCTGCTGCAGGCGGGGCTCGTCACCGCGCGCGAGTGGAAGTGGGGCCAGAAGATCCGTGCAATCGAGATCCTGTCGGACGTTCTCGGATGGCTCGAGGGGACGTACGAATACGCCGCCGAAGCTGGTCCTTCGTCGCCGGGCTCGGGGTTCCCGATCCCCCGTCTCCTGCTCGAGCTGTTCCTTCGTTCCCGGGACCGCACGCTCGTCGAGCACTATCTCGGCCCCTCGGATCTACCCCTCCTGCGCGCGGAGGATTTCGACGGGGCGTTCGAGGCCTTCGCCCTGACTGCGGACGCGGGGTCGGTCGTCCGCCTGATCGACGGGCACGCGACGGCCGAGGAGATCGCCGAGAAAGCGGTCGCGGACGAATTCGCCGTCTTGAAGCTCCTGGCCGCCCTCACGACCCTGGGACTCGTTCACCCGGCCGAGGCCGCTTCGGCGCCGGCACGACCGTCCCCGCCCTCGCGCAGACAGAGGCGCGAAGCGAAAAGAGAAGCGCCGCGTCCGAAGGCCCCGAAGCCGCCGAGGTCGGAGCCCGAGGCGCCATCTCCACGGGAAACGAACGAGATGCCCGAGACTCCGGCTCCCGAGGAACCGGCCGGGCCCGAGGCGCCCGCGGAATCGCCGCCGGTCCTGATCGCGGGGCCGTCGCCGCAGGCGGAGGCGGAAGAATTCCCGGATCGTGGTCCGCTGGAAGCGGCCGAGCCGCTCGACGAGGCGCCACCGGTCCTTCCATTCGAGCCGGTCGCCGCGCCCGCCGACCTGGTGCCGAATTCGTTCGAAGCGGCCGCCCGAAGGGAAGAGGAGAAGAGTCTTGAGCTGGATTTCCGGATGCCCTCGGGACCGGCGGACGAACCGGCTTCGGTCCCGGAAGGGCGGGGACCGGGTGTCTGGCTCGTGGGTTTGCTCGCGGTCCTGGTTCTGGCCGTCGCGGCGATCGTGGTCTTCCGGGCTCGCGGGCGCGAGACGGGGGAGTCGGCCGCGGGGCCGGCCGTTGAACCGAGCGCCCGGGAGAATCCGGTCTTTCCACCGGCGGAGACGGCGGTCCCCCTTCGCGCGGCGGTCCCTTCTCGCGTCTCGACCCCGCCGCGGACTTCGACTCCCACCCGCCCGCCGGCAACGAAACCTCCGGCCGTGCTTGCGACCCGCCCGGCGCCGACGAAGACCACGACGCCTGCGCCCACGCGCCCGGCCCCCACGAAGACCCCCACACGCGTGCCGACCCGCCCGCCCGCAACGAAACCTCCGGCTGTGCTTCCGACTCGCCCGGCGCCGACGAAGACCCCCACACGGGCGCCCACCCGCCCGGCGCCCACGAAGGCGCCGACGCTAGCTCCCAGTCGGCCCGTGCCGACGCGGACCTCGACACCGGCTCCGCCGGCGAGGCGATCGCCCACGGCTCTTCCGGCTCGCGCCCCATCCAGAGCTCCTCTGCCCACCCGTTCCCCCGCCGCACAGGCGGCGGCTCCGCAGGCCGAGTTCAGGCGCGAGGATTGGCTGCGCCGCGCCGAGAACGACCGCCGATCCCTGTCCAATCGCCGCGGTGTGCGCTATGCGATCCAGCTCGAGATCGCCTGCGAGCTCCCCACCCTCGAAAGAGCCTGGAACTGGGACAAGCCGCCGGGCACGATGTGGCTACTGACCTCGGCGTATCGGGGACGCACCTGTTTCCGGGTTCTCTGGGGCCGGTACGCGACCCTCTCGCAAGCCCGGGCCGCCAAGGGCCGGGTTCCCGGCTTCTTCGTCGCCCCCGGCAACCGGCCGGCGATCGTTTCGGTCCGGTAACGTCTTCCTCCTCCACACGAGGGGCTCCAGTCTGCTAATCTTTCGGCATCCCAGTGGCGACAGAAACACAAGAAAGTGGATTCAGCGGCTCGCTCGCCGCGAGCCCTTTGCCGCTCGTCCTCCGCCGCGTCTTCCTGAACGGCTTGAAGGGCACGCTGCGTGTCTACCGCCGGGACGAAAGCCGAAACCTGTTCTTCGAGAAGGGGGAGCTTCGCACCGCGACCTCGTCGAGGGAGGGACAGAAGATCGGGGCGTTCCTGAAGCGGCGAGGCTGGATCACGGACCGGGATATCGCCTGGGCCCTGGAGATGGTCGCCCGCCAGGGGCGTGCGCGGCTGGGCAAAGTCCTGGTCGAACGGGGACTCGTGTCGCGGGCGGTTCTGGACGCCGAGATGCGGCGACTGGTGGAAGAGATCGTCTTTTCGACCTTCGAATGGGATGAAGGGAATTACCGATTCGATCCCTCGACCGGCATCGTGGATCCGGACGTCGCGCTCGACCTCTCGACGGCCGCACTCATCGTCGAGGGAATCCGGCGCTTGCCGGAGAGCGACGCCTTCCGCAAGGCGCTGGGCGATAGCAAGCGCGTGCCGGTCCTGGCGCTGGACCCGATGTCGCGCTACCAATACCTGCCGCTGACCCCCCAGGAGGCGTACCTGCTGTCCCGGGTGGACGGAGTCCAGGATCTCGAGGGACTTCTCAAGCTCGGCGGCGCTTCGCGCGGCGCCGCCGCCAAGATCGTGTACGCCCTGTTCTCCTGCGGAATCCTGGAGTGGAAGAGCGAGGATGCCCCCCTCCCGGCGGCGGGCGGCCTCGAGCGCTTGAACGTGGAGGTCCGAGCGGAGGTCCCCGCCCGGCCGCCCGGGTATCCCGAGATGGTCCGCAACACGTACCGTCGTATCGACTGGCTGACGCACTACGAGCTTCTCGGTGTCTCCCGGCAGGCGACCCGGGAGGAGATCGAGAAGGCGTATTTCGAGCGGAGCCGCACCTTTCATCCGGACCTGCGCCACCGGCCGGACCTCGCCGGCTGCGACAGGGAACTCGTCGCGGTCTTCGACCGCGTGAAGACCGCGTTCGCCGCGCTGTCCGACCCCGCGGCACGCTCGGAGTACGACGCGAGCCTGGACGCCCCGACCGATCTCGCCGTGGAGCCCGCCGCCGACCCCCAGGCCCGTGTCGAAATGGCGGCGCAGAGTTACGTCCGCGCCCGACAGCTCATCGAGGAAAAGGACTTCTATCCCGCCGTCGAGATGCTCCGCGAAGCAGTCCGTTTCGTGCCTGACAACGCGGAGTACCATTTCTGCCTCGGCTCGGTCGAACTGCAGAACGCAAACTGGATCGACCGAGGCCTGGAAAACTTGATGGAGGCGGCGCGGCTCGAGCCCAGGCGCCAGCACTATCTTCAGGAGACCGCCCGCGCGCTCCACCAGCACGGACGGCAAGAGGAGGCGGTCCTGTTCGCCCGTCGGGCCGTGCTTCTGGATCCTTCTCGGGAGAACCAGCAGCTTCTCCGGCTCGTGCTCGGGGAGACCGAGAAAGAGGTCATCGCCTCCTTCGAGAAGGAGGAGATTCCGGTCCTGCCGGATTTCCTCGAGAGCGTGGAGCCGCAAGGAGAAAAGCCCCGGACCGGCCTGCTCGCGAGGCTCTTCCGGCATCGCGCGTGACCGGGGTCTTGACCGGTCTCGGCCTCGCCGCCGCCGCCGGATTGAACGCCTGGGCCGTCCTGCTCCTCTTTCATGGTCTCGTCCGGCTGCTGCCCCAGGATTTTCCGGGAACCGTGACGCCCTTCCTCGCGAGCCCCTTCGTCTTCCAGCTGGCGCTCGTTCTGTTTCTCGCCGAGTTCGTGGTGGCCAAGATCCCCCTGGCGGACCGATTCTGGGAGGCGGCCCACACCTCGCTCCGGCCGATCGTCGGGATCCTTCTCGCCCTGTCCTGCGTCGCCACGCCGTCCTGGGCGGCGCGCGGTGGAATTGCGGTGGCCGCTGCGGTCGTCACGCTCGGAACGCACGCGGCCAGGACGACGACCCGCCTGACGTCGACGGCGGCGACCCGCGGGCTGGCCCAGTTTGCCCTCTCGCTGGCCGAGGACGCCATCGCGGTGGCCCTCGCGGCGCTTCTCTTCTTTCAGCCCTGGTTCACCGTGATTGTCCTCTCCGGGCTGCTTCTGCTTCTCCTCACGCACTGGATCCGGGTCCGCCACGCACTCGCCGTGCTCTTCTTTCGGTTGGCGCACCCCAGGCGTGTGCCGCCCGCCAATTGATTCATTGGTCCGTTGATTCATTGATTGATTGGCTTTGATCTGAACCGGGGGCAATCAGTCAATGAATCAATGAGTCTATGAATCAATGATTCAATTCCCTTTTCATGCCTTACATCCTGGATGGGAACAACCTGATCGGGCACGCCAGGGGCTCGTCCCGCCCCTCCGAGGAGGATCGGAGGGCCCTCGTCGCCGAGGTGAGCGACCGGCTGCGCGCGACACGGGCCAAGGCTCTCCTCGTCTTCGACGGCCCCGGTCCGCGCCGCTCGTCCATGGGAAACCTGTCCATCCTCGAAGCCGGCGCGGCCGGCGCCGACGAGGCGATCCTGCTGGAAATCGGGCGCGCCCGCGAGCCGCGCGAAATCGTGGTCGTCACGGCGGATCGCGACCTCTCCCGGAGGGTCCGCGACGCCGGGGGGGAGGCGATGCGTCCGGATGAATTCTGGAGTCGATTCGGCGTCTCGAAGGCGCGCCCCGGCCGGAGTGAGCCGGCGAAAGTCGACGTCGAAGACTGGATGCGATATTTCGGAGATGAACGCAACCGCGAAAGCTGACGGTCGGGCCCGGCTGGAACCTGGAACCGGAGACCTGGAACTGCTAAAATACGCGACGGCCCCGAGCGGGCCACGTGATCGCTCCGAGCAATCGGAGAGGAAAGTCCGAACTCCAGACGGGCGGCATGCCGGGTAACCCCCGGTCGCGGCGACGCGAAGGAAAGTGCCACAGAGAACAGACCGCCTTCCGGCTCTCAACGGGACCGGACGGCAAGGGTGAAACGGTGCGGTAAGAGCGCACCGCCCCGACGGCAACGGAGGGGGCACGGTAAACCCCATGTGGAGCAAGGCCAAATAGGGAGATGGAGGGCGCCCGTCCCGTCCGCCTCGAGCGGGACATCTCCGGGTCGGCTGCTCGAGCCCGAGGGTGACCTCGGGCCCAGAGGAATGATCACGGCCCCGGCCGGGGGCAGCCCCGGCGGGGCACAGAATTCGGCTTACCGGCCCGCTCGGAGCTCTTTTTCCGCCGCGCGAAGGGACAGCCGATCCGGTTCCGGGCTTTGGATCCCGGTTTCTGCGGGCCTGGGGCTGACGGACCTTGCTTGAATTGACGCGGCCACCTCGTTTGGAGCCCGGCGCGACGATCGGGGTCGCGGCGGTCTCGGGTCCGGTCGACGAGGAGAGGCTTCGTCGTGGTATCGCCTATCTCGGGGCGAGGGGATATCGGGTCCGCGAAGCCTCCAACCTCTGGCGGAGAACCGGGTTCCTCGCGGGGAGCGACGAGGAACGCGCGGCCGGCTATCGGGAGCTCGTCGGGGCCGCCGACGTGCGCGCGGTCTTCTTCGCTCGCGGAGGATACGGCTCCTCGCGGATCCTTCCGCATCTGGATGCCGGAGAGTTGCGCGCGAATCCGAAGATTCACCTGGGCGGTTCGGACCTGACGGCTCTCTTTGCCTGGATCGGACGGCACGCCGGACTCGGGGCGTTCTATGGACCGATGGTGGCGGTCGCGATGGCGAGCGGTCCGGCGGGGCTAGACTGGGAGGACGTGCTGACGGGAGAGGGGACGGTCCCTCATTGGATCGGCGCAGACGACGTCCTGACTCCGGGGCGCGGCGAAGGGGTCCTCGTTGGGGGCTGTCTCTCGCTCCTGGCGAGTCTTTGCGGGACGCCGGAGGCGATCCGCGGAGAGGACGCAATCCTCTTCTGGGAGGACACGGGAGAAGACACGTACCGGCTCGACCGTTTGTTGACCCAGCTCGAGCGCTCGGGTACATTCGAAGGACTGCAAGGTATGGTCATCGGCTCGGTCGTGCCGCGGCCGGACGGGGAGTCCCGCGAAGCGGTGCGGGATTACCTCCGAGCGCGATTCGAGCGCGCGCGTTTCCCGGTCGCCATGGGTCTGGCGGCCGGACATCTGGAGAGTTCTCGCACCCTCCCCCTGGGAGCGCGGGTGCGGCTCGACCTCGCCGACCGGCTGGAGCTCTCCTTCGCGCATCCGGTCGTGCGATGAGTGTGCTTTCGCCCTTCCGGACGGACTCGGGCTCGCTCTCGCGCTACGTCGTTTCGTATCCGGCGGGAGCGAGGATCTACCGCGAGGGGGAGATCGGGAACGAGATGTTCACGATCCGATCGGGCGAGGTCGAGATTACCCGGACCGCCGACGGCGAGACATTCACGCTCGCACGCCTGCAGAAGGGAGATTTCTTCGGGGAGACGAGCCTTCTCGAGGACATCCCGCGGGAGGCCACGGCGCGCGCCCGGACCGACGTGGAGCTCGTCCGCGTCAACGGCGCCGTCTTCGAAGAGATGCTGCGGCGCAGCCCGGAGATCGCCCTCCGGATGTTACGGCGCCTCTCGCGACAGGCGCGAGAAGCCACGGCCTTCGTGGAAGAGATGCTGGGAAGCCGGCCCGCCGGTGCCGGGCCGCCCGCGTCGCCGGCGGCGGGGGAACCCCTCGACGGATCGCAATCCGTCCTCGCGCAGCTCGTCAGCGCCGATCGGAAGACGCGTTACCTCCTGAACCGGGAGGGAGACACGGTCATCGGACGCTCCGATCCCGTGACCGGGACGGCCCCCGACGTGGACCTGACGCCTCTGGATCCGCAGCGATCCGTCTCGCGCCAGCACGCCCGTGTCTACCGGATCGGCGAGACGAACTATGTCATGGAGGAGATCGGCGTCGTCAACGGCACGTTCGTCAACGAGACGAGACTCATGACGGGCGCGCCGGCCGCCCTCGGCCACGGCGACGACCTTCAGCTCGGTCTCGTGACGCTCACCTTTTGGTCCCCCGTCGGGTAGGCGGCGCCGGGGTCTTGTCTCTTCGGGATCCCGTCGGGACGATCCCCGGACTGGGATCCACGCGCTCGGCGAAGCTGGCCGCCGACGGCGTCGCGACCGTCGGAGACTTCCTGCTCGCCCTGCCGTTTCGCTACGAGGACCGACGCCGATTCGGCACGGTCGCGACGCTCTCCGCCGGGGAAGCGGCCACTCTTCTGGTGCGACTGCGAGGAGTGCGCGCGACGCGGATGCGGCGCGGGGGCCTTCGTATCGAAGCCGTGGCCGACGACGAGACCGGCGCGATCCGGGTCGTCTGGCACAACCGTTACCCGTCGTTCGGAGAGAAGGCGCAGAAGGGGGGATTACTCGCCCTCTACGGAACCCCCGCCGTGACTCCGAAAGGGGAGCTGCGTCTCGAGAATCCCGAAACCGAATTCTTCGAGTCGGGGGAGGAGGCGGACCCGCTCCACTCGGGCCGGATCGTCGGCGTCTATCATCGGGTGGCGGGAATCGCGCCGAGGAGCTGGAGGGTTCTGGCCCGGTCCGCGCTGGACAACCTGGAGGCCTCGCCGCGGGCCGCGGGCGGGACGGGCGAGGAGCTCCTGCAAGCCCTGGAGGCCGCGCACTTCCCCGGCCGAATGGAAGAGGCGGAGTCGGCGCGGCGGCTGCTCGCCCGGGAGGAGCTCCTCGTGCTCGCCGCGGGCATCGAGGGGAGGCGCGCGCGCCTGCGCCTGCGCGCCGGCATCGTGCTCGAGTCCGACGCCGAGATCCGCGAGGCCGCCCGGCGGGCCCTGCCATTTCGACTCACCGGCGCCCAGAAGCGCGCGTTGCGCGAGATCGCCGGAGACCTTTCGTCCGGGCGAGCGATGGCCCGCCTGCTCCAGGGGGACGTCGGAAGCGGCAAGACGATCGTCGCGGGCCTCGCCTTGCTTCTCGCGGCGAAAAACCGGGTCCAGGGAGCGCTCATGGCGCCCACGGAGATCCTCGCCGAGCAGCACGCCGCGAGCCTCGCGCCCTGGATGGAGGCGGCCGGCCTGCGTCTCGGGCTCCTGACCGGGCGCGCGCGGGGTCGCTCTCGCCGCGCCCTGCTCGACGCATTGGCTTCGGGGGACCTCGACGTGCTCGTCGGCACGCACGCCCTGATCGAGTCCCCCGTGAAGTTCCGGCGGCTCGGCCTGGTCGTCGTGGACGAGCAGCACCGCTTCGGCGTCGCGCACCGGGCTCGCTTGCTCGGAAAGGGCGCCTCTCCTCACGTGCTCGTGATGACGGCGACGCCAATTCCACGCTCGCTCGCCTGGGCGATCTACGGCGAGCTCGACGTATCGGTCCTGGACGAGCTGCCGCCGGGCCGATCGCCGGTCCTGACGCGTATCCGCGGAGAAGCGGCGCGGGAGCGCATTTACCGCTTCGCCGCCGAACGCGCGGCCCGGGGGGAGCGCGCGTACGTCGTCGTGCCGGCCATCGCGGAGGGTCCGCGTGAGGTCGCCGCCACGCGGGAGACCGCCGGTCGGATCACCGCGGCGGCGCCCGGGGCACCGGTCGCGACGCTTCACGGCCGGATGCCTCCGGAGGAGCGATCGCGCGTTCTTGCGGACTTCGCGGCGGGAAGAGTCGGAATCTTAGTCGCGACGACCGTGGTGGAAGTCGGGATGGATGTCCCGGAGGCGACCCTCATGGTGGTCGAGAACGCGGAGGTCTTCGGCCTCGCGCAGCTCCACCAGCTCCGCGGACGCGTCGGGAGGAGCTCGAGGCGGTCCTGGTGCGCTCTGATCGTCGGCGAGCGCGCGGGGGAGGAGGCCCGGCGCCGGTTGTCCATCCTGGAGGAGACATCCGACGGCTTCCTGATCGCCGAGAAGGACCTGCAGGCCCGGGGACCCGGAGACCTGCTCGGCAGCCGCCAGTCCGGCCTGCCGGCGATGCGGGTGGCCGATCCCATCCGGGATCTCCGGCGCCTGGGCGAGGCCCGTCGGGAGGTCGTGGAAAGGATGTCGAAAGGCGAGCAGATCGCGAGCGACCTCTTCGGGTTTCCGTGAGGGGACCGGGCGAGGTGGCCGCCGTGATATTCAGTTAAGCAACAGGGAGACTTGAATTGAAGATCCTGGTGACTGGGGGAACCGGTTTCGTCGGAACGCATGTCGTCAACGACCTGCTCCGCCGCAAGCACGACGTGGCGGTCCTCGCGCGGCATGCCGAGTCCACCCGCAACCGATACAACCATCCTGTCACGACACTCCCAGGCGACGTGCTCGACGTGGCCTCCCTCGCGCGGGCATGCGCCGGCCGCGAGGCCGTCGTTCACTTAGTCGGGATCATTCACGAGGAAGGGAACCAGACGTTCGACCGGATCCATCGCGTCGCGGTCGTGAACGTGATCGCCGCGGCGGAGAGGACCGGCGTCCGGCGTCTCCTGCACATGAGCGCGATGGGCTCCGCGGAGGACTCACCCTCCGAGTACGGCCGCACAAAGGCGGCCGGTCAGAGAGCGGTCCAGGAGTCGGACCTGGACTGGACGATCTTCCGTCCGTCGATCATCTTCGGGCCCGGGGACGGCTTCGTGACCCTCCTCGCCGGAGTCATCCGCGGCAACCCCGCCTTCATCCCGGTGATCGGATCCGGCCGAACCCGGTTCATGCCGGTCTCGGTGCGCGACGTGGCTCGGGTCTATTCCGAGGCTCTGGGAAAGCCCGAGACGGCGAGGCGGGTCTTCGAGGTCGGCGGGCCGCAGACGTTTACCTTGAACGAGATCTACCGGGAGATCGCGGCGGCCGTGGGCAAGCCGCGCAAGCCCCTCCTCCACCTTCCCCTCTGGTGGGGGCGATTTCTGGCGGGCCGCTTCGAGTGGCTCGCGCGAAAGGGCTGGATCGCCGACCCCCCGCTCACTCGCGACCAGCTGCTGAGTCTCTCGCGAGACAACACGGCGGACCTCTCGCAGACCGTCGCGGTGTTCGGAGAGTCCTGGCAGGACTTCCGCTCCGGCATCCGGGAATACCTCTCCGGCGCCGGGAAACACGATCCCAGGTTCGGTGTCGGCGGCGAGACCGACCTCGAGCCGGTCCGCGTTCTGCGGATCCGCTAAAAAAAGCGGGAGGGTTCCCCTCCCGCTCTTCCGGATTTCCTTTTTCGGAATCGTTTATGGAGGGCAGACTCCGGCGGTGTAATAGCTGTCGCCGGTCAAGTTGTCTGCCACGGCGGCGTAGACGAAGAGCGTGCCACCCGAGACCGTGTAGCTGACGTAGAAGTCGTCCTGCTTCTGGTCGGCCGCGGCCACCGTGTTGACGAGGGAGAAGACCGGAAACTGCGCGTGGCTCAAGGCCGGGATCGTGACGGTGACGGCGCCGAGGCTCGAGCCATCCGAGGTCTTGCGAGCGGTGAATGTGGCCGTGACGGAAAAAGCGTTCGGATTGAAGTACCCAACGTTCGTGCGAAAGCCTGTCCCCGAGGAGACCTCTGCCGCCGAAGCCTGGGAGAGGAACGGAAGCGTGCCGAAACGGCAGACGGCCTCGATGTGTAGACCGTGAATGAAGAAACCGTAGGTGCCCGCGCCCGAGGAACGCTTGTCGTTCAAGATGATGCCCTCGACGATGAGGTCTTTGTCGGACGTGACCCGTATTGCGCCGACGCCGGAGGTGCCGAAGGTCGATCCCAGGACGTCGTTCAGGACGACTTGGGAGCCCGCCGGGATCACGCCGGTCTGCGTCGCGGTTGGCCCGGAGAGGCCGGCGGCGTTGCTCGCGAAGAAGTCGCCGGTGATGGTCGCCGCAGAGCCTGAGCGATTGATGACGCGCACGTGCTCGACGAAGTTCTCGCCGCGCGCCCCGGTCGCCTTCACCGTGACGGGCAGATAAACGACCGTAGGAGCGAATGTCGCGGGAGCCGGTCGCAGCTGGCCTCGGATCGCCCCGCCCGGGAAGTCGGTGGTGTGGATGTTGAAGTAGTAGCCTGGAGGGTTTGCGACGATCTCGGCCATGAAGGAGGGAGCGATCCCGGTCAGCGTCCCGCTCGAGACGCCGCTCGTGAAGGGCAGGTTGAACGGAACGATGACGGGCCCGGTCACGCCGGCGGCGCCCCGGTGAATGTGGGAGGCCGTGATCGAGCCGATGTACAGCTCGAACGCCGTGAATCAGATCCTCCCCGCGCCCAGGTCGAGGGACACGACCACGAAC
>JBKPBH010000073.1:0-19675 GCA_046726795.1 Acidobacteriota bacterium
TGGGAATCCCCTACAGCCGAGTGGAGGTCGCCGAGGCGGACACGGGACGGGTTCCCGACAGCGGGCCGACCGTGGCCTCGCGGACCTGCATGATCGTAGGAAAGATTCTCGAGAACTGCGCGCTCGACATGAAGAGGCGCCTCGGAAAGAAGACACCGCGCGAATACCTCGAGAAGAACGGGCCTCTGGTGATCACGAAGGAGTACGAGAAGCCCGCGGAGCTGCAGTGGAGCGACGAGACTTACCGCGGAGACGCCTACGGAGCCTACGGCTGGGCCTGCGACGTCGCCGAGGTCGAGAAGGATCCCGACACCTACGAGGTCCGACCGGTCCGCGTAACGGCGGTGCAGGACATCGGCAAGGCGATTCATCCCGTCCTCGCGGCCGGGCAGATCGAGGGAGGCACGGCGCAGGGGATCGGCTACGCCCTGCTGGAAGAAGTGGCGATGCGCGACGGACGCATGGCCAATGCCCAGCTGACGAACTACAGCGTGCCGACGACGCTCGACACGCCCGAGATCGAGACCGTCATCCTCGAGAACCCCTACAAGCATGGCCCGTTCGGAGCTAAAGGCGTCGGGGAGATGCCCATCGACGGCGCCGCTCCGGCGATCGTCAACGCCATCCGGCACCTTGGGCTGGACGTCCGCGAAATCCCGGCAACGCCGGAGAAGATCATGGTTGCTCCTCGGATTTCGAGTGTCGAATCTCGAATCTCGAAATGAAGGCACCTGGAGTTCGTTTCACGCTGAACGGCAAGAGGGTCGATGTGAGAGCGCATCCGATGAAACGGCTGCTCGACGTTCTGCGCGAGGAATGCGCACTGACTGGAACGAAAGAAGGATGCGGCGAGGGAGAGTGCGGGGCCTGTACGGTGCTCCTCGACGGAGCGCCAGTCAATTCCTGCTTGATCCCCTTCGCGCAAATCCGCGGCGCGAAGATCCTGACGATCGAAGGGCTCGATGGCGCGCACCCGCTTCAGAAGACGTTCATCACCGAAGGAGGCGCGCAGTGCGGCATCTGCACGCCCGGCATGATCCTGGCGGCCGCGGCCCTGGCGAAGAAGGCCACGCTTGAAGAGATCCGAATCGGTTTGGCGGGAAACCTGTGTCGCTGCACCGGGTATGAGGGCGTCTATCGGGCAATTCGGAAGGCCGCGCGGAAGGCAAGCAGTGTCCGCGCATGAGAAGCGCCATCTCGTCTCTCGAGCTCCTGGAACCGAGATCTCTCGAGGAAGCCCTGGTCATGCTTCGCGACGAGGGTCCGCTCGTTCCGCTCGCGGGCTGCACTGATGTTTACGTCAACCTGAATTTCGGAACACTGCCGCAAAAGCGTTTCCTGAACCTCTGGGCACTCGACGCGTTGCGCAAGATCGAGATGCGCGGCCGCGTGCTCTCGGTCGGTCCGCTTGCGACCTACACGGAGATGATCCGGTCACCGCTGGTACGGCGGAGGCTGCCGATCCTTGCTTCGGCATCGCGCGAGATCGGAGGGGTTCAGATCCAGAACCGCGGGACGCTCGGTGGAAACATCGCCAACGGCTCGCCGGCCGGCGATACGCTACCCGTGCTCGCAGCCGCTGACGCGGTCCTCGTGCTTCGGAGCGCCGCGGCGACGCGCCGGGTTCCCTTCAACTCCTTCTATACCGGCTACCGCAAGAGCGTCCTCCGGCGCGACGAGCTGATTATCGCGATCGAAGTCCCGCGGATCGAGGGGCGCCAGTGGTTCCGGAAGGTCGGCACCCGGGCGGCTCAGGCCATTTCGAAGGTCGTCATGGCCGCCGTCCGCGGCGGCGCGCCCCGTATCGCGCTGGGCAGCGTCGCGCCGACGGTGATCCGTCTGCCGGAGACCGAGGCCGTGCTCGCGGCCGGCGGCTCGATCGCCAAGGCGCGGGAGGCTCTCGAGCGGGAGATCAAGCCGATCGACGACATCCGCTCTACCGCCGAATACCGGCGTCGGGTCTCGGGCAACCTGCTTGAAAGGTTCTGGAGAGAGACCGCGTGACGGTTCCGACTTCGCTGACTCCCGACGCGATCGCCGCGGCCCTCGGGGATCTCTCGAGAGCCAATGCAGAGCTCGTCCGCCGTTATCCCGGCGAGTCGCAGCGGCGGCAGCCCGTGCACACGGTTTACGGCGGCGCCCAGGTCTTCAAGTCCGACTCGGCGCCGAGGCTCGGAGCCCTCGCCCTGGAAACGCTCCAGGAGTTCGCTCCGGATCCGGCGGCGCTCTCCGCGGCGGTCGGGGTCCCGTCCTCTCTCTCGCCGCTTGTCTACGTGCGGATCGTCGAGAAACTCCGCCGTGAGCCCGTCGAGGACTACCGGATCGACTTCGAAGACGGCTATGGCAACCGTTCCAACCCGGAAGAGGACGGCCACGCCGTCTCCGCGGCACGGGAAGTCGCCACCGGCATGTCCGCGGGGACTCTCCCGCCCTCCATCGGAATCCGGATCAAGCCGTTTTCCGAGGAGCTCTCGGGGCGCGCGATCCGGACGCTCGACGCTTTCCTGACGCGCCTTCTGTCGGACACCGGCGGGCGCCTCCCCGGAAACTTCGTCGTGACGCTCGCGAAGGTCGCGGCGGCCGAGCAGGTGGCCGCGCTCGCCCGACTGCTCGAGCGCCTGGAAAGGGAGCTCGGTCTGCCGGCCGGCAGGCTCGAGCTCGAGATCATGGTCGAGACGCCGCAGGCTATGGTCAACGCGAGGGGCGAATCCAGCATCCTTCAGCTCGTCGAAGCCGCGGGAGGCCGATGCGTCGCCGCGCACTTCGGGACTTACGATTACACCGCGTCGCTGTCCATCACCGCCGCTCATCAGCACATGGAGCATCCCGCGTGTGACTTCGCCCGCCACATGATGCAGGTCGCGCTGGCAGGAACGGGAGTTTGGCTTTCCGATGGCGCCACGAATGTGCTCCCCATATCGCCCCACCGCGAGGCAGACCGCACGCTGACCGGCCGCGAGATCGAGGAGAACCGCGCCGCCATTCACAACGCCTGGAGGCTCCACTACCGCCATATCCGTCATTCCCTCGCCTCCGGTTACTACCAGGGATGGGACTTGCATCCCGCCCAGCTGCCGACGCGCTATGCCGCCCTGTATGCCTTCTTCCTCGAGGGGCTCGAGGCCGCGTCGGCAAGACTGCGCAATTTCGTCGAGAAGGCCGGTCAAGCCACGCTCGTCGGCGAAGTGTTCGATGACGCTGCCACGGGCCAGGGGCTCTTGAACTACTTCCTACGGGCCCTCGGCTGTGGCGCGATCACCGAGTCCGACGCGGTCGAGAAGAGCGGCCTGACCCTCGAGGAGTTGAAGAGTCGCTCCTTCCTTCGCATCCTCGAGAACCGCCGCAAGTAATGCGACGGAAGGCGGGCGGCCGCAAGGGCCGACTCCGCCGAGAGACGGGCGGCCGCCAGGGCCGCCCCTACGGCACCAAGCCTGACCGCAGGCTCCCGTTGGTACCACTCGTCCCGGGAGGCGAAGGTTTGCGGCGAACCAACACAAGGGCACGTCGAGTCTTGTCGAGGACGAAACGCTACCTCGCGGAGTTGTTTCCGGGAAGCTCGTCCTTGAAGCCTTCGATACGGCGGTAGAAGACGTAGGAAGCGGCGACCGACACGAGGGCGGCCGTGCCCACGACGACTCCGATCGCGACCGGGCTCGCTCCCACGAGCGCGAGGACGAACATCGTCAGGCCGGCCAGGACGAATAGCTTGCCGCCCAACCGGTGGGTGCGCAACCAGACCTCTTCGGAGGCAAGCGTCCACGGGGTGCGGATTCCGACGAAGAAATTGCGGGTGACCTTTCCCAGGAAGTTGCCGAGCACGACGAGCAGAAGGCCGACCCCGGCCTCGATCCCGCGCGTCATGTCCACCGGCTTTCCCATCGCGGAGAGGAGAACGAGCGTGTGGATGAGAAAGAGCAGTCCCAGGATCGCGGACTGGAGGATGCCCCACACCGGGCGAAAACTCTCGAAACGGAATCCGCGAGGGGAGATGGCGGGCAAGGCCAGGAAGAGGAGGAACAGTCCGGCCATCACCGAGGGGAGCAGGAATGGCCCGAAAGGCTTGGAGGCGTACGCGTCGATCTCGCCTCGGAGATTCCAGTGACTCGGGATCTTCTCCGGCAGCCGTCCGTAAAGCACGACCGTCATCGAGAACGCCACGAGGACGAGGACCAGAGCCAGGATTTCACCGCGCCGGAGCTTCATCGCCCGCCTCCGTTTCTTTGCCCCCGAAGAGGTTCAAGAGCAGCGAAGCCGCGTCTTCCAGGACCGATGTATTGAGCGAGTAGACGATCTGCTGTCCCCGCCGCTCGCAGCGGACGAGGTCCGCGGCCTTGAGCACGTTGAAATGGTGGGACAGAGACCCCTTCGTCATCTCGAACCCGTCGGCCAGCTCGCCAGCGGTCCGCGAGCCGCCCTGGAGGATCTTCAGGATCCTGCGCCGGCTCGGATCCGAGAGAGCCTTGAAGACCTCTTGCGCCGACATAATTTGATATTTTGACAAATATCAAAATGTTGTCAAGCTTAAAAATAAAGCTTTTGTCATCAGCATTTATGCTGTTTCCCGACGCCTGATAGTGGCCTCGATCAACCCATAGGGCTCATCGGTGGCGACGAAAATGTCGTTTTCATTGCGGAGGGCGAACCGGGAGAGATCCACCGGCAGATGATGCTTGTTCGGCAGCGAGAGGCGAATCGCCGAAATCTCCGGCACGGCGGCGAGCACCGCCTCCCCCATCGCGTAAAGGGTGTGCTGGACCGACGCGCTGTCGTGAACCGCGAAAGTGTCGAGCAAGGCCTGCCTCGCCAGGGAGAAAGAGCGGTCGAAGTCGAGGCTCGCCCCGGCGTACTCCCATGCCGCCTCGACGACTGTGGCGAGGATCCGGTCCCGGGTCTCGGGAAGCGTCGTGTAGCGGTCCTTGAGAAAACCCTCGAAGCGCGAGCCGGCGGACTTCAGAACCATCAGACCGTCGAGTCCGGACTCGACCTGCGCCTTCTCGCGCGTTCGAGAGAGGCGTGCCCGGCGCCGCTCGACGCCCGGGCGGAGAAAGGCGTGCGGATGGACCGCGCCGCCGGCGGTCAGCCGCTGCCAGGGATGCTCGGCGACCTCGACGGAGACCACGCTCGCGGCCGCAGCGCCTCCGAGGAAATGATCGCAGAGGGCGAGGCCGAAGGTTTCGATCGAGCCGTCAAACTGATCCCGCGCGAGCGCGTAGACCGTGTTCTTCATGGTATCGGTCGGCAGGACCGCGGAGTTGTCGCCGGCGACGTGCGCCGCCTCGAAACGCCCTTCGAATCGGACGGCGACCGTCACGTCCCGCAGATCATGCCGTCCCTCGCGTCGGACGACCTTGACCAGCCGGATCCCCGACTTCCCGTAGTTGTTCTCGGCGAGCATCGGTGGGACCGAACGGACCTCCCTCAGCTCCCCCGGTAAGTCGAGTAGCCGTACCGGGAGAGCAGCAGGGGGACGTGGTAGCGCTGCGATGGGTCGCGCACCTCGAAGACGACCTGGACTTCGGGATAGAAGCCTTCGACGTTCAAGGCCGCGAAATAGGCCGCGGTGTCGAAGGTGATCCTGTAGGTCCCGCGGGCCACATGATCTTCCGAGGTGAGCATCCTGGCGCGGCCGTCGGCGTCGGTGGCTCCCTTGCCGATCTGCTTCCAGACGCCTTCCTCCGACCTCACGTCCACCGTGACCGGAACCCCGCCGGCCGGCTTGCCGCGGGAGGTGTCGAGCACGTGCGTCGTGATGGCGCTCATGATCCCAGCGGAAGGCGGGAGGCGGCAGGCGGCAGGCGGGGTTCCAGGAGTTCCATCAGGCGAAGGCGGGCGATCTTCTTCTGTTCTTCGGAGGCCACCTGCAGCTCCATGCGCGGGTCATTATGGATGCGGCCGAGGCAGAGGTCGAGCATTTCCTGAGCGCTCTTGTCGGCCGCACAGACGATGAAGATGTGCCCGAACCGTTTCTCGTAGTCGCGGTTGGCGCGGGCGAGCGCCGCGAGGGCCTCCTCGGAGGCGCCGCGCGTTCCGGATTGCTCCCGCGCGGCCCGACCGGAGGCTCTCTCGCCGATTCTCGGATGCGCCGCGAAGGCTTCGAGCCGGTCTTCGTCGGGAAGCTCGTCCCAGATCCGGCCGGCGGACTCGAGCAGCACGTCGGTGGTCGAAAATGGCCGCGCTCGTGCCACACGACGCGCCCATCGCCGCGATCCGCAGCAGCCGAGCAGCTCGGCTTCCGCTTCGGGTCCGGTCAGCGCGTTGAACCGTTCCAGTCCGGTCACAACCGGGAAAACAATCTCAACCGGCTCACCCCGCCGTCGGGAAAGATGCTCAAACGAGCGTGCGTCGCGACACCGGCGTCTGCGAGCTCTTCTTCGAAACGGTGAAGGGTGTGCGGCTGAAGGGGCGAACGCGGCAGAAGCTCGCGCCAGGCCGCGGAGCCGCCCGGGGCCTCGAGGCGCTCTCCCTCGGCGCGGACCGCCTCGATCGAGCAGCTTCCGGGAGCGTTCCCCTTGTAATGGAGCGTATCCACCTCGACGGAACGGATGACGCCTTCGCGTCCCAGGCGAACGATCGCCCAGTCGTTCCCGGGTCCACGCCGACGCCGTGTCTCCCAGCCGTCGCTCATGTCCCGGCCGCGGCCGGGCAGAATCAGGCTCTGGCGCGAGCCGAAGAACATGTCGCTCGCCGCGACGACGAGCCCGCCGTTCTCGACCGCCGCCAGGTCCACGAGGCCTCCCGCGCGCGCGAGCCTCTCCCAATCCGGAGCCACCAGGCCGAAGGCGCGCAGGCGCGCCACGCCGCCGTCGGGGAAGATGTTCAGGCGCAGGTGCGTCGATCGGTGCACGGGCCGGACCGCGAAGGCGTTTTCGCAGTCTCCCTGGAGAGGCGTTCGCGGCAGGACCTCGGTCCAGGATGTCTCCGGACCCGTCAGTTGCGCCGCGTCGGGATGCCCCGAGGCCTCGCACGCCTCGATCGAGCAGGATTCCGGAAAGTTGCCTTTGAAGTGCGCCGTATCCACGACGACGCCTTCGAGGAGACCGGGCAATCCCAGCCGCACGACCGCCCAATCGTGGCCCGGCTCTCGGCGGCGGCGCGTCTCCCATCCGTCCATCCACTTGCCGCGCTCCGTGTACTCCCCCTCGCGGAAGACGGGGCGGGCGTCCCGGACGAGATTCTCCTTGGCCGCGAAGAACTCGTCGTTGGCGGCAATCACGGAGCCGCCCAGCCTCTCAGAGGCCAGATCCACCAGTGCCCGGAAGTCTTCCATACGATCCGATTATGCGGACAGGAGGATCTCTCCGCGCGGAGTCGAGAGGAACTGGCCCCGCTCGTAGATCTTCCTCCCCTTCAGGTACGTCGTTTCGACGATGCCCTTGACGACGCGCCCGGCGTAAGGCGTGAGCTTGTGGCGCGGGTGCAGCGTTTCGGGCTCGATGCGCCATTCGGCCTCCGGGTTCCAGACCACGAAATCGGCGTTCTTCCCCGGGGCGATCGTCCCCTTCGAAGACGACAGACCGGCGAGCGTGGCCGGAGCCGTCGACATCCAGCGCGTCAGGTGTTCGAGAGAGAAACCGCGCTCGGTCGCGGCCGTCCAGGTCGCCGCGAGCGTCAGGCCGAGCGACGAGATGCCGCCCCAGGCTTGCGCGAAGTCGCCAGAGTCCCTTTTCTTCAACTCCGGCGGGCACGGAGAGTGGTCCGAGACGACCATGTCGAGGGTCCCGGCGGCCAGGCCTTCCCAGAGCCGTTCGCGGTTCTCGCGTTCGCGGATGGGCGGCGCGCACTTGAACTCGGTGGCGCCGTCCGCGACCTCTTCCGCAGAGAAACAGAGATAGTGAGGGCAGGTCTCCGCGGTCACCGCGAGCCCCTCGGCCTTGGCCTTCGCGACCGTGTCCAGGGCTTCGGCCGAGGACAGGTGCAGAATGTGAACGGGCGTCCGCGATACGCGGGACAGGCGGACCATCCGCGCGACGGCCTCGTTCTCGGCGGCGAGAGGGCGCGAAGCAACGTAGCTCGCATGGCTGTCGCGCCTTCCCTGCCAGGATCGCAGGAGCTGGGGCCACTCGGCGTGGACGAGCAGCCGCGTGTCGCCCAGGAGCTCGGTCGCGAGGTTCAGGTCGTGCATGGAGACCGCGGGAAACTCGGGCACGCCCGAAGGGCAGAGAAAGCACTTGTACCCGAACACGCCCGCCGCCCGCAGCGGAGACAGCTCCGCCGTGTTCTCCGGGATGAGGCCTCCCCAGAACCCGACGTCCACGCGGAGACGGCCCGCCGCGGCTTCGCCCTTCTCATGAAAGGCTTGCCGGCTCGTCGTCGGGGGAACGCTGTTCAAGGGCATGTCGACGAGCGTCGTCACGCCTCCCGCCGCCGCCGCGCGCGTGGCCGTCTCGAACCCCTCCCACTCGGTGCGGCCGGGCTCGTTGATGTGCACGTGCGTGTCCACGAGCCCCGGCATGACGACGGAATCGCCCACGTCCCGGACGGGGATGCCCGCGAGCCTGGCCTCGGCCTTGCCGGGCCGGCTCTCCGGAATCACATCGGCGATGCGGCCTCCGCGCACCAAGACGTCGGCCGGACCGACCGCTTCCGGCCGGACGACTCGGCGGCTGCGCAGAATGAACTCGAAGACGCTCACGGTCTTGGTTGAGAAGCCTCGGTTGACGTAATCGCCGTGACGCGAATTCTAGCCCGGATTGTTATGGACACCCGGCCGAAACACAAAGCGACGGCTGCGGACAAGGCGGTTAGAGTATGGGACTCACCAGCGATCAGGAGGCGGAGGCGCCATGCGAACGGCGGCGTTCCCCAACACGAAGCAGCACGGCGACGGACGCGTGGAGCTCATCGACACGACCCGCATCGAGACGAGTCCGCTCTACAACAAGGATCTCGCTCCCGTGCCTGTCTCGCGGCGCAACTGGACGACGTACAACTACGCCGCGCTCTGGATCTCGATGGCGCATTGCATCCCGACCTACAACCTCGCCGCGGGCCTGATCTCGGTCGGAATGAACTGGTGGCAAGCCTTGCTCACGATCCTGCTCGGAAACACGATCGTCCTCGCGCCGATCCTGTTGAATTCCCACCCGGGGACCAAGTACGGAATCCCCTTCCCGGTCTTCGCGCGAGCCGCGTACGGCACCCTGGGATCGAACCTGCCCGCCCTGATGCGCGCGATCGTGGCCTGCGGCTGGTTCGGGATCCAGTCCTGGATCGGGGGCGAGGCCTTCCAGACGCTCTTCTCCGCGTTGTTTCCGTCGTGGCCGCGGCTGCTCGGGAGCCTCTGGGGAAGGCCGGCGACCGAGTGGCTCTCCTTTCTCCTCTTCTGGAGCATCAACGTCTTCATCATCTACCGCGGCATGGACCTGCTGCGGAAGGTGGAGAACTGGGCCGCCCCCTTCGTGCTCGTCATGACGGCGATCCTGCTGGTCTGGGCCATCCGGAGCGCGCGCGGGTTCGGCCCCCTTCTCGCGCAGGCCGGCAAGTTCCGTACTTTCGGCGAGTTCTTCCCGATCTTCGTTCCCTCTCTGACGGCGATGATCGGTTACTGGGCGACCCTCTCGCTGAACATGCCCGACTTCACGCGCTTCGGCCGCAGCCAGCGAGAGCAGATCATCGGCCAGGTCATGGCGCTTCCGACGACGATGTCCGTTTTCGCGGCGATGGGCGTCTTGATCACCAGCGCGACGATCCTCATTTACGGCCATGCGATCTGGGACCCGATGCAGCTGGCCCGGCAGTTCCGGGCTCCGATCGTCGTGGCGATCTCGATGTTCACGGCCGTCGTCGCGACGCTCGCCGTCAACATCGCCGCCAACGTCGTGTCGCCGGCCAACGATTTCTCCAACGCGTTCCCCCGCTGGATCCGGTTCAAGACCGGCGGCCTCATCACGGGCCTGCTCGGAATCGCGATGCGCCCCTGGCGGCTGCTCGACGACCCATCGCAGTACATCTTTTCCTGGCTGGTCGGCTACTCCGGAGGGCTCGGGTCGATCGCCGGAGTCCTGATCGCCGACTATTGGCTGGTGCGCCGGAAGCGCCTGCGGCTCGAGGACCTCTACCTGACGCACGGCGTCTATCGCTACGCGGGAGGGTGGAACTGGAGAGCCGTCGTGGCCACGCTCGCCGGCTGTGCGCTCGCCTGGGGAGGCCTCGTCGTCCCGGCTCTGAAGCCCCTGTATTCCTACGGCTGGTTCGTCGGATTCTTCGTTGCCGCGATCCTCTACTGGGGGCTCAACCTGGCGCGGGAGCCCTTCGAGACGACGCCGGCCGTCGCTGCCGAAACTTCCTGAAGAATCTTAGAAGCCGCGTTCACCCCGACCCTCTTCCATAAGTCGAGGGAGAGGGCCCGGGCGTCGGGACGGACGCGGGCCGTTGGGCCGACTCGCCCTTCTCGAAGACCGCCAGACGCTCGAGAAGCCAGGCCTGCAGGCGCCCCTGTTTTCCGTCGGCCAGCCGGATCTCGTAGGGTTTCCCGGTCGCCTCCGAGTGCGAGGCGACCCCGACGATGAACTGCCGGGCGGTCTGCACCCGCCTGCCGGCGAAGAGGAGCTTGGTCTTCAGGTGCGAAACGGCCTGGGCCGCGTCGTACTCCTTCCCGTTGCGGATGAAGGTCGCCCCCGAGTTGCCGACCTCCTTAAGCAGCCAGTCGATCTTCGCCTGCTCCGCCTCCGGCCGGCTGGCCGCCACCGCCTCGGCCGGAAGCAGAAAGATCGCGAGACAGAACGCCAGGCTCGATGTCCCGACCCGAGACACCTGCATCAGTAGTACGGCTCCCAGATATACGAGAGCACCTCGGTAACGCGCTTGCCGAACCCGCGGTGATTGAAGTCATGAAGGGTGATCTCCTTGCATTGCTTGAGGTCGTCCGAGAACATCTCCTCCATCTTCGCGGCGAAGGCGCTGTCGTAGAAGGCGAGGCTCTCCTCGGCGTTGCGGTTCATCGAACGCGTGTCGAAGTTGATCGAGCCGATCGTCGAGAAGACCCCGTCCACCACCATGGTCTTGTTGTGCATCATCGTGTGCTTGTACTCGTAGATCTTCACACCCCCCCGGAGCATGTCCCCGTAGTGCAGCCATGACGCGAACCGCACCATCGGCAGATCGATGTGCCGGCCGGGGACCATGACCTTCACGTCCACGCCGCGCGCCACGGCCGCGGCCAGGGCATCGCGCACCTGCCTGTCGGGTAGGAAATATGCGTTCTGGATGTAGATGCTCTTCGCCGCCGACTGAATCGCCACGTAATAGAACATCTTGGCGAGCGAGGAGGCGTCTCCGCGCGAGGCCTTGATCGCCTGCGCCTGCACGGGACCGGCCGGCCCGTCGGGCTTCGGATAGAACTTTTCGCCTGCCAGGATCTCACCGGTCGTATAGGTCCAGTCCTCGGCGAAGATCGCCTGCATCTGCTCCACGACGGGGCCCGTGACCCGCACCTGCGTGTCCCGCCACTCCTTCGAGTTGCGCGCGTTCCCGAGCCATTGCTTGGAGATTCCCATGCCGCCCGTGAAGGCGACCTTGCCGTCCACGATCAGGATCTTTCGGTGGGTCCTCTTCCCCACCTTGTAGATCGAGAAAAGACGGACGGGCCGGTACTTGCGCCACTTCACGCCGGCTTTCTCCAGCCGATCCTGCAAATCGCCGAGCTTGCTGCCCCAGGCGTCGATCAGGAGGCGCACCTCGACGCCTCGCCGCGCCGCTTCGATCATGGCGTCGGCAAACTGACGGCCGGCCTCGTCCGGCTGGAAGATGTACGTCTCCAGGTTGACGGTTCTCTGTGCGCGGCGGATCTCCTGCGTCATCGCCGGAAAGAATTGATCGCCGTTCTTCAAGAGCTCCGCGGTGTTGCCGGGAATCATCGCGGTCCCGAAGGTGTCGAGAGAGCGCCGAAAGGCGGGGTCGGAGACGGTGAAAGGATGGTCGAACTTGTAGACGTCCCGCTTCTCCGATCCGATGAGGTCGCTGATGACCGTGCAGCCGCCGGCGCCAAAGGCGGCGGCGAAGACCGTCGCGAGAAGGGCGGCCCGGACGGAGGGATTTCGCACGCTCCGCTCCTATTCAAAAGCTCTGCCCGAGCGCCGCATTCAGTACGGCATAATCGTTAAGCTTCACACGGGTTTGAACTTATTTCCGCCTCCCGGGATCTTGATGAGGGCCGGTCCCGGCCTTTTCCGCTCGGGTAGGATGAAGCCACATGGCAGACCTCGGGCGCGTCGGACTGGTCACCGGGGGCACACGCGGGATCGGGGAAGCGATTGCTCGCGGCCTCGCCGCCGACGGGTTCACCGTCGCGATCTCCGGCCGAACAGAGGGCTCCGTCGCCGGCGCGGTCGAGAGGTTCGGGCGGGACGGCGTGCGGGTCGAAGGCTTCGCCGCGGACGCCCGGAAGGAGAAGGAACAGAAGGCGCTGATCGAATGGGCCGGGCGGAAGTTCGGCCGGTTGGACGTCCTCGTCAACAACGCGGGGATCGGGGGGTTCGCGCGTGTGGACGAGATGGACCCGGAGCGGTTCCGCGACGTGCTCGAGACGAACCTCTTCGGGGCTTTCTACGCGATCCATTACGCCGCGCCCCTGATGAAAAAGGGGGGCGGCGGCTTCATCGTCAACGTCGCCTCGCTCGCCGCGGTGAACGCCTTCTCGGGAGGCGCCGCGTACAACGCGTCCAAGTTCGGGCTCCTCGGCCTGTCGGACGCGGCGATGCTCGACCTGCGGCACGACGGGATCCGCATCGCGGCGATCCTGCCCGGGTCCGTCGCGACAGAGTTCTCGCATTCCCACGGCAGCCGGGAGACCTCCTGGATGCTCGCCTCCGAAGACGTCGCGCGCGCTGTCTGCGATCTCGTGCGCTATCCGGATCGCGCCATCCCCTCGCGGCTGGATCTGAGGCCCTCCAGGCCGCCCAAGAAGTAACCGGAGCCGTCTCCGTCGTGAGAGTCGCGTGGTGTCCTCCCAGGCTGCTCCGCCCCGTCGGGAGTGCGTTCTTCGTGGTTTCCGTTTCAGAATGACAGGGGGTTCTTGACCTGGATCGACGGCCTTAGCAGGTTGCTGAAAAAGGGTGTGGAGTGGCGTTGCGAGCGCCGCAGGGTCGGATGCCAGGAGCCGCGACGAAGGCGATCGTCCCTGGGGGCTCGGGGGACCGGAAGGTCCCTCGCCAGTCCTCGTTCATCGGGGAGGAGCGGCGAGGCTTTCGGGTGCGGCGGTCGCGTTGCGACCGGCAGCCGAGAGTTTTCAAGAGGTTGCCCCGTGAGCCAGGCCCGGTCTTAGACTCTCTCGGCGGCCGTTCGCGAAGCGAATGCCTGCGGCCGACAGCCAGACACGACATATTTCAACAGCCTGCTAAACATTAGACTTCTCCGTCATGCATCCCTGGGCCGTCGCGCTCGCCGTCGTCCTCGTCCTCGTCATCCTCTGGGACGCCTTCGAGACGATCATCCTGTCCCGCCGCGTTTCGCGCGAATTCCGGCTGACGCGTCTCTTCTACCGTCTCCTCTGGACGCCCTGGAGGGCCGCGGCGAAGAGCGTCCCGGAGGGGAACCGCCGGGAGAACGTCCTGATGGTTTTCGGACCGCTCTCGCTCATCCTCCTACTGGTGTTCTGGGCGGTGGGCCTCGTGGTCTCCTTCGGGCTGCTGCACTGGGGACTGGGCTCGCAGCTGGCGGGACCTATCGGGTTGATCGGGTTCCGCGAGGACCTCTACATGAGCGGCTCGACTTTCTTCACGCTCGGCCTGGGGGACGTGACGCCGAAGACGGCCGTCGCGCGAGCCCTCACAGTGCTCGAGGCCGGAATGGGATTCGCCTTCCTGGCGCTCGTGATCGGCTACCTTCCGATGATCTCGCAGGCATTCTCCCGGCGGGAAGTCAACATCTCGCTGCTGGACGCGCGGGCCGGCTCGCCGCCGACGGCGGCGCAACTGCTGCGCCGCCACAGCCGGGACGGGGCGGAGGACCTCCACGAGCTGCTGCGCCGGTGGGAACGCTGGTCCGCCGAGCTGCTCGAGAGCCACGTCTCATTTCCGGTCCTCTCCTATTTCCGCTCGCAGCATGACAACCAGTCCTGGGTCGCGGCTCTGACGACGATTCTCGACGCCTGCTGCCTGGCCATGGCCCGGATCGAGGAGGGCCCCGTTCGCACGGCGCGGCTGACCTTCGCGATGGCGCGTCACGCCGTCGTGGACCTCTGCGCGGTGTTTCACCTGAAGCCGTCGCCGCCAGCTTCCGACCGTCTCCCCGCCTCCGAGATGCAGCGCGTCGAGAAATTCCTGACGGACGCGGGCTATCGGCTGCGCTGCGACGAGGCGTGTCTTACGAAGTTCTCGAGCCTTCGGGCGATGTACGAGCCGTACGTCCAGGCCCTGTCTGTTTTCCTCTTGATGCCGCTGCCGGACTGGGTCCCGCCCGAGGGCGCGCGGGACAACTGGCAGGCGACGGCGTGAGAGCTGTCGGCGAGAAACTCCACTTCTATTTCGGGTTCTTCTTCGGCGGCCTCTGGTTCCTTCTCTGCTCGGCGGCCGGAATCGTCTGGCTGCTCATCCGGCCGCGCAACCGCCAGACGCTCTACGTCTATGGGAAGGTGTTCTGCCGCGGGCTGACCCGGATGATGGGGTGGAGGGTCGAGGTCGAGAACCGGGAACGCATGGAGGCCTTCCGCCCCTGTGTGATCGTCGCCAACCATCAGAGCTTCCTGGACGTCGTGACCTTCGGCTCGGTCTTTCCGCGCCGGACCGTCTCCGCGGGCAAACGCGAGATCGGCAGGATCCCGGTCTTCGGATGGTTCTATCGCCTCTCGGGCAACCTCATCATCGACAGGAGCGACGCGCGCCAGGCCCGTGATTCTCTCGAGAAGGCCGCCGAGTCCATGCGAGCGGAGAGGATCGCTGTCTGGTTCATGCCGGAAGGTCACCGCAACACGAGCGCCGAGCTCCTCGCCTTCAAGAGCGGCGCCTTCCGCCTGGCCATCGCCGCCGGCGCGCCGATCATCCCGATCGTTGCCGGGCCGCTGGCCGTCATCGTAGATACGAACCGCCATCGCGCGCGCCGTGGCCGCCTCCGCATCCGGGTCCTCGACCCGGTTCCGACCGAGGGCCTGACGGCGAAGGACGCGACGCCGCTCGCGCTCGAGGTGCACGCCCGCATGCAGGCGACGCTGGAGCAGTTGCGGAAGGACAGAGCGGAGCGTTCCGCCTAGCCGGAAGTGTGGGGAGTCCCGATCTCATACGGGTGTCGCACGCAGCCGGGCGTATTAGGATTGCCTATCTTGTCGCTCACACCCCGGGCGAATCCACCGGGTGATTGGCGATCGCCGCGGCACGGGCGAGGCTGGGCGTTGATGAAGAAGCATCTTGGTCTCGCCGGGTTCGTGTTTGCCTTCGTGGCATGCACGAACGTGCCCCCGCCCAGGCTCGCGCCCCGAGAGCCCGCCTCGCCGCTGGAGGCTTGGGCCGGGGTCCTTTCCCGGCATGTGGACGAGCGCGGGCGAATAGACTTCGCCGGCCTGGCCGAGAAGCCACAGGAGCTGGAGGCCTTCGTCGCCTGGATCTCGACGACCAGTCCCGGCAAAGACCCGGCCGCGTTTCCTACCCGGGAGGCCAGGCTCGCCTACTGGCTGAATGCGTACAACGCGCTCGCGATGTACAACGTGGTGCGCCTGGGTATTCCGCCGGAGCTCGAATCGATCAAGATCCGTTTCTTCGGCCTCACCCGCTTCACGATCGGCGGGAAGGCGATGTCCTTGAACACCCTCGAAACGAAGGTCGTGCGGCCGATCGGCGATCCACGCGTGCACTTCGCCTTGAACTGCATGGTGCGCGGTTGCCCGCGGCTTCCGCGGGTTCCCTTCGAGGCCGAGCGGCTCGAGGAGCAGCTCGGGGCCGCGGCGAAGCTGTTCTTGAACGAGGAGCGCAACGTGGAGCTCCTGCCGGACCGAAAGACGGTCCGGTTCTCTGACATCCTGCGCTTTTACACGGGAGACTTCCTGAAGCAGGCGGCCTCGCTGACCGCGTACGTCAACCCGTATCGGGAAGCGAAGATCCCGGCCGGCTGGAAAGAAGAGTTCATCCCCTACGACTGGGTCGTCAACAAGCGGTGATGTTTGAACCCAAACCCGTCTTCCCGTCAGGGTCTGGCTTCGACCGGCCGGACGGAAGGGCGATCCTCCTCGATGCGGCCCGTGCGGGGGTCGAATTGCCGCCTGGCGGGCCCTGGCATGCGGACCGGTTTCAGAACGAAGGTGTCGCGCCGCGCGTTGACCTCGCACATGGAGACCGGGCCTTCCTCAGTCATGACCATGAAGGAGCAATTGCGGATGCGCTCGGGATCCAGGTGCGCCGCGTCCATGAAATTGTGAATGAAGAACGTGATCTTCCCGACCCGCTCGCGCCGGCGAAGCTCTCGCCGGACGGACCAGAGCTTTCGCAGCAAGAAGGCTCCGCCTCGGATCAGCCAGTACGGGTTCCGGAGCGCCGCCGCGATCACGCGGCGGGCCGTAGCCGGAACGTCGCGGCGGTCGAACGGGACATGGCGAAATTCTTCGAGGAAGCGCTCGTAGAGACGGCGGTCCGTCAGCACGTCGACCGGCGTTTCGCCGACGACGGCGAGCATCGTCCCCCGGTTGCAGCTCGGGTGTCCGACCATCGCCGTGTCCCACGCCAGGCGAGGGAGCCCGACGCCCCGACGGATCCGTTCCGCAATCGCCTCCGGCGTGACCTGCGGCGCGCGCTCGCGCCACTCGCCCCGGCCAGTCACGGCGTGGACCTGGAAGGAAGCCATGCCCACCACGTCGCAGTGAGTCTTGAAAAAACGCGCCAGCATCGGGACGTCTTCCAGGTTCCCCGCGTGGACGCTCGTGTTGAAGATCACGGCAAGCTTCAGCCCGCGCGCCCGCTCGATGTAATCTCGTCGAACAGCGTTCAACGCCTCCTCGGTCGGATACTTCTTGAGGCGCTGCGTCGTGTCCACATGGAAGGCGACGTCGACGAGTCCCGCCCGGGCGAGCTCCGTCAGCAGATCGCGGGTCGCGCGGATGCCGTTGGTGAGCAGCGAGGGGCGTAAGCCCCGTTCGGCCACGCGCCGGACCACCGCGACGAGCTCATCCCGGCGGCGCAGAGTCGGGTCCCCGCCCGTCACCTGGACGCCAACGCCCGGTCCGTAGGTCTCGCGGATCCGGTCGATCCGCTCGAAGAGAACCTCGAGCGGCAGGTCCCGGACCGACTCGGCGTTTTCCGAGAGGTAGCAGAGAGTGCAGTCGAGGTTGCACCGCTGAGTGATCTCGAGCGCAACACAGCCGATCGTCGAACGTCTTCCGAGAACCTGATTCGGCGCCCGGAACTTCGGATCGAGCCTCTCCCAGGTCCGGGCGAGGAGCTGCTCCCGTTCTTCGAGGTTCTCGTAGACAGGCAGTCTTCTCGAGGGGTGTTTCACGGAGACGCCATGCCGATGATTTGATGCCGGCAGAGCGCCGGACGATTCATAAAATGGCTGTGGGGGGAATCGAACCCCCGTCCTCTCAGAACACCGAGACACGGAACCCCGGCGGACGAGAGCCTCCAGGGCCCGGAGAACATCGAGATGGCCAACGCCCTGAGGATTCCCCGTCTCACGGAACCTTCGTGACCTGGAGGATCCCGCGCCGGGCATGAAATTCGCAGCCCGGAAGCTTCCAGGAGGTTTTACGCCAATGAAGACGACTTCGTTTCTCGCGTTCTCTCTCGTGCTCGTCTGCGCGGTCGCGGCGCTGTCTGCGCAGGAAAAGAAGGCGGCCCCGGGAAAATCGGCCGCCGCGGAGAAGATGCCCGAGCACCAAGTCTTCACCCCTTCCAGCATCAAATGGACGGATGCGCCGCCGATCCTTCCCGCTGGCGCAAAGACCGCCGTCCTCGACGGAGACCCCGGCAAGGCCGGCTACTTCGCGATGCGCATCAAGATGCCGGACGGCTACAAGATCATGCCGCACTGGCATCCCAACGTGGAACGGGTGACAGTCATCTCGGGGACAGCCCACATCGGCCTGGGTGACAAGTTCGACGATAGCAAGGGGGACGCGATGCCCGCCGGAAGTTATACGTCCATGCGGCCCCATGTCCACCATTACTTCTGGACGACCGGGGAGACAGAGATCCAACTCTCGACGATCGGGCCCTGGAAGCTCGTCTACATCAATCCGGCGGACGACCCGAGCAAGAAGAAGATGTAGCAGTCAACTCTCGTTCCCTCCCGCCCAACCCTATGGGGTGTGGTTCTGCGTCGGCGACGGGGCGCTCGATCAAGCGTCTAACTTCGACCACCCTCCCGGGACACCCGGGCAAATCCCCGGCGTGACTGGAGTCGGAAGGGACGAGCCCGCTTGCACGGAGTGGCTCCCGTTATCCGGGAAGATGGCTGTGGGGGGTGGAATCGAACCCTCAGCCTTTCAGAGCGGCGAGGCCCGGAAACCCGCACCAGTACGGTGTTTCCCTTGCTCGTTAAGCCTCCCCGACCGTCAGTGTGACGAAAGTGTGACAAAGCGGATCGGCTCAGGTTCGAGCCGAACTGACTTTGTGAGACAGCGGATTCCCGGTCTCTTTGCGGGAGAAAACGTCGGCCTTTACTTCCTTTCGGCCGACCTTGCGACATTCGCCGCCGCGTTCGCCGCTGCGGCAGCCTTTGCCTGCTCCTCCCGATCCCTCCAGGCCTTCGCCCAGCCCAGCCGCTCGGCCGTCTCCATGTTCACCGTACCGTCCGCGTTGTAGGTGCCGTTGGCGATCAGCCGGCCGCGCTCCTCCTCGCTCAGATAGATCGGCAGCTTCGCCTCCGGCGACTCCGGAACGAAGAACCTCTCGTTCTCCTGAATCGGATCCCAGTGGTTGTATGCCCGGCGGACTCCATTGACCAGGTAGAAGAACTCCACGTCGCGGGACCCTTTCACAACGATGCCGTCGAGGCCGATCCGCACGACCGCGACTGTGGCCATCTCGCCGATTGGGGTGACCTGAATGCTCAGACTCTGAGGATCGGTGGCCATGCGGAAATCCTCCGGCGGCTCGATCGTCGCGAGCCCTCGCTGGAGTCTCCCACGGCCCCGGAAGTACGTCCCGGACTCTGGCCCTTCGAGCGAGACGTACCGAATGATCTTCGATGCGTCGGTGGGATGTGGCTCCACGAAGCTCTTGGTGCCGGTCCCGGCCAGACCCCCTGAATAGAAAACGCCCGCACCCAAGAAACCAAGAATACCTTCCGTCAGTGAGTTCCCCGCACTGTCGACGAGGTCACCGGTTACGCCACCGAAACGGGAAAACCCTTCGACGCCAATTCCGGTCGTGCTTCCTCCCCGGACGCCGGCGGAGAGGGTGCCGATCCCCAATCGGGGATCGCCGCTGCCGTCAACTCCATAGACGCCGGCCGCGCCGGGCGCCGTGCTGGAGGTCTGGCCGCGGAGGCCATAGACTCGTCCCGTCGTTGAAGTGGCGATACCTGAGACTCCCGCCGTATCCCCCGTGCTGGAGCTAGCTTGCCCAAAAACTCCGGCGGTCACACCGCTCCCCGCCGACTCGAACCCGGCAACGCCCGTCGAGCCAAAACCCGTAGAGTCGGCCAGGAAGTAGCCCGCACGCGCCCCTGAGACACTCTCGGTGTTGTGGATCGACAGGAGTCCGGTACTCAGTCCCGCGACGGCGCCTCGCAACGTAAACCTCTCCCCAGCAAC
>JBKPBH010000074.1:0-4876 GCA_046726795.1 Acidobacteriota bacterium
GCTCGACGGGGGCTCGCGCCCTCACCCTGCGCTCTTCCGGAGGGAGAGGATGAAGGCCGCTCGCATTCGAGCAGCTTTTCGACGACCTCCTGCGCCTGGGCGCGCGTCAGGCCCGGGCCGGAGGGGAGATACAGGCCGCGATTCCAGAGGTCGTCCGAAACCGGGTAGTCGCCGCGCACGTCGGGGAAGCGGGGATCGCCGCCATCCCGGAAGACCGGCTGCCGGTGCATCGGGCAGAAGAAGGCGCGCGTCTCGACCCCCTTCGCCTTCAGCTCGTCCATGACCGCGTCCCGTCCCTGCGCGAAGCGCGGTCCGAGCTTGACGCCGAGCATCCAGTAGACGTTCTTCGCGCCAGCGGCCTCGACAGGCAGCTCGACGTCCTCGCTCTCTTCGAGCAATTTCAGGTACCAGCTCGCGATCTCCCGCTTCCGGTGGACCTTCTCGTCCGCCTTCTCGGTCTGGGCGAGGCCGATCGCCGCCTGGACATTGGTCAAGCGGTAGTTGAATCCCACGATTCGATGGACGAAGCGCGGAGCCTCGAAGCCCTGGTCCCGCAGGAGGCTCAGCTTCGCGGCGAGCGCCGCGTCGCGGACGAGCACCATGCCCCCCTCGCCGGTCGTCAGGATCTTGTTGCCGTAGAAGCTGAAGCAACCCGCGTCCCCGAAGGTGCCGACCTTCCGCCCCGCGATCTCGGCGCCATGCGCCTCTGCGCAGTCCTCGACGACCGCCAGATTGTGCCGCCTCGCGATCTCCTCGATCGCCGGCATGTCGCAGGGATGGCCGTACATGTGGACGGGCATGATCGCCCGCGTGCGGGACGTGATCTTCTCCTCGATCTTCCCCGGGTCCAGGCACCAGGTCCTCGGGTCCACGTCGACCAGGACCGGTTTCGCCCCCGCCAGGATCACCGTGTTCGCCGACACGATGAGCGTGAAATCCGGGATGATGACCTCGTCCCCCGGCCCGATCCCCAGGGCGACGAGCGACAGATGCAGCGCCGCCGTCCCGCTCGAGCACGCGACCCCGTGCGGCATCCCGCACCAACCCGCAAAGGCCTCCTCGAAGCGCGTGATGTACCGGCCGAGCGAGGAGATCCAGTTGGTCGCCAGGCAATCGCGCACGTAGCGCTCCTCGTTGCCGTCCAGGACCGGCTCCCAAACCGGGATCATAGGGAAAGACTATCCCGAAGCTCGTCAGGGTTTCTGCGCGACGCAGAAGACCGAGAGGCCGAACGGAAGGCGCAGCCCGGCGGCGGCCGCTGCCGCCTCGAGACGGAGGAGGCCGCCGAAGAGACGGTTGGCCAGAGGGGTCGCGGGCCTGACCTGAGAGCGCGCGTCGCGCTCCGATCCCGCGCGCTGTTTCGCGAGCCGCGCGAGGACGGCCGCCGGAAGGAGAAGACCGACGCGGTAGAAGCTCTCCCGCACCGAGAGGCCCGCCTCGCGGACGAGTTTCTCGACCTCGCGCCTGAGAAAACGACGGTCCGTCCATACGGCCCGATCGTGCTCGCTCGCGAGCCAGTGGAACGCGGGCACCTGGAGGACCAGGACGCCTCCCGACCGGAGGCAGCGCCGCGCATCGGCGAGCGCGGGGCCCTTCTGGACGTCCCGATGGCAGAGAACGTCGATCGAGGTCACGAGGTCGAACGACTCATTCGGAAACGGCAAGGAGGTCACCGAACCCGCGGCGACGGCGAGACGCCGCCTGCGCGCCAGCGCGAGCGCGTCCAGCGATTCGTCCACGCCGGCTCGAGTCGCCTCGCGGCCTAATTCGAGATGCGCGAGAAGCCCGCCGGTTCCGCTTCCCGCGTCGAGCCACCGCACGGCCGCGTCCGGACGGCCCGCCGGATGCCGCTCGAGCGCCCGGGCGATCTCCCGCCGCAGCGCGACAAACCACCAGTGCCGGTCCTCGGTCTCGTAGAGGGCCTCGTATTCGCGCGGGTTCATGCGCGAAGCGCGGAACTCGGTACTCGGAACTCGGAACTCGATGTGTTAACCAAGTCCGAGTCCCGCGTCCCGAGTCCCGCGTCCCGTCCGGTCAGGCCACCCACTGCCAGTTGACGAACCGGGCGGAGGCGGCGAGGAGGAGAAGGCCGGAGACGGTCCAGAGGAGGACGCGGGCGCGGGGGGCATTCCGCGTCGCCTCGGCCAGGGCGAAGGAGGCGGGATAGACGACGGCGAAGAAACGCGGGATACCGCCGGGCAGGCCCGTCGTGATCGGGAGGCCGATCGCGCAGGCCGTCCACGCGGCGTCGGACCAGTGCCGCCGCACGATCTGATACACGGCGATCGCCGCGAAGGCCAGGACCATGAAGTAATCGAGGACGAGCGAGAAGTCCCGTTTCAGGTCCCCCAGGCGGACGTGGTCGGAGAAGCCTTGGAAGAAATCCTCGACGCCGGCTAGCGTGCTGGCCCCGCGATGCCACCCCTCCATCGAGCGGAAGAAGAGCCCCGGCTCGTGCTTGACCCATCCCATGCCGAAGATCCAGAGGAGCACGACGACGACGGGGACGGCCCCGAGAAAAGCCGCGCGCAAGTAGCGGCGTGCGCCGGTCTTGCCCGGAGACTCCAGCGCCGCCAGGAAGAGTGCCGGGCCGGCGGCGAGCGCGAAGGCTCGGGTCAGGCCCAGCAGCGCGCCCCAAATCGCAGCGCGCAGCGTGTCGCCTCTCCGGGCGCCCCGGAAGGCCAGGAGCGCGAAGAGAAGCTCCATGGACTCCGCATACACGGCCGCGAAGTAGAACGCCGTCGGGAAGAGAAGCAAGAACGCGACGGCTCGCCAGCCCCCGGCCTCTCCCAGGCGCTCGATCCCTTCCCGGAGGAAAAGAGACGCGGCGAGGAAGATGCAGAGATACGAGACGATGAGACCCGCGTGAAACCCGTCCATCGCGAAGGTGTCGCGCAGGACCTTGGCCGTGATCGGATAGAGCGGAAAGAAGGCGTGGCTGGAAGGGTGCCCGACCGGCGGCGGCGGGCCGTAGCCCCACTCCATGATCGAGAGATACCAACCGGAATCGAATTTGGCGTACAGCGGCGCGCGCAGCTCGAGCGGGATCTCCCAGTGGAGCCGGTGCTCCATCGGCAGGTAATTGCGCGCCACCATTCCCCAAGCTCCCAGCGCCAGGATCCACCCCGCCACCAGCAGAAAGAGCCGCGGCGGCCCGAAGTGCCGGCCCAGGAACCCGATCAGTTTTTGAAGGGCGTCCACGCGGGGTTGAAGCGTAACAGACCCTCGCGCGATGGCCGGTCAGTTCAGCAGGAACTGCTTCATGAAGAGGACGGTCGCGTAGAACTGGAAATCCCGGTTCCCTTTCTTGTTGAAGCCATGCCCTTCGTCCTTCGCCATCAGGTACCAGACAGGCGTGCCGTTCTTGCGAACGCGCGCGAGCATCTGCTCGGACTCACTCCTCGGGACACGCGGATCGTTCTGTCCCTGGATCACGAAGAGCGGCTTGCGGATCTTCTCGGCGTTGTTGGCGGGAGCGATTCGCTCGAGAAAGGCGCGCATCTTGGGGTCCCGCTCGTCGCCGTACTCGACGCGGCGCAGGTCCTGCCGGTAGCCGGACGTGTTCTCGAGGAAGGTGACGAGGTTGGACGGTCCGACGATATCCACCGCGCAACGGATGCGGTCGCTGTAGAAGGTCGAGACGGCGAGCGTCATGTGGCCGCCGTAGCTCCCTCCGAAGACCATGATCCGGTCGGGGTCGAGATCGGGCCGGGTCTTGATCCAGTCGAGCAACGCCGCGATGTCCTTGTAGGAGTTCTCCCGCAGGAATCCGTTGTCGAGCTTCAAGAAGGTCTTGCCGTAGCCGGAAGAGCCGCGGACGTTGGGGAGGATCCAGGCCACGCCGAGTTCGTTGATCTCGTAGTTGTCGCGGCCGAGGAAGTCCGGTCGTGACTGGCCTTCCGGTCCGCCATGGATCTCGATGACCACCGGCCGCTTGCCGGTGAAACGGGCCGGCGGACGATAGAGAAACCCGGTGATCTCGAGCCCGTCGAAGCTCTTCCACGAGATGGGCTCCGCGCCGGAGAAGGTCCCGGCGTTTAAGCCGCCCGTCTCGCTGAAGGTCCACCGATCCACCTGCCCGGTCCGCACATCGAGGGAATAGGCGTCGTAAGTCGCGCGCGCGGACCCGACCGTGAAGCCGACCGCGCCGCCATCCCGGTGCCACCGGATGCCTGAGACGATCCCGAGCGGGACCCCCGGGACGGGCCGCATTTTCCTCGTGGAGGTATCGAGCAGGGCGAGGACTCCGGCCCCTCGCTCGTTGCGGACCAGGGCGATCGTCTTTCCGTCGGGCGACAGGTCGAACTCGTCCACGTCCGCGTCGTCGGGGGTGAGCCAGTTCTGCCGGCGCGTCGAGAGATCGAGATAGAGGAGCCGCTGGAACTCCGAATCCTTGTCGGACGTCAGGTAGATCCCCTTTCCGTCGCGCGAGAACTTCCCGCCGCCGTAGGCGATCTTCTCCTTCCCTCCTTTCGACGTCAGGAGAGTCTTCTCCCCCGTCGTCGAGTCCAACAGCCAGACGTAGGTCTCGTTGGCGGAGATTCCTTCGATGACCAGGATCTTCTTGTCGTCGGGCGACCAGTCCGCCGCCGACCAGCCTCCGCCCGAGAGAGGCGCCAGCAGACGGTCGGTCTTCGGATCATGCGGATCGACGACCCAGAGATCCACATCTTTTCCGTTTCGGCGGGTCGAGCCATAGACGACGGCCCGCCCGGAATCGGACCAGAGGGAGCCCGTGTTGCGGGACTTCCCGTCGGTGACCAGCGAGATCCGGCCGTCGTCGAAGTCGTAGCGGTAGATCTGGTACTGCTCGTCGCCCCCCTTGTCCTTGGAGAAGACGAAGGACTCTCCGTTCTTCGGGTCATAGGCGATCCCC
>JBKPBH010000075.1:0-11324 GCA_046726795.1 Acidobacteriota bacterium
CGGCTGCCGGAAGGGTGCCGGCTCCTGGCGACGTCCGGGCCGATGGATCAGATGGAGAGCGAGAGGGCGACGGACGACCCCTACAGACGGCAACGCCTCGAGACCGCGCGGATGGGGGGCAATGTCCTGCTCGTCCTCTCGGAACGGACGGTAACGCGTCCCAATCTCGAGTGCCCCTCGGGGGATACGTCCCCCGAGTGCGTGCGCCGCGGCGAAAGCTGGTACCGCGTGAGGTTCGAGGAATACACGTGCAGCGCCGAGGCTGCCCGAGAGCTGTCCGAGCTGCGTCCGGAGGCGCCGCGCGGCGGCATCACGATTCCGCTCTCCTCTCCGAGGATGGCCGCGAGTCCCGCGCTCGCGCCGGCTGAGCTGAAGGCCAGGCTCCTCGAGATGATGCGCGCGGGGGTCGCGCCCGAGGTCCTCCTGGCGTACGCCCGGGGACAGCGTCTCTCTCGAAAAATGATCGCCGAAGACATCATCGACTGGACGAAGGCCGGTATCCCCGACGCCGTCATCGAAGCCGCCGCCTCCCGTTAGCGCTCTCGTCGTCGGATTTCCCCTTGCCCTCGGGATGACAGCGACTTCCCGGCTTCAGGCCGAATTTACAAGAACTTCCTTCGCCGTTGACCGGCCCCCTTTACAAGTCGGCAGCCAAGACAGAGGAGGAACAAGAGTCATGAAGGATCGTCTTGTCAGGTTCACGACCGCCTGCGCCGCAGCCGTCGGGTTGATGGTCGCCGGGGAAGTCCGCGCGCAAGTGACGCCCGCCGCCGGCTACACGCCTCCGGACGACACGCCCAAGATCAACGTCGGAATCACCCTCTTCGCCGATTACTCGTATCAGGACACGCCGGAGGTTGTGGACGGCGACAAGAACACCATCCACAAGAACGCCTTCAATTTGACGCGCGCCTACATCAACGTGACGGGAAGCCTCTCCCACTGGTTCGCCTTCCGGATTACGCCGGACATCCGCGCCGAAACGGGAACCGGCAGCTCGCTCTCGGGCAACCAGACCTTCCGGATCAAGTACGGCTACGGACAGGTCAACTTCGACGATTTCGCGCCGAAGGGCTCGTGGCTGCGTTTCGGCCTCCAGCAGACGCCGTACATTGACTACGTCGAAGCCTCCTATCGGTATCGGTTCCAGGGAGCCACCTTCACCGACGTCGAGGGCTTCCTGATCTCGTCGGACTACGGCGTCAGCACGCGTTTCGCCTTCCCGCAGAACTACGGCGACCTGCACGTGGGCTTCTACAACGGCGACGGCTACCAGAGCCTGAACGACCAGAACGGCGTCAACAACGAGAAGGCGATCCAGATCCGCGCCTCGGTCCGGCCCGCGCCGGGAATGCCCGTGCTGAAGGGACTGCGAGTTGCCGGTTACTACGACAGCGACCATTACTTCTCCGACGCCAAGCGCGAGCGGATCATTGGCAACATCACCTTCGACCAGCCCTACGTCGACGCTGGGTTCGAGTACCTGGACGCCAAGGACCAGACGAGCGTCACGAAAACTCAGTTGAACCGGGACGGCTGGTCGGCGTGGGTGACGCCGCGGACCCCGATCGGAATCGAGGGCCTCTTCCGCTACGACGAGCTCGTCCAGAACAAGGACGTCTCTCCGAAGCCGAAGAAGAAGCGGTTGGTCGCCGGCATCGCGTACTGGCCGCCTCTCGAGGGGGGCAAGACGATCGCCTTCCTGGCGGACTACTCCGAGGTCAAGTTCAACGACGTCACCCCCGATCCCGGGAAGACCAAGATCTATGCGCTCCACACGCTCTTCAACTTCTAATTAACGCCACCTTCACCCCAAATTAACGCGGGAACTTCATCTTCAGAGCGAGGTGAAACGATGAAAACAGTCCGATTCTCGATGCTGGTCCTGGCGGCCGCGGCCCTGGCCGCGACGTCGGCGTTGGCTCAAAAAATCCAGATCAACGGGGCGGGGGCGACGTTCCCGTACCCGATTTATTCCAAGTGGTTCTCCGAATACAACAAGCTCCACCCCGAGGTCGAGATCAATTACCAGTCGATCGGCTCGGGCGGCGGCATCCGCCAGGTGACGAATCAAACGGTCTTTTTCGGCGCGACCGACGGTCCGATGACCGACGAACAGCTCCAGGCCGCGCCCGGCAAAATCCTCCACTTCCCCTCGGTGCTCGGCGGAGACGTTCCCGTGTACAACATCCCGGGGGTCGACGCGGAGCTGAAGTTCACGGGACCCGTTCTGGCAGACATCTTCCTCGGCAAGATAACCAAGTGGAACGATGCGGCGCTGACGAAGTTGAATCCCGGCGTGAAGCTGCCCGGAACCGACATAACGGTCTGCCACCGTTCCGACGGCTCCGGCACGACCTACATCTGGGTGGACTACCTTTCCAAGGTCTCTCCGGAATGGAAGAAGAAGGTCGGGATAGCGACATCCGTCAACTGGCCGGTGGGAATCGGCGGTAAGGGCAACGAGGGGGTCGCCGGCTTGGTCAAGCAGACTCCCGGCTCGATCGGCTACGTCGAGCTGATCTACGCGCTCCAGAACAAAATCGACTACGGTTCGGTCCAGAACATGGCCGGCGAGTTCGTCAAGGCGACCACGGCTTCCGTCTCCGCCGCCGCGGCCGCGGCGGCCAAACAAATGCCTCCCGATTTCCGAGTCTCGGTCACCAACGCTCCGGGCAACGGCGTTTACCCGGTCTCCTCTTTCACCTGGCTGCTCTTCTATGAGAATCCCAAGGACAAGCAGAGGGCTCGGATCATGGTCGACTTCACGAAATGGGCGCTGGCGGACGGTCAGAAGTTCGCGCCGGAACTGGGCTACGCTCCGCTGCCGAAGGAGGTCGTCGCTCTGGAGACGAACGCGCTCAAGAAGATCAAGATTTAGGCTCGATCGCGGGTAAGGACATGCCGAAGGCCGCGTTCTCGGGAAAGAGGTCCGGCGACAGCTTCTTCCGGCTCGGGACAGGGTTCTTCGCGCTCCTCGTGCCGATCCTCGTGGCGGGGATCGGCTATGAGCTCTATCAGAACTCGAGGCTCTCGATCGCCAAGTTCGGCTTGAACTTCTGGCGGACGACGACCTGGGATCCGGTCGCGGGAGATTTCGGTGCTCTGCCCTTCATCTGGGGCACTCTCTACTCGTCGCTGGCGGCGATGGTCCTCTCGACGCCCATCGCCCTGGGAATCGCAATCTTCCTTTCCGAGCTGTCTCCCAGGCCGCTGCGGACTCCCTTGACGTTCCTAACCGAGCTCCTGGCCGCCATCCCTTCGATCGTCTACGGGCTCTGGGGGATCTTCGTGCTCGTCCCCATCGTGCGTCAGCTCGAAGTCCACACGCCCGACTGGATGAAGAGGATTCCCCTTTTCTCCGGGCCGCCGCTGGGAGTCGGCATGCTCGCGGCGAGTCTGATTCTGGCGGTCATGGTGATTCCGTTCACATCCTCCGTCGCTCGGGAGGTCTTGAAGGCGGTCCCCGCCACCCAGCGCGAGGCCGCCTACGCGCTGGGCGCCACGCGTTGGGAGGCGATCCAGGCGGCGCTCCGATACGGCCGGACCGGCATCTTCGGCGCGGTCATACTCGGATTCGGACGTGCGATCGGGGAGACCATGGCCGTTACGATGGTCATCGGCAACAACCCGAGGATCAGCGCGTCGCTCTTCGCGGCGCAGCACACCATGGCCGCCGTCATTGCGAACGAGTTCACGGAAGCCGACACGGATATTTACCTGAATGCCTTGATCGAGATCGGGCTCGTGCTGTTCATCATCACGCTGGTCGTCAACGCGCTCTCACGGCTGCTCATCTGGAGCGTCACCCGTGAGGCCAAGGTCAAGGAAAAGAAACCGGCCCTCCCCGTCCTCGAGGAGCCTGCCGCGTGAGGTTCCCGGCGCGCCGTCGGATCTTGTCGAAGTTCGTTGTCTGGCTTTGCGGTCTCGCGGTGGTCCTCGCCCTCATTCCCCTGGCCCTGATCTTCTTCTACGTCGTCCAGCAGGGATTTGCCTCCCTGAACTGGGCGTTCTTCTCGAGGATGCCCAAACCCGTCGGCGAGGCGGGCGGGGGCATGGCCAACGCGATCCTGGGGACTTCGTTCCTGATCGTGATCGCTTCGAGCCTGGCGATCCCCATCGGCGTGATCGCCGGAGTCCATCTCTCGGAGTATGGAAAGGCCCGTTTCGCCTCGGTCGTGCGTTTCACGGCCGACGTCCTGAACGGCGTGCCCTCGATCGTCATCGGCATCTTCGCGTACGGCCTCGCCGTCCTTCCGGTCCACCGGTTCAGCGCCCTCGCGGGAGGACTCGCGCTCGGTTTCATGATGATCCCGATCATCACGCGCACGACCGAGGAGCTCTTGAACCTCGTGCCCTCGACCCTGCGAGAAGGGGCTCTCGCGCTGGGCGCCACGCGCGCCCGGGCGGCCTTCGGCGTGCTGGTTCCCGCCGCGCTGCCCGGCATCATGACGGGAATCCTGGTCGCCCTGGCTCGCATTGCCGGGGAGACCGCGCCGCTCCTCTTCACTTCGTTCAACAACCGTTACTTCTCGACGCGCCTGGACCAGCCGATCGGTTCGCTGACCGTACAGATCTTCACCTACGCGATTTCTCCCTACGACGACTGGCACCGTCAAGCCTGGGCCGGGGCCCTCGTACTCGTCGCGTTCGTCTTCGCCTTCTCGGTTCTGGCGAGAGTTGTCACTCGGCGTCTGGAAAGGATGCACCGGACATGAGCGAAGGAACGTCCACCGTGATAGAACCGGGCGCTGTTCCGATGGTAACGGCCCCGGAGGTCTCCGCTCCCGCGCCGCCGCGACCCGCAGGACCGTTCCCCCCGGGGACCACGGCCCGTATGGAGACGCGGGAGTTGTCCTTCTTCTACGGAGCGAACCAGGCCCTCCACAATGTCTCGCTCGGAATTCCCGAGAAGTCCGTGACGGCCCTCATCGGGCCTTCCGGCTGCGGGAAGTCCACCTACCTGCGGTGCCTCAATCGCATGAACGACATCATCCCCGACACGCGCGTGGAGGGACAGGTTCTGCTCGACGGGAACGATATCTACGGATCCGGAACGGACGTCGTGGATCTGCGACGCCGCGTCGGCATGGTCTTCCAGAAGTCGAATCCGTTTCCCAAGTCGGTCTTCGAGAACGTGGCTTACGGGCTGAAGATCAACTCGCTCTGCCGTCGCGGCGAGCTGCCCGAGTGCGTGGAGAAGGCCCTGCGCGCCGCGGCGCTCTGGGACGAGGTGAAGGAGCGGCTGAACTCCTCCGCGCTGGGACTCTCCGGGGGCCAGCAACAGCGTCTCTGCATCGCCCGGGCTCTCGCCGTTGAGCCGGAAGTCCTCCTGATGGACGAGCCGGCATCGGCGCTCGACCCGATCGCCACGCAGAAGATCGAGGAGCTCATCTACGACCTGAAGCGCGACTACACGATCGCGATCGTCACACACAACATGCAGCAAGCCGCGCGGGTCTCCGAATACACCGCCTTCTTCATGCTCGGCCGCCTGGTCGAGCACGACCGGACGGAGAAGATCTTCACCAACCCGGGGCAGAAGATCACCGAGGACTACATCACCGGGCGGTTTGGATAGGGGAGGTTGGAGTGAAAGCATCCTCTTCACGCGGGCGCGGCGCCGCGCTGTCCCCGCCGAAGGAGGGGGGCGCGGTCAAGCGGATTGCCCTCATCGAGGACGACGCCGACATCGCCTATACGATCCGGTTGAACCTGCGCAAGGAGAAGAGGTATCAGGTCGAGCATTACGTCTCCGGCCTGGCGGCCCTGGCGTCACTCCAGGAGAAGCCGTTCGATCTCGTCATCCTGGACTTGAACCTGCCGGACATCGACGGTCTGGCTCTCTGCCGGGAGCTCCGCCGAGCCGACGAGACGCGGCGCGTGCCGATCATCATGTTGACCGCGCGGGTCGAGGAGCGCGACAAACTGCTGGGGTTCGAGATCGGCGCGGACGACTACATCACCAAGCCGTTCTCCATGCGCGAGCTGCTTGCACGGGTCCACGCCCACCTGCGGCGCGTGGCCTCGTTCGAAACCTCGGAAGACGAGGTCTTCGATGACGGTGCGCTCCACGTGGACCGGGCGCGTTTCGAGGTCCGGTTGAACGGAGAGCGCGTCCATCTGACGAAGAAGGAATTCGACCTGCTCTGGTTGCTCATTCGCAGCCGCGGCCGGGTGGTCACCCGCGACGCGATTCTCGCCCGCCTCTGGGATTACGATGCGGACGTGGAGACGCGGACGGTGGACGTCCATATCCGGTCGCTTCGGCGAAAGCTCGGAGACGAGCGCATCGAGACCGTGGTGGGCCTGGGCTACCGCTACCGCGATCCCCAGTCCCCGTGAGGCCCTCCCAGGATTTCCTTGTCTCTCGCCTCCCGCTTTCCGCTTCTCGTCCCCCATGAGGCTCCGTTCCCTCTTCACCGTGCTCTTCGCGGGGCTCGCGGCGGCCGCGGCGCTCTCCTTGATCGCCGTGACGGACGCGACGATCTCGCGCGCGGTCGAAGACCGGATCACCGAGCGCATCGTCCGGGAGATCGACCACCTGGCTCAAGACGTGCGCGGCGTGCCGCCGGATCTCCTCGATGCGTTCCTGCGCCGTTCCGCGCGGGAATTGGCCTGCCGGATCACTCTGATTCTGCCCGACGGCCAGGTCGCCAACGACACGGACCTGCCGGCCGCCGAGGTCCCGCACATGGAAAACCACGCCAGACGTCCGGAAGTCCTCGAGGCTCTCCGAACCGGACAAGGCTCCTCCCGCCGCTTCTCGGCGACGGAGAACGAAAACCGCTTCTACTTCGCGCGGCGGCTGCCGGACGGGAAGGTCCTGCGCCTTTCCGTGGCCGCCGGCCGGGTTCGTGAGCTCGAGAGCGGCTACCTCTGGACGACTCGTCTGGCGATCGCGCTGGCCTGCCTCCTGCTCTTCGCGATCGGGACCTTCGCTTCCCGCCGCTTCTCCGAGCCGATCGCCCGGCTGACCGAGGCGGCCTCGGCCATCGCCTCCGGCGAGCCCCGCGACCTGCCCCGGGGAGGCGGTCAGGAGGTCGAGCTCCTGGCGGCCTCGCTGCAGCGGATGAAGGAATCCCTGGCGCGCTCGGCCGAGGGAGCGCAAGCGGAGAGGCGCCTGACGGCGCTCGTCTTCGAGAAGCTGCCGGACGGACTCGTGGTCCTCGATGCCCGACTTCACGTCGTCGAGGCCAACGAGCGCTTTTCTCAGATGGTCGGGATCCCGACACCGGCGGGGCGCGCGCTCTACGACGTGCTGCGCCTGCGATCGCTCTACGAGGTCTTCGAGGCGTCCTTGAAGACGGGCGAGGGAGCCGAGAGAATCGTGCGGCTGGCCGACGAGCTCGTGTGGCAGGTGCGCGTCGTACCACTGCCTTCCGGCTCGCGCGCCGCGGCGGTCGGTGTGCTTCGCGACGTGACCCGCCTCGAGCGCACGGAGTCGATGCGCCGGACGTTCGTCGCGGACGTCTCCCACGAGCTGCGCACGCCCATCGCCTCCATCGCCGCGGCGGCCGAGACCCTCGAGGAAGCGAGCCCGGATGAATCGGAGCGGCGGGAGCTCATCGCGCTCATCCAGCGGCAGTCGGCGCACATGAAGGAGCTGATCGACGACCTGATGGACCTGGCCCAGATCGAGAGCGGCTCCGTGGAATTGAAGGGGGAAGTCGTGCCCGTGGCCAGTCTGCTCCGTGAGACGGCGCGAGATCTCGGGACGGAGGCGGCGCGCCGTCGCGTCGCGGTCGCGGTCGAAGGCGACGAGGACGCTTCCTTCTTCGCGGACCGGCGGAGGCTGCGCCAGATCGCGAGAAATCTCCTGGACAACGCCATCAAGTTCTCGCCCGAGGGCTCCGCGGTGACGCTGACGGCCTTCCGGGAGCCGGGCTGGATTGGCTTCTCGGTCCAGGACCTCGGGCCGGGCATCCCGCGAGCCGAACAGGAAAAGATCTTCCAGCGCTTCTATCAGATCGACCGCTCGCGTTCGAAGGCGCGTCCCGGGAGCGGACTGGGGCTGGCCATCGTCAAGCACCTCGTGCACCTCCATGGCGGCATGGTGAAAGTCGAGAGCGCCGTCGGGCGGGGAAGTCTCTTCAAAGTCCGGCTGCCCGCGTCGGGCGGGGTGACTCCCTCGGTTTGATTTCCCACCGATCCCGGGCTCGTTCCTGCGCGTAGAATCAAGGTCGGCTAAGCTCGGGGGCACGCCGGGGCTGGCACTCGATTTGCGAAGCAGGCCTCCGAGAAGGGGGTGGCGCATGCGCGGGACCGTTCTCGTCGTCGAAGATGACCCCGAGCTCTTACTTTCGCTGTCCGAGGTCATCGAGTCGGAGGGCTATTGCGTCTCGTGCGCCCGCCACGGCCTGGAAGCCCTGGGCCGCCTGCGCGGCGGCGTCAAGCCGTCCGTGATTCTCCTTGACCTGATGATGCCGATCATGAACGGCTGGCAGTTTCGTTACGAGCAAAGGCAGGATTCGGACTTAGCGAAGATCCCGGTCGTCGTGGTCTCCGCGAAGTCCGACAGCCAGCAGCACGCGGCCTGGCTCGAAGCGGACGGCTATCTTTCCAAGCCAATCGACCTGGGCATTCTCTTCGACATGCTCTCCCGCTACTGCAGACGCGACCGGGCGGTTTCGTAGGCCGCTCCCGCCGTCGGCCGTGAGGTAGCATGTCGCCGCCTCGGGACGCCGTTGGTCGCCCCCTGGTGAAAGGCGGAGGTGAGGAGACCATGCTCAGGCTGCTTCCGCGCGACGAAAAGTACTTCGAGCGCTTCAGCGACATGGCCCGTCGCATCCACGAGAGCGCGAGGATCCTGAACAAATTCTTCGGCGGCGAGGCGCCGGTCGCCACGGTCGCCGACCAGATCAAGCGCCTCGAGCACGAGTGCGACGAGATCTCGCACGAGATCCTGCGCGGCATCGACCGTACCTTCATCACGCCGATCGACCGGGAAGACATTCACCAGCTGGCCGTGCGGCTGGACGACGTGATCGACCTGATCGACGGGACCGTGAGGCGCATCGGCCTCTTCAAGATCTCCGTGCCGACGCCGGTCTCCCGGAAGCTCTCCGACACGATCGTGGAGATCACCGGGGAGATGGTGGAGGCGGTCGCGGCCCTCCACGCGCAGAAAGGTGTCATCCAGCACTGCATCCGCATGAAGCAGCTCGAGAACCAGGGGGACGTGGCCTACCAAGAGGCGATCGGCTCTCTCTTCTCGCAGGAAATCGACCCGATCGAGCTGATCAAGTGGAAGGACATCTACGAGAACATGGAGGGCTGCATCGACCAGTGCGAGGCGGTGGCCCACGTTCTCGAGAGCGTCGTCCTGAAGCACTCGTAAGGCGGGAGACGGTCGAGGGTAGACGGAAGACGAAATCGTGAGTCCGGTTTGGTTTCGGTTCGTCTCCCGTCTTTCGTCTCCCGCCTTACGACTACTCCGATGAGTTACGTCCTCTTCATCGTTGCGGCGGCGCTGACCTTCGATTTCATCAACGGGATGCACGACTCCGCCAACTCGATCGCGACGGTGGTCTCCACGCGGGTGTTGACCCCCCTGGCGGCGGTCTTCTGGGCCGCGTTCTTCAACTTCGTAGCGGCGTTCACCTTCGGAACGGCCGTGGCGAAGACGATCGGGACCGGATTGATCGATGTCGCCGTCGTGAACTCGGATGTCGTGCTCGGCGGCCTCGTCGGCGCGATCGTCTGGAACGTGATCACGTGGTATTTCGGGATTCCGTCTTCCTCCTCGCACGCCCTGATCGGGGGCTATGCAGGCGCGGCCGTCGCGCGCGTTGGCGTGGCGGCCATCGTCCCGGGGATGGCCTGGGTCAAGACGCTTTCCTTCATCGTTCTCTCGCCGCTCATCGGGATGCTCTTCGGGTTCACCCTGATGACGGCGGTGTCGTGGATTTTCCGGAAGGTGCCGTACGGAGCGGTGGACCGGTGGTTTCGCCGCGCCCAGCTCGGCTCGGCGGCGGCTTTTTCGCTCTCCCACGGCACCAACGACGCGCAGAAGACAATGGGCATCATCGGAGGCCTCCTCGTTGCGAACCAGGGCCTCTTCTCGGACACCTCCTCGCGCTTCCACTTCATGTACCTTCCCAATCTCAAGGAGGTGCCGATCTGGATCATCCTCTCGGCGCATGCCGCGATCGCCCTGGGGACGCTGACGGGCGGTTGGCGGATCGTGCGGACGATGGGAAGCCGGATCACCAAGTTGAAGCCGTTCTCGGGCTTCTGCGCCGAGACGGGGGGCGCCGCGACGGTGCTCCTGGCGTCCTACGGCGGGATCCCCGTCTCGACGACGCACACGATCACCGGATCGATCATCGGCGTCGGCGCCACGCAGCGCTTCTCGGCGGTTCGGTGGGGGGTGGCGGGGAGGATCGTCTACGCCTGGGTCCTGACGATCCCGATGGCGGCCGTCGTGGGCGCGATCGCCTACGGCATCCTGCAGGCCGTCCGGAGTTGACGGGAATGAGGCGAGGCATCGGCGCCGCCGTCCTCTGGATCGCCCTGATCCCGGTCTCCGAGGCGTCGGCCGCGGTTCCCGATCCCGCCCCTTTCGACGCCGTTCTGAAGGAACGCACGCGAAACGGCGGGTTCGATTACGCCGGGACGACGGGTCAGGACCGCAAGCGCCTCGCGGCCTACCTCGCCAACCTCGGCGACGCGCAGCCGGCCGGAATGACATCGGACGAGAAGAAGAGCTTCTACATCAACGCCTACAACGCGATCGCGATCCAGACGCTGCTCGCGAACCCGGGTCGCAGCATCAAGGACATTCCGGGCGCCTTCAACAGGGCGAAGCACCGGGTCGGCGGAGAGATGCTCACACTGGATGAGATCGAGAACAGGCTGCGCGACATGAAAGACGCGCGAATCCACTTCGCGATTGTCTGCGCCTCGAGATCCTGCCCGCCGCTCGCGGCGCGCGCGTACACGGCCGCCGACCTCGATCAGGCCCTGGACGGGCAGGGTCGCGCCTTCGTCAACGACTCCTCCAAGAACGTCATCGATCGGACGAGGGGGCGCGTCGCGCTCTCGAAGATCTTCCGCTGGGACCGCAAGGAGTTCGAGCGCGACGGCGGGACGCTGCTCAAATTCGTGTCGCGCTACGCCGCCGATCCCGCCACGGCCTCGTACCTGGCGACCTACGGCAAGGATCCCGAGTTCCTCGACTACGACTGGTCGCCCAACCAGCCGTAGGGATTTGTGAGCGATGAGTCCTTCGGAGTGTTGAACTCGCGACTCACGACTCACAACCAAAAAAAGGCCCCCGGAGGGGCTTGGAAGGAGGAGATCGGTTACTGTCTGTTCCGTCT
>JBKPBH010000076.1:0-5195 GCA_046726795.1 Acidobacteriota bacterium
CTACGGCGCGGAGGACCTGACCCCGTCAGGATTCTACAAGCGACGGGACGCCGAGCGTGCGCTCGAGGGCGCGCGAAAGACGGTGCGTCTCGTCACGCCTGTCGTCGGCGGGGCGGCGTGACGCTCGCGGCGCCCATGACACGAAGCCGAGGCCCTCGTAGGAAGGTCGACCCGCTGTCCTGAACCAGGGGAGTCTGTTGTGATCGAGAATACGTGATCAGCGCCGGAACCCGGCTCGGCCCCTATGAGGTCCTCGCACCCGTCGGCGCGGGGGGGATGGGCGAGGTGTACCGGGCGCGGGACACAAGGCTCGAGCGGACCGTCGCCGTCAAGGTCCTGCCGGCGCACCTCTCCTCCTCCGCCGAGGTGAGGCAGCGCTTCGAGCGGGAGGCGAAGACGATCTCGCAGCTCTCCCATCCCCACATCTGCGCTCTCTACGACGTCGGCAACCAGGACGGGGTCGAGTACCTGGTCATGGAGTACCTGGAAGGAGAGACGCTGGCCCAGCGGCTCGTCAAGGGCTCGCTGCCGATGGAGCAGACTCTGCGCTGCGGCATCGAGATCGCCGATGCCCTGGATAAGGCGCACCGCCAGGGGATCGTCCATCGGGATTTGAAGCCCGGCAACGTCATGCTGACGAAGTCCGGCGTCAAGCTCCTCGATTTCGGGTTGGCCAAGGCGGTGGCGCCGGCCGGACCGATCTCCGCCGTGACCTCACTCCCGACGATGGCTGGCGGGGCGAACTTGACGCAGGAGGGGACGATCCTGGGGACCTTCCAGTACATGGCCCCAGAGCAGCTCGAAGGGAGGGAGGCCGATGTCAGAACGGACATATTCGCCTTCGGGAGCGTGCTCTACGAGATGGCGACCGGGAAGAAGGCTTTCTCGGGGGCGAGCCAGGCTTCCCTGATCGCCGCGATTCTGGAGCGGGAGCCGCCGCCTATCTCCACGGTGCAGCCCATGACGCCCCCGGCGTTCGACAGGGTTGTCAAGACCTGCCTCGCCAAGGACCCGGAGGACCGTTTCCAGACCGCGCACGACGTCAAGCTCCAGCTCCGGTGGATCGCCGAGGGCGGCTCGCAGGCCGGCGTGCCGGCACCCGTCGCCGCGCGGCGCCGGAGTCGAGAGAAGCTCTGGATGTCGGCGGCGGTCCTCCTCGCCGTGGTGACGGCGGGCCTGGGATTCCTTCTTTTGCGGGGACTGAGCGAGCCGGCGCGTCTCTTCCGGTCCTCGATCGCGCCACCGGCCGGAGCGGCCTTCTGGCTCGATCCCTCGACCCCCGGCCCTCCGACCGTTTCGCCGGACGGCCGCCGCATCGCCTTCTCCGCCCGCGCCCTCGACGGGAAGATCCGCCTCTACGTCCGCTCGCTCGACGCATCCGAGCCGGTGGCCCTGCCAGGAACGGACGACGCGCAGTACCCGTTCTGGTCGCCGGACTCCCGCGCGATCGGTTTCTTCACGGGGTCGAAGCTGAAGGCGGTCGAAGCGGACGGCGGACCTCCGGTGACCCTCTGTCCGACGGACCCCGACGCGAAGGGAGGAAGTTGGAACCGCGCCGGCGTGATCGTTTTCGCCCGAGGCTCCGCCACGACCCTCTGGCGGGTTCCCGCTGGCGGCGGCGAGCCCGCTGAGATCACGCACCTCGACGACCGGCGGGGAGACACCTCCCACCGTCACCCGCGCTTCCTCCCCGACGGAAAGCACTTCCTGTATCTCGCGCGTTCCTCCGCCGGGGCGACGGAAGGCCACGCCGTCGTCGCTGCGTCGCTCGACGGCGGCCCCGAGAAGGTCCTCTTACGCTCTCCCGCTGGCGCCGAATACGCTTCCGGGCGCCTTCTCTTCCTGCGCGACAGGACCCTCATGGCGCGGCCGCTCGACGCGGGTCGTCTCGCTTTTACCGGGGACGCCGTCCCGATCGCCGAGAACATCCTCTATCCCAGCCTCGCCGCCGCGACCGGGATCTTTTCGGCGTCCCAGAACGGCATCCTCGTCTACCAGACCTCCCAGGGCCCGGCCTTGACGAAGCTGCAATGGCTCGGCCGCGACGGGACTGCGCGGGGAACGCTGGGCGAGCCGGCCGACTTCGTCGATGTGACCCTCTCCCCCGACGGAACACGCGCCGTCGCGACCGTGAGAGACCCCGCCAGCGGGAATCGCGATCTGTGGGTGTTCGACGTCGCGCGGAACCTGGGCTCCCGATTCACCTTCGATCCGGGCAACGAGGAGAACCCCCTTTTCTCTCCGGACGGCATCTGGCTGGTCTTCTCCTCCACGCGCAAGGGTCATGACGACCTGTATCGAAAGAGCGTGACGGGATCCTCCGACGAAGAGCTCCTCCTCGAGTCCAAGAGCGACAAGACCGCGGGAGCGTGGTCTTCGGACGGCCGATTCCTGGCCTATGCGGACACAGGGAAGAGCACGAGGGCCGACATCTCCATCCTGCCGCTCGAGGGGGATCGCAAGCCCCAGCTCTTTCTCCAGACGCCGTTCCTCGAGTACCCCGCGGCGTTCTCTCCGGATGGCCGCTGGCTCGTCTACGGCTCTGACGAATCGGGAAAGTTCCAGCTCTACGTGACGTCCTTTCCCCGCCCCGGCCGTAAGTGGCAGGTCTCGAAAGAGGAAGGGGCCTACGCCTACTGGAGCAAGGATGGGAAGGAGATCGTCTATCACGGGTTTTCCGGCCAGGTCTGGGCCGTCGAGGTCGCCGCGCGGGAGGAGTCGATCGAGATAGGGACTCCGAAGCCTCTGTTCAAGCTCCCGGGACCTCCCCGAGCAGCCGGCCACGATTTCTCTTCGACCGCCGACCATCAGCGCTTCCTGGTCCTGGATCGGGGGCAGAAGGCCAACGCGCTCCTGAATCTCGTCGTCAACTGGACCGCCGCGGCGAAGCGCTGACCGACTTTCAGCCCCGGTCGCGGCGCGCGAAGTCTCCTGAGGTAATCGAAGGAAGAGGCGCGCGCCGCGGGAGCGGAGCGCTTGCACGGAATCAGGCGAGCGGTCGAGGCCGCATCCGGCCGAGCCGCTCGCCGGTGCGCTAACGGCGCAGATCCCGGGCTAGCGCGCAGCGACGTGATTGAAGTAGTCGTAGACGATGCGGGAGAGTGAAGCTCCCGCGACGAGCGCCTGGTTGTCCGCGGTCGGGCTCTTGTCTCGAACCCTGCGCGCACAGATCGCGATGACGTAGCGCGCCTTCGGGCTCTTGACGTAAGCCGCGTCGGTCCGCACGTCTCCCTTGAACCCCTTCGCGTCGGGCAGCTTTTCCTCGTCCCAGCCGGTCTTGTTGGCGACGACGATTCTGTCGCGGTCGAAGGGCAGGGAGCGCGGGATCATCGCCCGGTCCTGCTGCTTCTCCAGGACCGAGAGCATTTCGTCGCAGGCGGCGCGGCTGACGATCTTTCCGCCGGCGATCAACTCCATCAAGCGCGCGGTCTCCGACGGCGTGGTCATGCCGAGACCAAACTCCTTCTCCTCTTCCGGGAATACGTCGGCGCGTCCGTCGCGAAACGTGGGGCGGAAGATCTTGGTATTCGGAAGACCATAGGCAACCATGCGCCGGTCCACGTTGGCGGTGCCGACGAGCCCGACGAGCAGGTTCGTGGCCGTGTTGTCGGAAAACGCGATCATCAACGCGAGAAGGTCCGAGACGGTCAATGAGATCCCGGCGTGTAGCTGATTCAGGACAACCGGCTCATCGCCAGCCTTGTCGGACTCCTTCAGCGTCACCGTCGTTTCGCGCGAAAGCTTCCCGTCCGCAATCCGGTGCTCGACCTCGACCATCACCGCGACCTTGATCAGGCTGGCGGTCGGAAAGCGCGTATCTCCGTTGACCGCAAAGGCCTCTCCCGTATCGAGGTTCTGGACCGCGACGCCGAGAGTCCCTGGGAATTCCCGGACCATCTCCGCGATGCGTTTCTGGATCCCCGAGGGCCCGGGGGCGGGCACGTCCACTGCAAGGGACAGGAATCCGGCCAGGGCCGCGCCCGTTCCAAAGGAAGAGCGGTGTCGCATGGAGCAATGCTAATGGATACAATCTTCCCAACCCGGTCTGAGGGAGAACCGAGAGAACTTCACGCATGATCGCCCGCGCCCGGACGGTGAACGCCATTCTGGAGCACGGCCGGCTCTCCGAGCCGGTCCAGAAGTCCGAGTTGCGCCGCGGCGACCGCGTCGTCGTCGCCACCGAAAACTCGGTCTATTGCATCAACGTCCTCGGCGACTCGACCTACAGCGTCTGGGGAGGGTGGTTCGACCGCCAGGGCCTGTCCCCCGTCCGTCTGTCGATCTCCGGGTGCACCTGGGGCGGCAGCGTGATCAAGCACGACATCGTGGCTGCCCGCGGGTTGCGCCTGGAATTCGGCAACCGCGTTGTGACCAGCCGCATCTGCGCGATCCGGGTCATCCGCGGCGATCCGGATGACCAGACCCTCCGCCCGGCGGATAGCCGAGAGCTCCTCACAGCCTGCTACGGCCCGGAACCTGGCTTGTCTCTCCCCGGCTGACGGGCCGAGCCTGCGATCTTGATATCGGCCCTGCGGATCTAATCTGGTCCTGTCTCCAATCTCGGTGCGTACCAGGCTCCCGGCGATGTAGTCTTTCTCGATTTCTCAGATCCGAATTTGCCTGGCCGGGAGGACGATTCGAGGCGGGAGGTGTGGCTCGATGATGAGATCGAGGGCCGGCGCGAAAGTCTTCACGAGGGGTCTGGCGGTGGCGGCGGCCGTGCTCACTTTCGCTTCCGCGCCGGGCGGGGCGCAGACCGGCAGGTCTCCGGCGCCGGCCGCCGCTGAAGCGAAGCCCGCCGATCCCTACGCCGCCCTGAAGTACCGGTTCATCGGGCCCCCGGGCAACCGCGTGTCCGCCGTGGTCGGGGTCCCAGGCGATCCGAACACCTATTACGCGGGCGCGGCCTCGGGGGGAGTCTGGAAGTCCACCGACGGCGGGACCAACTGGGCTCCGGTCTTCGACGAGCAGTCCGCGCAGTCGATCGGCTCGATCGCCGTGGCTCCCTCCGACCCGAACGTCGTCTGGGTCGGGACGGGCGAGACTTTTATCCGATCGAACGTGTCCCTGGGAGACGGCATCTACAAGTCCACAGACGCGGGCAAGACCTGGAAGCGCATGGGGCTGGAGAAGTCGGGGCGCATCGGTCGCATCGCGATCGACCCGGCCAATCCGGATGTCGTCTTCGCCGCCGC
>JBKPBH010000077.1:0-8466 GCA_046726795.1 Acidobacteriota bacterium
CCTCGGAGCGAGCAAGGCTGCCTCTCCAGAGCTGTCCGTCGGCGCCAGTGTCATGGTAGACGGCCTGCTTTCTGCCCTGGAGGCCGACTGGTCCCGACTCGAAAAGGAACGTGTCCCCACCGCAGAGACGCGACTGGACGCAGCCCTACGCTGCATTGCCGAGACGTTGGGCCGCTGGCTCGGGGCGAACCAGCACCGGTTTTCTCCTGACCTTCAATCGCAGCTCTCCTTGATCGAGCGGGTGAAAGCTGGGTCGCCAACGCTGGAGATGACAAGCCCTGCACCGGTGGAGGCGTCCGCAAGCCATCGCTCCCCATATCCGGCGATACCAAATTCAGCCGGCAGGCCTGCTGGCGGCCAGTGGCAGGCCGATGTAGACGCGTTTAAGGCCGCCCTGTCAGCGCACGAGGCGGAGCTCGCCGCCTTCTTTTCCTATGTGACCGCGGCGAACCGGCGAATCGCAGAACTTCAAGACGAACTCTTCGCTAAAGTTGGGGAACGCGACGAGACTATCCGTGGTCTGCAATCCGAGCTCCATTGCAAAGTTGCGGAATGCAATCGGGTCATAAACTCGCTACAAGCGGAGTTGGTCGCGAAGGTCGGAGAACGCGATCGTCTGATCGCCGAGCTGAAGAGCCGCGCGCGCTGATGGCGCCGCCCTGCTTCGAAACCGGCCAATGAGCCCGCGCGTTTTTGGCCTGATGCTCGTCCGTAACGAGGCTGATATCCTGCGTGTGAACCTGCTCCACCACTTGGCGCTCGGCATCGAGCGATTCCTCATCGTCGACAATGGATCCACGGATGGAACAGACCTCGTGCTGCGAGAGATGGCGAGGACCGGCCGCGTCCAATGGATCAGCGAGCCAGGCCCTTTTTACAAGGTGACGATCACGACCGAACTCGCCCACGAAGCCTATCTGGGGGGTGCGGACTGGGTGATTCCCGTCGACGCCGACGAGTTCTGGCACGTTCCCCGGGGCGGTCTTCTGGAAATACTTTGCGAGTCAAACGCCGGAGCCCTCCGCGTCCCTGTGGTGAACTTCGTGCAGCGCCGAGATCAGATTGATCGTTCGGCCGACGCGCTGCTCTCCATGACACGGCGCCCGCCAGCGCCGGTTGGCCCCCTTGAGCGCATCGAAGAGCTCGTGGAGACGTGCCGGATTGGGTTCGTGGAGGTTCTTTATCCGCCCAAGTGTCTCGCCCGAGCCACGCCCGGCCTCCGGATCGGGGCCGGGAACCACTCCGTCGAGTACACGGGCGGCCCGGTTGAGGACACGGATCGGATTGTTTGCCTGCATGCTCCTCTTCGGTCCCGGTCTGTCCTCGAAGCTCAGGTCGAGAACGCAAGACGCGCCAGGCAAGCCGGAGAAGAGCGCAACTGGCACTGGTGGCGCTGGTTGCGCCTGGCCCAGCAGGAAGGCCTCGAAAAGGAATGGCTCGCGAACAGCTACGAGGCGGGTTCACTCGACGTTTACGGTGTTCGGCGTCCGCTCGTCTTCGACCCGGCGCTGCGCGACCTGGTCAGGCCTTGGATTCACCGGACGCCGTCTGTCGGAGAGGATCGGCCGGCCAGACGGCTCCCCACGTATTTCCGTCTGCGCCGGCCGACGCCACCTTCGAGCACAGTCCGCACGATTCTCGAGCGGATGGAACAAGTCGAAGGGTGGCTACCGGCCTTCGAGGGCCTTGTTCTGATCGGCACTGCCGCGCTCTCGCTGATCGAACACGACCCTCACGCAATCGTCGAAATCGGAAGCTATTGCGGCAGATCGACATCCGTCTTGGCAGGAGTTGTTCAGCAGATTTGCGCGGACGTGAAGGTCTATGCGATCGATCCGCACGAAGGCGAGCTGACTCTTCCTGGTGATGAAGTCCACCCGGAAGCTCCGACCTGGGAGCGATTTGCCCGGATGATCGCGGACACGGACTTGGCCGAAGTTATCTCACCGATCCGTAAGCGCTCCTTCGAAGTCGCCTGGGATCGCCCGATCGGGCTTCTTTTCATCGACGGCCTGCACGACTACGCAAACGTCTCCCGGGACTTCAACCACTTCGAGAGATGGGTCGTGCCGAGGGGATACGTCGCCTTCGACGACTACGACATCGCCTTCCCAGGCGTCATCAAGTTCGCCAACGAGGTCCTGGACGAAGGCAATTACCATCGGTTTGTTCAAGTAGGTAAAATGCTCGTCATCGAGAAGCTAGCCGCGAGCGAAGTGTCCAACGGGGATCGGAGATCGAAAAAGACCCTTTCAGCATTGCGGGAGCGCCTTGTCCGGCAAGAGAAAGGGATAGCGATCCTCAGAGAGATTCTTAAAGAGCAGACTTCCAGAACCGAGCACGCCGTGGCCGAGCGCGACCGGACCATCGTCGGTCTCCAGGCAGAGCTGTACGAGAAAGTGGGTGCTCGGGACAAGATGATTCGGGAGCTCCAGGTCGAGCTTCACTCTAAGGTGGGAGAGCGCGACCAGATGATTCGAAATCTCCAGGTGGAACTCCACGAGAAGGTGGCCGAATGTAACCGCGTCATTGGAGAGCTGCGGGCGCGGTTGGACGCCCTGCGGTAGCGGGATGCAGATCGTCGGTCTCATGCTCGCCCGCAACGAAGCGGACATCCTGCGGGTGAATCTCCTGCATCACCTCTCTTCGGGCATCGATCGCTTTCTGGTTGTGGATAACGGATCCTCCGATGGGACTGATCGGATTCTGCATGACCTCGCCCGCGGCGGCAGGGTCCGCTGGACTTACGACTCCGGGCTATACCGGCAGGCCGAGATCACGACAGAGCTTGCGCGCGAGGCCTCTCGCGAAGGGGCGGACTGGGTGATTCCCATCGACGCCGATGAGTTCTGGCTCGCGCGAGAGGGCGACCTTCGGCGCGTCCTGGAACGGACACCCGCCGGCGCGCTCCGGGTCCAGGTCATCAACTTCGTCCAGCGGCGGGATCAGATTCAGGCCACGCCCGGTGCGCTGATCTACATGACTCGTCGGGCGCCTCTACCCATCGGGCCGCTCAAACGCGTCCGCGAGTTGGTCGAGTCCGAACAGTACGCCTATGTCGAAGTGATGTACCAGCCGAAGTGGATCAGTCGGGCCGGGCGGGAGATCGAAATCGCCATGGGCGACCACGCTGTCGAGGGAATCCCGGGTGTCCAGACCGACACAGAGGAAATTCTCTGTCTTCACGCCCCCTTGCGAGCCAGATCCGCGCTCGAGGCAAAGGCGAGGGAGGGCGGCCGTTTCCTGCAGGTCGGACTCGGTCCGGAACAGTGGTGGCAGGCTCGACGCTGGAATCGTCAGGCGACCAGCGGTGCCCTCGAGGAAGAATGGCGAGCCAACAGCTACGAGGATGATGAACTGGACGTGTTCGGCAAACCGCACCACCTCGTCTTCGATCCGACGCTTCGTGACCTCGTTAAGCCCTGGCTCGAGAAGGCGGCCCCCCGGCGGCGGGGAATCGCTGGGCCGTCGGGCGAGAGTAACGCTCCGCCTTCCCGGAGCAAGGGGTCTCGCAGCGAGGTCCTGCACAGCGAGCACGCGGAGCTCCAGCAGACCGTTCAGGAGCAGTTGCTCGCGCACCGCTCACAGCTCGACGACATCGTGCGCTCTTACGACGCGCAACTCCAGCAACGCGATCAAGCCGTCCTCGACTTGCAAGCCACTCTCAACGAGCGAGTCGTCGAGCGCGACGGCACCATTCGAAATCTTCAGTCCGAATTGCACGCCAAGGTGGGCGATCGCGACCGAACGATCCTCGAATTGCAACGCGAGCTGCTGGAGAAGGTCGGCGAACGGGACGAGACGATCCTCTCGCTTCAGGCCGATCGCTCCAGCAAAGTCCGAGAGCGCGATGAGATCATCGGGGAGCTCGCGCAGGGCATCAAGAGCATGTCCCTGGGCACTCCGAGCCTCGAGAGTGTGACTCACCAGCTTCAGACCATCGTGCGCGCGCTGACGCGCGACGAACCGGAGGATCGGCTCCGGGAAGCGTGGGGGGAGATCGAGCAAGTCCGGGAGAGGTGGCGTGTGCGCCTCGAACGGCAATCCGAGCGCGAGGCGAACCTGATGGGCCGCCTGGAGTCCGCCCAGAGGGAGCTTCAGAAACAAGGCGGCGTCCAGGCGCGCCTCGCCCGGACGGAACAGACTCTGAGAGAGCGAGAGCGGTCGTTCACAGAGCGAGAGCGGTCGCTGACAGAGCGAGACCGACTCCTGGCACAGCGAGATCGAGCTCTCGAGCAGCGGGACCGAGCTCTGGAACATCGAGATCGAGCTGCGGCGTCGCTCCGGGGCGCACTCCAAGAGATCTCGGAGCGTCTGTGGCAGCTCGAGGCCCAGGCGCAGCGGACTGCCGTTGAGCTCGTCCGCATCCACCGCTCTCGGCTATGGAGGTTCGGCTGCGCCTACTGGGATACGAAGGCCAGGATCCTGAAGGCTTTCGGGGTGTCGCCCCCCGCGCCACCGCCCTTCGCGGAAGCGGCCGCCGCCGCGCCGGCCAAGCCCGTTCAAACTCCCGTCCCGGTTGAGGAGTGGACCGAGCCGGAAGTGGAAATCGATCCGGTTCCGGAGCCTTTCAGCGGAACGTCCGAACCTGCCGCCGGGCGCCCGAGCGACGCTCCGCTCGCGCCGGACTTTCTCCCTGCCCCGGAGCTCGAGCCGGTGCCCGCGGCCGGGTGGGGTCTGTCCCCCATTGCCTGGTTCGGACATCATTACGACGTCGTTTGTTTCCCGATCATCGACTGGAACTTCCGATTCCAGCGGCCGCAGCAGTTGATGTCTCGATTCGCGGCTGCGGGGCATCGGGTCTTCTACGTGGCGCCCTGGTTCCGGACATCCGGGCCGCCCTATGAGGCGCGCCAGATTTCAGAAGGGATCTTCGAGGTATCCCTGCGGGGACCGGAACTCGACATCTACACGCAGACGATCGACGAAGCCGCCCTGGCACAGGTCTTCGAGGGCCTCGACCAGCTCCGGCGCGACTGGGCCCTGGGAGCGGCGATTTCCTTCGTGCAGCTCCCGTTCTGGTATCCGATCTCGGCAATGGCGCGCGGCCGCCTGTCCTGGCCGATCGTCTACGATTGCATGGACTACCACGCCGGCTTCACGACGAACCTGGCTGCGATGCTCGAGGAGGAGGAGAAGCTCCGCAGCGAGGCCGACCTGATTGTCGCCTCCTCCGCCTATCTGGAGACTGAGGCGCGAACGTCCAACAGCAACGTCCTCCTGCTCCGCAATGCCTGCGACTTCGCGCACTTCGCGGGAGCCGCGCCGGAGCGGGTCGGGCCGCCGGTCGTCGGGTACTACGGAGCCATCGCGGACTGGTTCGACTCCGATCTCGTGGCGGATCTGGCGCAGCTTCGTCCCGATTGGCGCTTCGTCCTGGTGGGCTCCACCTTCACCGCGAACATCGAACGCCTCTCCAGGCTCCCCAACGTCGAGCTCGTCGGAGAAGTCCCCTACGCGGAAGTCCCGAAGCGGCTGTCCGGTTTCGACGTCACCATTCTGCCGTTCAAGCGGATCCCGCTGACCGAGGCGACGAACCCCGTCAAGGCCTACGAGATCCTGGCCGCGGGAAAGCCCCTCGTCAGCGTCCCGCTCCCCGAGATGCAGTCGCTGGCTCCGCTCGTCCGGCTCGCCTCGACTCCGGAGGAGTTCGAGAAGGAGATCCTCGAGGAGCTCCGGGCCGGGAACTGGCAGACGGAGCGCGACCGTCGGGCCTTCGCGGCGGAAAACACCTGGGCCGCGCGGTTCGAGGTGCTCGATCCCGTCCTGAGACGGAATTTCCCGAAGGTCTCGATCGTCGTCGTGACCTACAACAACCTCGAGATGAATCGCCAGTGCCTTCGGTCCATCTATTCCCAGACGACCTGGCCCAACTTCGAGGTGACGGTCGTGGACAACGCCTCGACCGACGGGACACGGGAATTCCTCGAGGTGTCGGAGAGGACCTATCCGCGGCTCTCCGTCATCCTGAACGATTCCAACCTCGGGTTCGCCGCGGCGAACAATCAGGCGCTGAAGAAGACCTCGGGAGACTACATCGTACTGCTGAACAACGACACGATCGTCGCGCGCGGGTGGCTCGAGACCCTGATCCGGCATTTGCACGCGAACCCGGAGATCGGGATCATCGGGCCGGTCACGAATGCGATCGGCAACGAGGCCATGGTGCCCGTCGAATATTCCGACGTCGAGCAAATCCCGATCTGGGCGCAGGACTACGTGCGCCGTCACGCCGACGAAGTCTTCGAGATCCCCATGCTCGCGATGTTCTGTGTTGCGATGCGGCGAGAGGTGTTTGAGAAGGTGGGCCCGCTCGACGAACGATTCGGAATCGGAATGTTCGAGGACGACGACTACGCCATCCGGGTGCGCCGGGCGGGCTATCGAATCGTCTGCGCACGCGACAGCTTCGTCCATCACTGGATGAAGGCAGCATTCGGCAGGATTCCCACCGTGGAGTATCAGATGCTCTTCGACAGGAATCGCCGGCTCTTCGAGGAGAAATGGGGATGTCCCTGGATCCCTCATTCCGCGGTGAAGGTTGAGGAGCCTGTCGCGGTTTCAGCAGCCGGCTCCAACGGCCTAGAGCGGGATAGCATTTAGGTCCCGCCGCAGATCTTTCGGCTTATCCGCATGCGGCGACTCTTGGAGGAGCGACCATGATGGGAATGGCTTCGAGACCCTCCGCCCTTGTCTTGGCGGTGATTCTGGCGCTGGCCGCGGGATGCCGACAGGAGGCGCGGCCTCCGCAAGAACTGAGTTCTGCACCGGTCACGGCCAACGCTCCCACGGAGGAGCCAACCCGCTCGCTCGCAACGGGCTCGATCACCGCGGATCCGAATCTCATCCGGGTGTGCGACGGTTCAGGGCTGGGGATTACCGTGCTCTCCTGGACGTCCACGGGCGCAAAGTACCTTCAGGTCCACGTCGGCTCGCCCAATGGCCCCATCTTCGCCGCTTCGGGTCCTGCCGGCGGCCCCAATAAGACGGGCAAATGGGTCGCCAACGGAACGACCTTCTATTTACAGAACACCACAAACGACCTGCCCCTCACCTCCACAAATACACTCTCGACGGTCACCCTGAAAGTGACGGACAAAGGTTGCTCATAACGGCAAAGTCATGCCGGGGAGAGGCGCCCGCGCGCTCCGTGCTGGAGCAGTGCAAGAGGCACTGCCGTGAATTCTGGATTCTCCTGTGACCACGGCGCTCCCACGCAACTCGTCGCTGGACGAGGGCGGCAGAATCGCCGTTCTGATCCCCTGTTTCAATGAAGAAACCACCATCTCAGAGGTGGTCCGTCAGTTCCGAGCCGTTCTCCCCTCGGCGGCGATCTACGTCTTTGACAACAACTCGGCGGACGGCAGCGTTGCGCGGGCACGAGCGGCTGGAGCCACCGTCCTCTTCGTGCGTCGGCTGGGAAAGGGATACGTCGTCCAGTCGATGTTCCGCGAAGTTGATGCCGATGTCTATGTCATGGTTGACGGAGACAACACCTACCCGGCTCGGGAGGCCGAAAAACTGGTGACGCCGATCCGGAGCGGTCAAGCGGACATGGTGATTGGATCGCGGCTCCACCGGGGCGCGAGCAGCCAGTTCCGGTTCTTCAATCGTCTGGGCAATCGCTTCTTCCTTCTCCTGCTCAATTCCATCTTCAAGGTGCATCTGAGCGATCTGCTCTCCGGCTATCGCGCCTTCAGCCGGCGCCTCGTCCGCGGAATGCCGCTTTTCGGCGGAGGCTTCGAGACTGAGGCAGAATTGACCATCAAGGCTCTGCAGCGCGGCTATCGGATTCAGGAGGTGCCGATCGATCTCGTCCCGCGGCCGAGAGGCAGTAGGTCGAAGATCCGGTTGCTCCAGGACGGATTCGTGATCCTCAATACGATTCTGACTCTCTTTCGCGACTATAAACCCCTGACATTCTTCGGCGGGGCCGGACTGTGTCTGGCCGTGATGGGGCTGATCCCCACTGCGGTCGTCACGTGGGACTACGCAAGAACTGGAGCTCTCCGCCATCTGCCGGCGATGGCGTTGGGCATTGTCCTCTTCCTGGCCGGAGGCCTGACGGTCCTGGCGGGATTGATCCTCCATACGATTGCACGCCGCTTTCAGGAATTGGATTTCCAACTTCAGAAGTTTGCCGACGACGTGAGCCATCGCCCCAGGGAGAGCGCGCGACCTCTTGAGCAGTAGCCATCTGGCGGATGCTCCGACCACGGCGATGCCGGACCGACCTGTCACGGGGTCCTTCGGCGCGCTGGCGCCGTTCGCGATGAGCCTGTGGCTCGCCGTGGCCACCGCGTGGTACGTCTGGACTGCGGTACAGACGCTCCGCCACCCTCTCAACGCCGGATCCGACCTGTTGTGGGCGGGGATCTGGCTCGCTTTTGCGACCCTCGTGTTTCTTTCCCGTGCTCTGTTGGGCCCAGCCGCGGGCACCCTCCCCTGGGCGATGGCTCTGATTGC
>JBKPBH010000078.1:0-5424 GCA_046726795.1 Acidobacteriota bacterium
CTCCAGGACAAGGCGAGGCCCCCCGCCGAGAACGGGCCGCCAGGCAAGAGTCCCGGTGAGGTATTTCGAGGCCATGCCGGGCCCCAAAACGACGAGCACCTGAGATCCGTCTTCCGAGTAAGCCATCGGGATCTGGGGCTCTGATTCCAGACTCCTGTCCAGGTTCGTGGACTCGGGAAGTTTCAAGAAGGTTCGAGGAGCTTCTCCATCCCAGGTGGCCGAATAGAGAATCGAGTTTGAGTTGGGAACGAAGAGCGCTCTCGAAACGAGTCCGGGGCGAAAGGTCAGGCGCCGGAACTGCGGCTCGACAGGCCGAGGTGGCCGGGGCGACAACAGCAACCACGCCGCTGCGGCCAGGAGAAGGGCACCGCCGGCCACGATGAACGGGAACACCCGACTTGTTGGCCAGGCTCCCGGCGACGGTGACGGCTGCTCGCCCGACACCTCGCTCAAGTGCTCCTTGAGAGCCTGGAGCTCCCGGGCGAGATCGCGGGTCGAGGCGTAGCGGTCGGAGGCGGACTTGGCAAGGCACCGCTCGATGATCCATCGCAGCGGCGCGGGGGCATCGGGGCGCAGTCTTTCGACCGGCGCCGGCTCCTGCTGCAGGATCGCCGAGAGGGTGTCCGCGGGAGTGGATCCGCCAAACGCGCGTCGTCCGGTCGCCATCTCGTAGAGAACCGCGCCGAAGGAGAACTGATCGGAGCGAAAGTCCAGGGGGGTGCCCCGGGCCTGCTCGGGAGACATGTAGCCCGCGGTGCCGAGAACCACGCCCACCGTCGTTCCCGACAGGGCCAACGGCTGCGGCACCGTTTCCGACCCGTCGTGCGCCGTCGAGCCGGCCGTCGCGATCTGCACCTTGGCGAGACCGAAGTCCAGGATCTTGACGAGGCCGGAGCGGGCGACCATCACGTTGAGGGGCTTTAAGTCCCGATGGACGATCCCCGCCTCGTGGGCGGCGGCCAGGCCATCGGCGATCTGAACGCCGAGGTCGAGGAGCTTGCGGATCGGCGGGGGGCCGGGCAGCAGCAGATCGTGCAGCGTCCTGCCGTCGATCAACTCGATGGCCATGTAGGAGATCGAGTCGGCCGTTCCCACGTCGTAGACAGTGACGATGTTGGGGTGAGAGAGCGCCGAGGCCGCGCGCGCTTCCCTCTCGAAGCGCTTCAGCCGCTCCGGGTTGGAGGCCAGCTCCGCGGGGAGGACCTTGATGGCGATGTCGCGACCCAGGCGCGCGTCGCGCGCCCTGTAGACCTCTCCCATCCCTCCAGCGCCGAGCGGAGAAAGGACCTCGTATGGGCCGAGACGCTGTCCTGGGGAAAGAGCCACGGAGCCTGCCGGAATTCTAATCCCGGCCGGTCGCCGCCGTCACGAGCTCCTTCTCTTCCGGTTGCTTACGGAGGGCGGCGGCCAATCTCTCGAGCTCATCTGCAGAGACGAGGCCGCGCTCGAGCCAGAGGTGGTCGCCGTCGAGGAGCCGGCGCGCCGTCTTGTACTTCGTGACATCGTCGTTGGCGCGAATCGCCTCGAAGCGTTGCGCGATGCGCCGGCGCATCATGCGGCAGAAGACGTCCGCGAGCTCCATGGCGCGCGCCGCGGCGGGATCCTGCCCGCGCCGCATCGCCTCCGCGCGGCAGGCCGCGGCGGACATCGCGAAGAGGTCGGCCCCGATGTCCACGGCGCGGAAGAGGAGCGCCTGCTTCTTCTCGAGCTTCGGCCCGTACCGCGCCATCATGTGGAAGATCGCGCGGGACAGGCGGCGCGTCGCGCGCTCGATGTAGCGGACGTGCCGAGAAAGCGGGCCAAATTCTCGGAACTCGAGCCACTGTCCGCGGCCGACGAAGCGCCCCGGGTACCACCGCGCGTAGAAGCCGAGGACGCCGGGAATCGCAGCGAGCTTCCTGGAAAGAGGCAGCTTCGGATCGACCAGATCTCCGGCCACGGACAGATGCCGGTCGAGAGCCTCTCGCGCGATGAAGAGCCGCATGATCTCGGAGGAGCCTTCGAAAATGAGGTTGATCCGGAAGTCGCGCATGATGCGCTCGACCGGAATGGCCGGCTCGCCGCGCGCGCGCAGCGAGTCCGCCGTCTCGTAGCCGCGGCCGCCGCGCACCTGGAGCGTGCGGTCCACGATCGTCCATCCCTCTTCCGAGTTCCACATCTTGGCGACCGCCGCTTCGAGCCGGATGTCCCGGTCCCCCTTGTCGGCAAGGCCGCAGGCCAGGTCGGAGACCGCCTCCATTGCGAAGACGGTCGCGGCCATCTCCGCCAGGATCTGGGCGATCGCGTCGTGCTTGCCGACGGGCTGACCCCACTGGACGCGCTCGCCCGCCCACGTCCGGGAGATCTCGAGGCAGCGCTTCGCGCTCGCGGCGCAGGTGGCCGGAAGCGTCAAGCGACCCGTGTTCAGAGTGACGAGGGCGAGCTTCAGCCCCCGCCCTTCCGCCCAGAGGAGATTCTCTTTGGGCACGCGCACGTTGGTGAAGCGGATGACGCCGTTCTCGATCGCCTTCAGGCCCATGAAGTGACAGCGCAGGACGACCTCGACCCCGGGCCAGTCGCGTTCGACGATGAAGGCCGAGATCTTCTTGGTGTCGGGATGCCGCGCCATGACGACGTAGAGCTCCGCGATCGTCCCGTTGGTGCACCACAGTTTCTCGCCGTTCAAGATGTAATCGCCCTCCGGCGTGCGCGCCGCCGACGTCGAGAGATTGGCCGGATCGGAGCCGACGTCGGCTTCCGTCAGCGCGAAGGCCGAGACGGCGCCCCGGGCCAGGCGCGGGAGGTACTTCTTCTTCTGCTCGTCTGTGCCGAAGAGCTTCAGAGGCTGCGGCACGCCGATCGACTGGTGGGCGGAGAGGAGCGCGATCAGATTTCCGTCCCAGCTCGACACGAGCTTGATGACCTCGGCGTATTCCCTCTGGGTGAAGCCGAGCCCCCCATACTCCTTCGGGATCTTCATGCCGAAGGCGCCCATCTTCGCCAGCCCCTCGACGACGCGCGGCGGGATCTTCCCCTCCCGATCGATCGCGTCCCCGTCCACTTCTTCGAGGAGGAACAGGCGCATCCGGTCGCAGAACTCGCGGAACTCGGCGCGCTCGGGCGGGGGGTCGGGGAAAGGGTGGATCAGGTCGAGCCGGAAGTTCCCGAGAAAGATCTCCTTGAGGAAAGAGGGCGCCCGCCATTCCGCCTCGCGGGCCTCTTCCGCGACCCGCCGCGCCTCGGCCTCGGAGACGGGACGGGCGCGCTCCCCTTTTTCGGTCATCGTCGCCTCAGACTGTACACCCGCGCGGCTTTTTTCACTCGTCGAGGAGCCGATTCGCGAAATGGGCTGACACGCCATAATCCTCGGTTGCGCGATGAACAAGTACCTGTCCTACGACGAGGACCGCGCCCCGAAGGTGAGGCAGATGTTCACGCGCCTGGCCTGGCGGTACGACCTCGTCAACGACGTGATGAGCTTCGGTCTTCATCGCGGCTGGAAACGGCAGACCGTTGCGTTGGCGGCAGACGGCTTGAGGCCCGGCAGACATTGGCTCGACCTCTGCTGCGGAACGGGAGACATGTGTTTTCTCGCGGAGGCGGCCGCCCCTGCGGGGACACGGGTCGCCGGCGCGGACTTCACGTTTCCCATGCTCGCCGTCGCCCGCCGTCGCAAGCTCGCGGAGGCCAGGGCGTCGGCGTTCACACAGGCGGACGCACTGCGCCTTCCTTTCCCGGACGCGACCTTCGATGCGATCACGGTGGGATACGGGCTTCGCAACCTCGCCGATCCGGAGGCCGGGCTGGCCGAGATGCGACGCGTCCTCGCCCCGGGCGGGCGAGCCGCCATGCTGGATTTCGGGAAGCCCGGCAATCCAATCGCCGCGGCGCTCTACCAGGCGTTTCTCCACACGATGATGCCGGCCGTGGGCTTCTTCTTCCACGGCGATGCGGACACGTACCTCTACATCCCGGCCTCGTTGAGGCGTTACCCCGGGCAGCGCGGAGTCGCCGACCTGATGCGACGCGCCGGCTTCGTCAACGTCCGTTTCGAAGAGCGGTTGCTGGGCACGATGGGGATCAACATCGGGGAGTCGCCGCGATAGACTCCCCCGCTCCATGGCCCACCAGTACATCTTCACCATGCAGAATCTGCGCAAGGTCGTCCCGCCGCAGCGGGAGATCCTGCGCGGGATCTGGCTCTCGTTCCTGCCGGGGGCGAAGATTGGTGTGCTCGGCTTAAACGGCGCCGGCAAGTCCACGCTCCTGAGGATCATGGCCGGCCAGGACAAGGACTTCGCCGGCGAGGCGCGGCCGGCCGAAGGAATCCGGATCGGCTTTCTCCCTCAGGATCCGAGGCTCGATCCGTCCAAGGATGTTCTCGGCAACGTCGAGGAGGCCGTCGCGAAGACGCGGGCCTTGCTCGAGCGCTTCGACGAGTTGAACGAGAAGATGGCGGGCGAACTCTCGGAGGTCGAGAGCGAAAGGCTCATGGTCGAGTATCAGAAAGTCCAGGACGCGATCGAGGCCGCCAATGCCTGGGAGCTCGACCGGCAGCTCGAGATCGCGATGGATGCTCTGCGCCTGCCCCCGGCGGAAGCGGACGTGACGAAGATTTCGGGAGGCGAGCGGCGGCGCGTGGCGCTTTGCAAGGTGCTCCTCGAGCGGCCGGACCTGCTGCTCTTGGACGAGCCGACCAACCATCTCGACGCCGAGTCGGTCGCCTGGCTCGAGCGGCATCTGGCCGAGTACCCGGGCACCGTCGTGGCCGTCACACACGATCGCTATTTCCTGGACAACGTGGCCGGCTGGATCCTCGAGCTCGACCGCGGCGCCGGCATTCCCTGGGAGGGAAACTACTCGAGCTGGCTCGCGCAGAAGGAGCAGCGCCTGGCCGTCGAAGAGAAGCAGGAGTCGGCCAAGCGCCGAACGCTCCAACGCGAGCTCGAGTGGGTTCGAATGGCTCCCCGGGCGCGCCATGCGAAGTCGCGAGCGCGCATCGAGAGATACGAAGCCCTCCTCGCCGACAAGGGGCCCGACGTGCGCGGTGAGACGCAGGAGCTGTTCATCCCGCCCGGGCCGCGCCTGGGAGACGTCGTCGTTCGGGCCGAAGGAGTGCGCAAGGCTTATGGAGAGCATCTCCTCATGGAAGACCTTTCCTTCGATCTGCCGAGGGGCGGCATCGTCGGCGTCATCGGCGCGAACGGCGCCGGAAAGACGACGCTCTTCAAGATGATCGTGGGGCAGGAAAAACCCGACGCCGGGAAGCTCGCGGTCGGCGAGACGGTCGTCCTGTCCTACGTGGACCAGGACCGCGATCGTCCCGTCCCCTCGCGCACGGTGTTCGAGGAGATCTCCGGGGGTGAAGACCGAATCGTCGTGGGCAAGCGCGAGATCCCCGCGCGGGCCTACGTCTCGATGTTCAACTTCAAGGGACCCGACCAA
>JBKPBH010000079.1:0-25532 GCA_046726795.1 Acidobacteriota bacterium
CGAAGGCTGGCTCCACTTCGCCTCGAGCGCGGGGGAGCTCGTCGGATCGCTGACCGGCCCGGACAACACCCCGCGCGAGATCTCGAAGATCACCTTGAAGGGAGACAAGATCTCCTGGCAGATCGCGGGCGAGTCCCGCACGGAGCGTTACGAAGGGACGTTGAAGGGCGCCTCGATGGAGGGGACCTTGAAAATAAGCCGCGGCAGCGGTGGGCGAAGGGGCGGCGGCGGCGAAGGCGAAGAAGGCTCCGGTTCCGGGCGAACCGGAGGCCCGCCCGGAGGCGGCTATGGCGGCCGGCGCGCCGGCGGAGGACGCGGCGGCGCCGCCGCCGGATCGGGACAGATCAACTGGCGCGCCTTCCGGTCCGTCCAGGCCACGCCCGTCCCGGCCCCCGAGCCGACCAAGCCCCCCGCGGACGCCTAGCCACGTCGCTCGCGCTTGCGCGGGATCTGCGCCTTTGGCGCACCGGCGAGTGACTCGGCCGGATGCACGTCGCCTTCGCTTACGCGGCTTCGCCTCGCTGGCGCTGCGCCTCCCGCGGTGCGAGGCTCCTCCTTCGATTACCTCAGGAGACTCCTCGCGCCGCGACCGGGGCCGGCGTGGTAATGCGGGCTCACCCGACCGGGGGGGTCACCGACCGGGGGGGTCAGTGCTGAATTGGTGCATTATTGGTGGAGAGCTGCTTTCAGCGACTTTAGTTTGGCGCGCAGGGCGGGTGAGGTTTCGAGTTCCTGCTCGAGCTGACCGACGTCGCGAACGAGTGTTGAGCCGTCGCGACCGAGATACCTGCCCATGCGGTCAAACGATATCCCACCGCATCGCTTGCCCAGATAGGCCGCCCAGGCCCGGGCGCGGCTCAAGTCCCGTCGACGACCCGGCCCGCGGACTTCCGCCGGATCGAGCCCGAGCAGCGTCGCGGATTTCGATACGACTCCCCCTTCCGTGAGCCAACGAAGAATCGGCTCGGCCTCCGCGGTCTCCTCAAACAGCTTACGCGCGAAATCCTCGTCACCCTTGACCACCTGAGCTACCGCCGGCAACTCTTCGTAACGTTGGGGATCCGCTCGTGACATGAAGCTTCGGTATTGCCGGACAGCTTCCGCCCGCCGCCTCGCCAGTATCCCCAGCACGGTCCCCATATCCAGCCATGCGGGTCCCTCTCCTTTTCGGTAGTGCCGGTCGCTCGACCACCGGCACTGTCCGGCGTTCTCTACCATTCCAGCCCGAACCGGGTTCTCGTGGATGTATCGCACCAGGGCGAGCAGATACGCGTCCCGATCCACGATGAAGGCCTTGTAGCGGCCCTGGAAGAGGTGCCCGACGCGACGATGCCGGCGATTAAACCCCTGCGTGTAGGAGGACTGAAGCCCGGCCATGATCCGCGAGAGCGGGAACTTCGCCGTCTCAAGCGCCAGATGCACGTGATTGTCCATCAGGCAGAAGGCCAGAAGCCGGAAGCCGAACCTCTTCTGGTAATGGACCAGGCGGGCCAGGTACCGCTCCCGATCCGTGTCATCCCGAAAGATCGCCTTGCGCTCGTTGCCCCGAGCAACCACGTGATAAACGACCCCGGCCGCCTCCAGACGCCTCGGTCGCGCCATCGGTTGAGATTACTACACCATTTCAGCACTGACCCCCAGCGCTAGCGCCGCGCTTAGCGCGAGCGGTCACGCGGCGGCGCCGTCGGACTGCAAGCGCAGCCATCGAACGATGTCGCGGCGACGGAGCATGCCGAGGAGCTTGCCGTTCTCGACGACCGGGAGTTGGCGCACGTCCCGGCGCGTGAGCTGGCGAAGCGCCTCGCTCGCCTCGGCGCCCGGCCGGACGACGGCGAGCCGGTCGGCCGGCGTCATGATCTTGCGCACCGGCGTTTGCGCCCAGGCCTCCCGCGGCACCTTGCGCACGTCCTCCAGGGTGACGAGCCCCTCGAGCCTTCCCCCTTCGACGACGGGAAAGGCCCGCTCGTCGGTGCCGAGCATCCAGTCGTACACGAGATCGGCCACGGGCAGGTCCGCCGGGACCGTCTTGACGTCCGCGCGCATCAGGCGCGCGACGGGAATGTCTTCGAGCAGGTCTTCGATGACGACCTGCTGATAGCTCGCGGCCGCCGCGCTCTTCAAGAACCACCCGATGAGCGCGATCCAGAGGCCGCCGCCGAATCCGGTTCCGAAGATCGGGATCCTTCCCCCGAAGACCATCGAGAGGCCGGCGAAGATGAAGATCCAGCCGACCGCCTGGCCCACCTGCGCCGCGTAGCGGGTCGCGCGCTTGACGTCCTTCATCGCCGCCCAGAGGAGGGAGCGCAGGAGGCGTCCCCCGTCCAGCGGGAATCCGGGGACGAGGTTGAAGAGCCCGAGCGTGAAGTTGATCGAGCCGAGCCACAGGAACATCGTGGCGAGCGGGCCCAGGTGTGCCATCGCCTGGGCCGGGTTCGCGAGAACCAGGCTCCGGCTGGGCCCGCCGAGAGAACCGAGGGCTCCGAAGACAACTCCCAGGAGGATGCTCGACAGCGGGCCGACGACGGCGATCACGAATTCGCTGCCGGGGGAGGGGGGCTCGCGCTCGATGTTGGAGACTCCGCCGAAGAGAAAAAGCGTGATGCGCCGCACGGGCACGCCTCTGGCCCGCGCCACGAGTGAGTGAGAAAGCTCGTGAGCGAGAACGGAGCCGAAGAAAACGGCCGCGGCGAGGAGCGCGAGGGAGAGTTGAAGTCCGAAGCCCCACTCGGGATGGGTCTGGCCGAACCCGGCGGCGAGATTCCAGGTCACCAGGACGAAGATGAAGAACCAGCTCGGGTCGATGCGCAGCTCGATGCCGAAGACGCGCCCGAGCCGGACGCCGCCTCCTGCCGTCAGCCGCCGGCCCGCCGCGAAGGGTTGCGGCTCTTCGGGATGTTCTGATGCCATGGTTCCGGCTCCCTCCGAAGGGGCTGCGAGATCAGTGCCAGCCAGTCCCCGGCGTCGCGGATTTCCAGAAACCCTTCCCATCTCTTTGATACGTTTCCGCCGAGGAAATCCTCATGGAGTCCCATGAAATCGCCGTCGGCCGGGAGAGGGCGGTCCAGAGCAGCGGATCACGCGAGTCGGAATCCGTCGGGCGTTATCGCCGCGCCGCGGACTACCTGGCGGCGGCGCAGATCTACCTGAAGGCCAATCCGCTCCTGGAAGAGCCGCTCCGTCCCGAGCACATCAAAGACCGGCTGTTGGGGCACTGGGGGACGGCGCCCGGCATCAACCTCGTCTATGTCCACTTGAACCGGCTGATCGCGCGGACCGGCGCGAATGTCCTCCTGATCACGGGTCCAGGCCACGGCGCGGCGGCGAACATGGCCAACATGTATCTGGAGGGAACGCTGACGGAGTTCTATCCCGAGTACACCCGGGACCGAGCCGGCATGGTGCGGTTCTTGAAGTCTTTTTCGTGGCCCTACGGGTTCCCCAGCCATCTCTCCCCGGCGCTGCCCGGGGTCATCCACGAGGGAGGCGAACTGGGCTACGCGCTCGCGACCGCGTTCGGCGCGGCGCTCGACAACCCCGATCTTCTGGTCGCCTGCATCGTCGGCGACGGAGAGGCGGAGACGGGGCCGACGGCGGCCGCGTGGCACGGCAACAAGTTCGCGAGCCCCGCGACCGACGGTGCCGTGCTGCCGATCCTTCACCTGAACCGGTTCAAGATCGCCAACCCCACGATCTCCGGCTCGATGGCTCGCGAGGAGCTCGACGGCTTCTACTCGAGCCTCGGCTACGCGGTGCGGTTCGTGTCGGACCTCGAGTCGATCGATGAGGAGCTCGAGGCCGCTCTGGAATCCTCCTACGACGAGATCCGCCGGCTTCGGGAGCTCTCGCGCTCGGGCGAACCGGACGAACGCCCGCGCGGGCCGATGATCGTGCTCGAGACTCCCAAGGGGCTCGGCTGCCCGGCGGAGCTCGACGGGAAGATGCTGGAAGGCTCCTTCCGCTCGCACCAGGTGCCGATCCCCGACCCGAAGACGAACCCGGCGCACCTCGCGATTCTCGAGAAGTGGCTGCGGTCATACCGCCCGGGGGAGCTCTTCGACCGCGATGGACGGCCGGCGGCCGACATCCTCGCGCTCTGTCCAAGCCGGGAGAAGCGGATCGCCATGAATCCCGCGAGCTTCGGGGGGGATTGCCGGGTACCGCTCGCGCTCCCGCCCCTGGAACGCCACGCGGTCGAGCTCGAAGGACGCGGCTCGCCGCTGGTCAGCCACATGACGTTCGTCGGCGCGTACTTGAAGGACGTCCTGACGTCCAATCAGAAGGAGCGCAACTTCCGGATCGTCGCGCCGGATGAGCTCGAATCCAATCGCCTGGGCTCGGTCCTCGAGGTCACGAAGCGCCAGTACGTCTGGCCGCTTCCGGAGGGATCCGAAAAGACGGCGCGCGACGGACGCGTGCTCGAGATCCTCTCGGAGCACATGTGCCAGGGGTGGCTGCAGGGGTATCTCTTGACCGGACGGCACGGGATCTTCTCCTGTTACGAGGCCTTCGTGCCGATCGTGGACGGGATGATGAACCAGTACGCGAAATTCCTGAAGACCTCCCGGGAGGTGCCCTGGAGGAAGCCGATCTCGTCGCTGAACTACCTGCTGACCTCAGAGGCGTGGCGGCAGGACCACAACGGCTACTCCCACCAGGGGCCGGGCTTCATCAACAATCTGCTGACGAAGAAGGGGCACACCTACCGGATCTACCTGCCGCCCGACGCCAACAGCCTCCTCTCGACCATGGACCACTGCCTGCGCTCGACCAACTATATCAATCTCGTCATAGCCGGGAAGCAGCCGATGCACCAGTGGCTCACGATGGAGGAAGCCATCGAGCATTGCCGGATCGGCGCCTCCGTCTGGCGCTGGGCCTCGACCAACGACGGCGAAGACCCTCAAGTCCTGCTCGCCTGTTGCGGCGACAACCTGACGCTCGAGGTGCTGGCGGCGGCGCAGATCCTCCGGGAGGAGGCTCCCTCCTGGCGAGTGCGGGTCGTCAACGTGACGGACCTCCTCACGCTCGGCATTCCGCAGAAATATCCCCATGGCCTGGACGAGGATCGCTTCCAGAGGACCTTTCCGCTCGGCTGCCCGGTCGTTTTCAACTTCCACGGCTACACGGCCGCGATCAAGCAGCTCTGCTGGGAGCGCCCCGGCAACGACCGCTTCGACATCAACGGCTTCCGGGAGGAGGGCTCGACGACCACCCCCTTCGACATGCACGTCCGCAACAAGACCAGTCGCTACCATGTCGTGATACAAGCCGCGCGGAAGATCGCCGGCCTGAATGCCTCCGCCGCCTCCCTCGCCGAAGATATCGTGCGACGGTACGAGTCGAAGATCGCCCACCACCGCGTCTTCGTCACCGAGAACGGCGTCGACCCGCCGGAAATCGCCGACTGGCGGTGGCGCTAGGAGCCTGTCCGAGTAATCCCCTACTGCGCGCGGCGATTCTCTCGCTGTGAGCGGAATGCTCGAAAAACGGCTTGTGCGACGTAGCTCTGCTACGACTCCGCGCCTTTTTTCTGCGCTTCCACTCTCGCGTCGGCCTCGCCGCGCTCGCGACGGGTCTTACTCGGACAGCCTCCTAGGAGTGAGTCTGCCGAGGTTCTCCTCGAACAGACTCAGCTGTCAGGCGATTGCTCGGATGACCTCCAGGCGGCCAGGGCCGACGGGAGGACGGCGCCCAGGAGGTGATCGGGAAAAACCGTGCGGACCCGGTCGAGGGCGGCATCGGCATTCGCTTCCCGGAGGACCGCCTCGCGAACCTCGCGGTGGTAGCGGGCCTGGGCGCCCAGGAGCTCGACTCCGCCTGTCGGCCCGTGACCGGGCACGTAAGCGCCGGCCCCGAGGGCTCGAAGGGTCTCGAGGCCGCGCTCGAGATTCTTCACCTTCGCGTCCTCGTAGTTGACATGATAGGCATTGGAGACGAGGTCTCCGCAAACGACGACGGACTCTGCCGGCAGGTGCACCACCGCGTCGCCCGGCGTGTGGTTGTGTCCCGGATGGATGATCCGAGCGCGGGTTCCTCCGAGGTCGAGCGTCAGCACTTCGTCAAACGTCCGCGAAGGGAGATAGGGCTCGGCGTCGCGGAACAGGCCGGCGACTTCCGGCTGGCAGCGCCTCGAAAAGACGAGACCGGGGTGCTCGACTCCCATCCGGTCCCGGCAGGCCCGGTGCGCGACGACCTCCTTGCCTCTCGCGGCAAACCACCCGGCTCCCAGAGCGTGGTCGGTGTGGTGGTGCGTCAGGACGACATGACGCAGGGGCAATGAGGTCTTCTCGCGGAGCGCTCTCTCGACCCGACGCGCGTGGGCAGGCGTGATGAAGGGGTCGACGAGCAGAACGGCGTCCCAACCGAGGACCGCCGTGCAGTTGGCGCCATAACTGGTCGCCATGGTCTCGCCGCCGAGCGTCCAGACCCAGACATTGTCGCGGATCCGGGTCTCGCGAAGCCCGGTCACCGGGGCCGAATCGAGCGGACCTCGCGGGCCCTGTCGCTCGCTCCGAGAAGCTTCGTCCGTCTCTCTTTCCACCTCGCGCGCCGACGCGATCCGCTGAACCGCTCTCGACTGAGGCGCCACCGGACGCACCCGCTTTCCGGTTCGTTGCGCCCGATTCGGAGTTCGGCGGCGCACGAAACCCTTTCGTTAGACGGGTGGGGTCGTTCTCCGATTACAGCGGCCGTATCCCTCACCGCCCGGGAGGCGCGGCCTCGACGATCGCGATCGGCGGCAACCCCTTCTTCTGGAGCTCGGCGTTGACGGCCGGGACTTCGCGGGTCTTGATCTCCTTCCAGCGAGCGAGCTGACTCGCGAGGGACTTGCGAAGCTCTTCGACAGCGGCCGCGGCGGCCGCGGTCGGCTTCGCGTCCGCCCCCTGGAGGACACCCAGAACCGTGACGAGCTGCCCGTTCAACCTCGAGAGATTCACCGGCCCTCCGTCGCCCGGCCCTCCTTCGAATCCGGCTGAGCCTTCGAGCGAGGCGGCCTTCGCGTCGAGCGCGGCGAGCGCCTCGCCCGCCGGCCCCTTCCCCGCCTGCTCCTCCAGCGTCTTGACCTTCGCGCGAAGCGCGCGGACCTCCCGTACGGCCGCGGAGTCTTCGCGCATCGCCTCGCAGAGTTCGATCGAGAGCTGGAACTGACGCGCGAGGTCCGCCGACGAGGTCCGGACGCGGGGATCCATCTCGACGGTCAGCGGCTGCGTCTCGGTCACAGCGTCGGCCGTCAGCCGGACGGAGTAGGTGCCCGGCGGAGCCCAGGGCCCCAGCGGATGCCGCGGCGTGTCTCGAACGATGGCAGTCATCGGGTAGTCGTGCCGCAAGGCTTCGGGCGGCGGGTAGTGCAGATCCCAGACGAACCGATGGAACCCGGCCCCGGCCGACAGGGCACGCTGGGGCCGCACCCAGTAGGTCGGGACGTTCAACGCCTTCTCGTCCACGGGCTCGGGCTTGTCGGCGCTCGAGAATCGGCGCACGAGCTTTCCCGAGGCGTCGAGGATCTCGAGCGTCACGGGTCCCGCGGAAGCCGCCTTCAACGTGTAATCGAGAATCGCGCCATCCGGCGGGTTCTTTCCGGCGGGCTCTTCGGGCGGAAGCGGCGTGTCCGTGTTCATGTTCCACCGCACGCGCCGGGCCAGCTGTGGCCGGTAGAGATGGGCCGGCGCCTCGGCAGCGCCCGCGTCCAGCTGCCGCAGCGGCGTGATGTCGTCCAGGATCCAGAACGAGCGGCCGTGCGTCCCGACGACGACATCGTCCTCGTGAATCACGAGATCGCGGATGGAGGTCGCCGGCATGTTCGAGCGCAGCGATTGCCAGCGGCCGCCGTCGTCGAAGGAGACCCAGACCTGGCGCTCGGTGCCGGCGAAGAGGAGCCCCTTCTTTCGAGGGTCTTCGCGCACCGTGTTGACCGAGGCGTTGTCCGGCAGCCCGCCGACGATCTTCTGCCAGGTCTTCCCGAAGTCGCCGGTCCGGTAGATATAGGGCTTGACGTCGTCCAATCGGAAGCGCGACACAGAGGCGTAGGCGATGGCCGGGTCGAAGTGCGACGCGTCGAGCTGCGTCACCTTGCTCCAGGGCGTCAGCTCCGGAGGCGTGACGTTGCCCCAGCTCTTGCCGCCGTCGCGCGTGACATGGATTGAGCCGTCGTCGGTCCCGATCCAGATCAAGTTGACGTCCTTCGGGGAAGGCGCGATCGAATAGATGACGCCGCGGTGCCTGGCCGTGTCCGAGTCCGCGAGGCGGCCGAGGTTGGCGGGCCTGCCCGGGTCCTCGCGCGTCAGGTCGGGGCTCACGATTTCCCAGGTCTCGCCGCCGTTGGAGGTCTTCCAGAGCACCTGGGAGGCGAAGAAGAGGACGTGGGGATCCGCCGGTGAAAAGACCACCGGGGCCGTGCGGTCGAAACGGTCCTTTCCGCCTCGCAACGGGACTGGTCCGACGTTCTGCGTCTGCCCGGTCGCCTCGTCGTAGCGGGTCAGCTTTCCGCCGTAGATCACGCCGGGGTGGAGGGGATCGGGCGCGACGTAGCCGTACTCTTCGACGCCGACCGGGTGGAACTCGCGGAATGTGATCGCCCCATCGTTGCCGCGGCTCCAGACGCCGGCCGACCCGCTCTCCTGCTGGCCTCCGTACACGCGATACGGGAACCGGTTGTCCGTGGAGACGTGGAAGAACTGAGCCGTTGGCTGGTTGTACCAGGAGCTCCAGGTCTCCCCTCCGTTGACCGAGATGGTCGCTCCCTGATCGCTGCCGATCGCCAGGATCCGCGGGTTCGCCGGGTTGATCCAGATACGGTGATAGTCGTCGCCGCCCGGCGCGCCCTTGATCGCGGTGAAGGTCCGGCCGCCGTCGGTCGAGCGGTAGGTGGAAGTGTTGGCGCAATAGACGATGTCCGGGTTCTTCGGGTCCACCTTGACCTCCGCGAAGTCCGAGCCGCGGCCGGTCACGCGGCTCTCCGAATTGACGCGTTGCCAGCTCTCGCCCGCGTCGTCGGAGCGGAAGAGCCCTCCCGAGCGGGCCGCCGCGGAGACGACGGCGTACATCCGCGTCGGATCGCTCGGGGCGACGGCGATGCCGATCCGACCCAGGCGGTCGGAGGCCGCCGGCAGCCCCTTAGTCAGAGGCCGCCAGCTCGTCCCCCCGTCGGAGGAAACGAAGAGGCCGCTTCCGGAGCCCTGGTACTCGTTGCCGTACTCCCACGGTCCTTCTCTCGCGGCCCAGAGCACCGCATAGACTCTCTGCGGGTTGCGCGGGTCGATGGCCAGGTCCACGGCTCCGGTGTCCTCGTCCTTGTAGAGGGCTTTCTGCCACGTCACTCCGCCGTCGGTCGAGCGGAATACGCCGCGCTCGGCGTTGGGCCCGTAAGGATGCCCGAGCACCGCGACGAACAGGCGGCGCGGATCGCGAGAGTCGACCAGGATCGCCGCAATCTGGCGGCCGTCGGAGAGTCCCATATGCCGCCAGGTCTTGCCGGCGTCGGTGGACTTGTAGACTCCGTCCCCGACGGAGAGGTCGGGGCGCTGAAGGCCCTCCCCGCTGCCGACATAGATCACGTTCGGATCCGACGGCGCGACGGCGAGCGCGCCGATCGAGCCGGTCGGCTGGTCGTCGAAGATGGGAGTCCAGACGCGTCCGTAATCGGTGCTCCTCCAGACGCCGCCGTTGTTGGCTGCCATGTAGAAGACGTTCGGCTGTCCGGGAACTCCGCTGACGGCGACCGTGCGCCCGCCGCGGAAGGGCCCGATCATCCGCCACTGGAGCTCGGCGAAGCGAGCGGGATCGAACGCCTGTGCCCCGACGACTCTTGCGAGCGCCGCGAGGAGGAGGAGGCACAACAGCTCCGATCGCCTTCGGTTCTTCGTCTTCATGCAACCTCCCGGCGGGTGAGCATAACGTCGCGGTCTGCGCCGACACGGCGACGTTGCGGTACGATCGTTGCTATGTGAAGAGGGCATCTTATGAAAAAGCTCCTCCTCGCCGTCTCGGCCCTTTGCCTCCTCCTGCCGGCCGGCTGCGCGCACCAGAGCGCCGGCTACGCCGCGGTCGGCTACCCCGCAGGTGAGTGCGACTTCTCGGAGGACTGCTACGGCTACGACAGGTATCCGTATTCTTGCGTCTTCTACCAGGGTGTTCCGGCCGTTCCTGCCCGACTGCAAGTCGTTCTGGGACCGAGGCGTCCCTCTCCTCGGACCGTCCCCCGCGGCGAGGGAGACCCCATCGAGAGGCCGGAACCGGGGACTGGCTCTGTTTCGTCGAGCCCGGCTCCTTCCGCGAGCCTCTCTCAGCCCGTCTCTATCTCACGCGAGCCCGTGATCCTCGTCTCACCGGCCGTGGACCGGTCCGCTCGGCCTCACAACTGAGAACCGGTCGCCGGCGACCCGACGTCCTCCAGAGGAGGCAACGTGTCCTGCGGCGGCGACGGCCGAGGACGGGCTAACCCTCCCGGTGAATCCTTCAACACGTTGACTGTCGCTCATTTTTCGAAACTCCGTGCGCTCCGCGATGGAGGCACGGAAGTTGCCTTTCCCGTCAGCCGGAGGGAGAACCATGGCCACGAGAACAAAGCGTTCGAGTTGGATTGCGGCCGGAGCCTTCGCGGCGGTCCTCCTGGCGGCGGCCTCGCCGGCCTACGCCTGGGGATACGGACACGTCGGTTTCTTCCGGCCTCACTTCGGGTTTCGCGCGTACGCGAGACCTCACGTTTCCTTTTATGTCGGCGCACCGTACTACGGATACTCTTATCCGTACCCGTACTATGCGTACACCGGCTACGCCTATCCCTATCCCTATGAGGTCTACCCGTACGCCCACTTCCGGTACGCGCGCCCCTACTACCGGTATCCGTACCGGAGCTATTACCCTCATCGGGTCCTGCCGCGTCGCGCGCCTTTCGCGCACCGGTACTGACCTTGGGTCGGCGCCGCGGCGCGCGGGGCGCGCGTGACGCCGGGCCGCGTCTGGGCCGCGCGCCTGCTGGCGATGGCCGCCGACGCCGTTCAAATCGCGGTCTTCCCGCTGTTCGCGGGCGGAGCCGCCTCCCCATGGAACGACGCGCTCGATCTGGCCGTCGCGGCCGCGATGACCGCACTCGTAGGATGGCACTGGGCGTTCCTGCCATCGCTCTTCGCTGAGCTGGTCCCCGGCCTGGATCTGGTGCCCACCTGGACGGCGGCAGCTTTCTTCGTCACGCGAGGCAAGGCGGGCCCGCCGGCGGAGTCCGACAAGCGCCACGCCATCGACGTGGAGGTCGTCGGGCCCCGTGAGCCCGGACGTTGAACTCTCTCGGCCGCCATTCGCGAAGCGAACGCCTGCGGCCGAAAGTCACCGGAGCTTCTTCTCCAGGTCGTTCAACCGTTTCTCGAGATCCTGAAGCTTTTCCTGGAGCCGATCGAGGTTCTCGGAGCCGTGTCGAAGGATCCAGGGATGGCGGCCGAGAGTGCGGCCGAGATCTCCCAGGTCCATCTCCGGATGCCGGCGCTCTTCGATCTTGACCGCGAGTTGTCTGGCGGAACGGTCCCTGGAGACTTCGACCTTGAGAGTCTCGCCCGACCTCATGCGGCGGACTGCCCGGGTCAGATCGCTGCCCGACTCGATCCGGTCGCCGTCGGCCTTCGTGATGATGTCGCCGACCTGGATGCCGGCTTTCGCGGCGGGGCTGGACGCCTCGACGCTCGCCACGAGCACCCCCGCGTCCTTCGGCGCGCCGAAATGGTTCCGCAGCTCCGGTGTCATCTCGAGGAGGCGCACGCCCAGGTAGCCCTGCCGGGAGCGCGGTCCGGCGCGAAGAACGAACGGCTCGTCGCCGTCGGACGAGAAGACGCCGTCGTCGGTCACGACGATTCGCTTCTCGATCTTCTTCTCCTTCTCGGGCGGGTCGTCGCCGGAGAGAGGGGCGGCGGCCGGGAAAGCGAGCAGAATCGCGAGCGGGAACGCCTTCAACGAGTTGCTGACCATTTCGAGACCCTCCCCGTTGGCGGAGACGGCGGAGGCCCGGAAAGGTTTCTCGCTCGCCGGGGGGAATAGACTCTCGCCAAGGACTCAACCGTGGTCAGCCTCGCCCTGGCGCTCGTTCTGACCGCCGCGCCCCCCGCGGCGCCTCTCGGCTACCTGTACCGGGCGAGTCTCGTACAGGCGGCGCCGGGCAGGCTCCTCGAGGTGATTGACCTCTACAGGTCGTTGACGGCGGGAGCCGCCGAGAGCGGCGACGAGGCGCCGATCGCGATGCGGCACAGCCAGGGCGACCGTTGGGACCTGCTCCTGCTCTTTCCGATGGAGAGCTACGGCGCCTATTACGCGCCGGCGAGGATCGCAAGACGGGAGAAGACGGCCCGATCGCGGGAGAGACAGCTCGCCCGGCTCCGGGACGCCGTGGCCTGGCAGGAGGACGTCTTCGCCCTCGGCCCTCCGCTCGATGAGCTTCGCAGCCGCTCCGCCAAGGCCGGCTTCTTCCACGTCGAGATGTTTCACGCGCTGCCGGGACGCCTCTCCGACCTGGAACGGGAGCGCGAGATGGAGAACGCGTATCTGAGGGCGCTCGGCCGGCCGCAGAACGCGATCTTCGTGCGGGATCAGGGAGGCTCCTGGGACCTCTTCACGATCGGGTTCTACCGCGACTTGAAGCACTACGCCGAGAGCGCCGACATTCCCGAGACCAGCCAGGAGTCGGCGGCCAAGGCCGCGGGATTCGAGGGTGCTCGAGCCATCGGGCCCTATCTGCGAACGCTGATCGGCAGCCATCACGACACGCTGGCCGTCGCCATTCCGTGAAGGGGTCCTGGGACTGGGGCGTCTCGGTTCTCTACGCGGGCCTGCTCGTCGGGCTTGCCGGGATCGTCGCACTAGCGCGGCCGCCGCGGCTCTTCGGAATCGAGACCCGCCGCGCGGCTGCCGGCGTCTTCGGCGTGGGCCTTCTGCTTGCCGTCGCCGGCGCACTCCTCCCGGCTCCGATGCGCGCCTCGCGCGGAGGCACATCGCGCCTGGACGGCTTCGTTTCCGCCTGTCAGTTCCGGGAGCTCCACTCGATCCGCGTACACGGGACACCCGAGGCGGTTTTCCGCGCGGTCAAGGCCGTCACGGCCGGGGAAATCCGTTTCTTCCGTCTGCTGACCTGGATCCGGTCGCCTCGCCTGAGCCGGTCGCGGGAGAGCATCCTCTCGCCGCCGCCGGAGGAGCCCATCCTGGATGTGGCGCTTCGCTCCGGATTCCTGCTGCTGGACGAGGTCCCTGGAAAAGAGATCGTCATCGGCACGGTCCTCTGCGGGAACCCCGCCCGTCTCGCCGATCCCCATCCACGCGACTTCGTTCTTCTTTCCCGGCCCGGGCTCTGCAAGGCCGCTATGAATTTCCGGCTCGAACCGGAGGGCGCAGGCTCCATCCGGCTCACGACGGAGACGCGGGTCCTCGCGCTCGGCGCGCCGGCCCGGAGACAGTTCGCCGCCTACTGGCGGGTCATCTATCCCGGCAGCGCGCTCATCCGGCGGATGTGGCTCGAGGCGATCCGCCGGCGCGCCGAGGATCCGCGGACGGCCTGCCTGGAGGAGCTCGAGGCCTTCACCCGTCCCGTGAACGAGGCTCTCGCGAACTTCGAAGCGGAGAGCGCCGCCGGCGCCGCAGCGCGCCGCCCGGAAGAAGTGCTCTCGCAGGCCAGACTCGTCCGCGAGAAGCTCGAGGCCGCTTCGACCGAGCCTGTCTGCGGCGCGTCCAGGCGCGAGGAGCTGATCTTCGTCAACCACGTGATCCTCGGCTTCCAGGCGTTTCTGGACGGGCCGCGGGACCGGCACGCCCGCGGTGAGCTCGACTCGATCCTCCGCCGGGCCCGTGTTCACTGGCGCCGCGCTGCAGAATCGCTAATCCGCCCGCCTCCGCAGGCATCGTGAGATCTCCCGCCGGGTCAGGAACGGCGAGACGAGGACGGAGGTGCCGGGCGCCGACTCGATGCCGGCGAGCTCCGGCTTGATGAGCTCTTCGGCGGGAGTCTTTGGGAACGAGGCGATCCTCCGAAGGCCTCCGAAGCCGCTGACCTCCATGTATCGGCGCGGGATGCGCGCGAACGGGGCGATCGCCCGAAGGATCGCCTCCACGTCCTCGACACGGGCGACCCGAGTCTCGACCGGCTCGTCGTCGTCGCTCCCGTCGAAGACGTTGCGCACCTTCACCTCGAACGCGTCGCCGCCCTTGCAGACCTCGACATACCAGAGCCGCTTCATCGCGCCGGCGGGGCGATCGTCCGCCACCCGCGCGCGCGGAATGGCGGACAATCCGGGCCGCTCTCGGCTGCTCCTGGCTCAGGTCGGGATCGGGCCGTAGACTTCCCGCAGAACGACCGACGAGAGAATCGCCTTCATGGGAACCTCCTCCGAGCGCCGGTGACCGGGAGCCGGGAGCTCCGGCGCCTTCGACCGACTTCTGTCTATGAAGTGGCGAGGAGAAGGCTTTTTTGGCGCGGAGGCGAAAAAATATCTTGGATGAGTGAGCCGATTGCTACCGAAAAGAGGTGAGGGACGCCCTTCGGCTACGGCGGCCGCGTTGGGCCCCGCAGCCGACAGCAGCTCAGCCGGACATTCTCTCCAGGCGTTCGCGCATCATCTGTCCGGCGGACTGGCGCAGCTTCGCGACCTTCGCGAGGTCCGGGTCGCTCCCGGAGAGCGCCTCCTCCAGTCGCCGGACGATCGCCTGGTCCAGGGCGTCGTGCCGGGCAACTTCCGCGCGGAAGATCTCGAGGCGGTGCGAGGCTCGGCCCAGATCGCCCGCCCGTGCCCAGCTCTCGATCTCGAAGAGCGAGGCCGTCAGCGTGTGAGCGACGAGGCCCAGGTCGCGGAAAACGCGGGAGGTCTGCACGAATGCCAGGGCGGCTTCCCGGTAGCTCCCGGCTTCGAAGAGAACCATGGCGAGGCCGTTGCGGACATAGCCCACCCACGCCGCGTGCTTCTCCCGTGAGATCGATTTCAGCACGCGGGCGTACTCCCGGCGCGCCTCGTCCAGCCGGCCGGTCCTCCCGAGGCACGCTCCGACCGCGTTGACGGCGCCGACGTAATTGCTCCAGAGCTCCCTTTGCTGGAAGACGGGGATCGCGCTCTGAAAGGCCGCCAGGGCCTCCGCTTCCCGGCCGAGCTTCGAGAGGCAGATCCCCTCGGCCACGCAGGCCCGCGCCACGAAGTCCTCCAGCCCCATATCGGTGAAGCTCATCCGGCACCGTCGAGCCAGGGCGAGACCCGTCAGCGAGTCTCCGGCAAAGGCCCGTCGTTGAGCCTCTCCAAGCTCGACCATGGCGAGGCTCGCCTCATCCCCGGTCGAGCGCCCGAAGAGCCTGTAGGCCTGCTCGAAGTGGCCCTTCGCCTTCTCGAGCTCGCCCGTCCAGGTGCGGCCCTGCGCGGCGAGCAGGTGCGCCTGCGCCGCCACCATTTCCAGCGGAACGATGCGCTCCGTCGCCTCCGGCGCGTCGCCCGCATGCTCTTTCGCGAGGCGGCCGACCGCCGCGAGGCCGAGCCCGAGGGCACGCAACGGGCTCTCCGCGATCTCTCGTCCGGCCTCCTGCAGGGCGTAGAGAAGCCCGAAGCGGATTCCCAGGTCCGCCAGGGACAAATCCGAGAGAGACGACGCAAGCTCGCTCTGCGGACGCCTGGCCGCCTCGAGGATCCGGCCGCTCTCGTCGCCCGCCCGTTCGGAAGCCTCGAGGGCGATCTCGGCCAGATTCTGCAATCGGGGGGCGCGCCCGCGGGAGTGCCGCGGCTCTTCCGGCCTCGCCGCGAACGGATCGCCTGAGGCGAATCCGGCCTCCTGGGCGAAGTCCTTCGCGAGCGTTTTCATCTCTACGTCGAGCTTCTCCAGGGAACCGAGGACATGGGCGCACTGGGCGCAGCCGCGCAGATGCTCTTCGGCCTCACCGCGTTCGGCGCCGTCTAAGTCCAGGGCGGCGTATCGAAGGAGCGTGAAATCGTCGAGATGTCCCGGGCTCATGATTCGAGACAGGCTCGGAGCCTCCTCAGACAACGACTGATCGTATTCCAAACGCCGGGGTAGGGGAGGGCGATCGCCCGGGCGGTCTCCCGCAGACTCCGGCCCTCCACGTAATAGGCGAGCAGGATCCTCCGGCAGGAGGACGAGATCGCTCGGAACACTTCCCGAAGCACCATCCTGTTGTTGTCGCTTTCGGCCTGCGCCTCTTCGCAAGCCGAGATTCCAGACCGATCCGATCGGGCGAAGATCCGGAATTCCGCGCGGCGTGTCTGCAGGAAATGGCAGCAACGCGTGTGGAAGACCCGGAAGACGAAGCCTTTCGGGCTCCGGACAATCGTCCGCTGCCGCAAGAGCTCCAAGGCGGTCTCCTGAAGGAGATCCTCTCCGTCGCAGGCGTCGATCCCGAAGCGGGACTGGGCGTAGGCGAGGAGCCGCGACCGCTGCTCGCCGTCCTGCAGGAAGGTTTCGGCGATCTCCCGCGAGGTGGGAGCCGAGAAATCTGATCCCATGGTGTGTCTGGTTTCATTCTAGACGCATAGCGGGACGGTCCCGCGCGTCGCGCGTGGCACTTAGTGACAAGAGTCGGAGGCGGCTCTTGCCGATCCTTGTCATCCCGGGAAAGCTCACATCGGCCAACTCACGGTTTTTCAATCAGTTACGGCGGCGGCGGCATGGCCCGCCCGTTGCTCCTGCAGGGCCCGTGAGCGTCACGAGCATCACGGCGAGGCTGCCCCGCGTGGAAGACCGGCTGCTTCTGCACCGGCAGATGATCGAAAACCTCCCCTCCGCGCTCCTCCTGTGCGACGCGACCACGCTGACGATCGTCGAGCACAACGGAGCGGCCTCCGACTTCGTCGAGAAGATCCTCGCGTCGGCGGACTCTCCGAGGAGCCTCGTCGGGCACGAGGCGAGGGACTTCTTTCCGGATTTCGAAAAAACACTCGCGCCCCTCCTGCAGCGGGCCATCGACACGGAGGAGACCTGCTGCGTCGACGAGATGCGGCTCCCGTCGGACGGCGGCGCAGATCGCTTCATCGCCATGACCGTGCAGCCGATGGCCGTGGACGGCTCGGTCGCTTACCTGATGCTGTCGCTCCAGGAGGTCACGCAGAAAGTCGCGGAGCGCGAAAGACAGCAGTCTCTGCAACGCATGGAAAGCGTCGGCGCACTCGCCGGGGGCCTCGCGCACGACGTCAACAACATGCTCTTTGCCATCGGTGGCCACGCCTACCTGTTGCGAGCCAGGCCCGACATGACGCCGGAAGCCCTTGAGGAGCTCGACCGGATCGACAGCGCGATCGCGCGCGCCCGGACGCTGACCGGCAAACTCCTGACGTTCGCGCGCGGAGGGTCTCCGGAACGAGTCCTCGTGCAGATGAACGACGTCGTGGTCGAGACCCTCCGGATGCTCTCGGGCTCGCTCGGATCCGACGTGGCCGTGGACGCATCGCTCGATCCGGCGCTGCCACAGACCTTCGCCGACGCGGGCGGCCTGCAGCAGATCCTGATGAACTTCTGCGTCAACGCGCGCGACGCCATGGAGGGGAAGGGACGTCTCCGGGTCCGGACGGCTCGAGACGGCGGTTCGATTCTCCTCGAGGTGGCGGACACGGGCCCGGGCATTCCCGACGCCATCCGTGCCCGCATCTTCGAGCCGTTCTTCACGACCAAGAAGGAGCGCGGCACGGGGCTGGGCCTCTCGGTCGTCTACGGACTGGTCAAGAATTACGGCGGCACGGTGACCGTCGGCAACGTTTCCGGCGGCGGCGCGCGCTTCACGGTGCGTCTGCCCGCCTGCAGAGTCTAGCCCTCAACGCCCGAGGTCCGGCTCCTCCGTTTCATCGCGCGAGGAGCACCGTCACGGAGTGTCCTTCCGCGTTGGCGGTGACGAGGTCGGAGCGCCCGTTGCCGTCGAAGTCGGCGAGCATCACGCGCCAGAACGTTTCTCCGATGGGGACGGTGACAGTGCGCGACGGGGACAGACCGTCGGGCCCTCCGTAAGCGACGGTGACCCCGCGGCTGCCCGCGTCGGCGGTGACCGCGTCGGCGATTCCGTCCCCGTCCACGTCGCCGACGGCGACGTCTCCCGACCCTCGGCCCGTCGGGATCTTCGGCCCGAGCCGGAAGTTCCCATGCCCGTCGCCGAGGAGGAAGGTCAGCCCGTCGCCACTCGGATCGGTGATCTGGCCGGAATAGTTCGCCAGCACGAGATCCAGCTTCCCGTCGCCGTTGACGTCCCCGACGGCCACGGCGAAGGGGGACGGTCCGGCCGGAATCGGGGGACGCTCGGAGCCGCGGAAACCGCCTCGTCCGTCTCCGAAGAGGACGGTGACGCTCCGTTCCACCATGTTCGGCGTCACGATGTCGCACTTGCCATCGCCGTCGAGATCGCGCGCGCGCAGGTTGCGGTAGGGCTTGCGGCCGGCCTCGATCGGGATGCCGGGCAGCGCGAAGCCTCCCTTGCCGTCGCCCAGGAGAAGAGTCAGCCGGTTTTCTCCCCAGCTGTCGATCACGAGGTCCGGGATGCCGTCGCCGTTGACATCGCAGGAGTCGATCGTGTGGGGATGGGGACGACTTCGGACCGCGAGGGGCGAGCCGGGCGCCCGTCGGAAGCCGCCCCGGCCGTCGCCCAGCAGGACCGTGACCCTCGGCGTGCCGTGATTGGCGATCGCGAGATCTAGGGTCCCGTCGCGATTGAAGTCGGCGACCGCGATCTCGGTCGGATTCGGGCCCGCCGGATAGGAGCCGGCCCGCCGCAGCCCTCCGCGCCCGTCCCCGAGGAAGATGGTCACATCGTCGGTTCCGCTGCTCGCGACGGCGAGGTCGAGCTTCCCGTCGCGGTTGAAGTCCGCGCAAGCCAGCGCTTCCGGATTCCGTCCCTCGCCGAGAGGAATGACCCGCTTCTCGCCGAAGAGAGCAGACCGGCGGGACGACCCGCCGAGGGAAAGCAGGAGAGGCAGCAGCAGAAGCGCGAGTATTCTCTTCATGACCGGAGAGACGCGGTTTCGACGGCGGGTGTTAACCCCCTCTGCTACGATGTCGTGATGAGGAGTTCGTTGGCGGGACCATTTCTGATGGCGCTCGGGGCCGCTTCCATGCTCGGCGGCGCGGCACCGGTCGAGACCCGCAGTGTGCTGCCTTTCATCGCGGACGACTACCCGGCGGCGCTCGCGCAGGCTCGCGCCAGGAAGCTTCCGATTTTCGTCGAGGCCTGGGCGCCCTGGTGACACACGTGCCGATCGATGAGGGCCTTCGTCTTCACGGACAAGGCGCTCGCGCGGCACGCCGGGCAGTTCGTCTGGCTCTCGATCGACACGGAGAAATCGGGGAACGCCTCGTTCCTGATGAAGTATCCCGGCGAGGCCTGGCCTTCGTTCTTCGTCCTCGACGCGGGATCGGAGAAGGCCGCGCTCCGATGGGTAGGGGGCGCCACCGTCGGCCAGGTCGCGAAGATGCTGGAGGACGGCCGGGCCGCGGTCCGAGGCAAGCAGAGAGGCGTCGAGGAGACCCTGGCGCGGGCCGATGCCCTCTACGGCGCCGGAAAGAACGCAGAGTCGGTCCGCGAGTACCGCGAGGCCCTCTCGCGCGCCCCGCGGACCTGGCCGCGCTACGGGCGCGCGGTCGAGTCGCTCCTCTTCGCGCTGCACAGCGTGAAAGATGAGAAGGGATGTGCCGAGACGGCGCTCGCGGCGTATCCGAGGCTGGCGCGGACTTCCTCGGCAGCGAACGTGGCCGGAAGCGGGCTCGACTGCGCCGTCGCCATGAAGCCGGAGGATCCCGCGCGCGGGAAACTCGTCGCGGCGCTCGCCGCCGACGCGCGCGAGGTCGTCGCGGCCCCCCGGCCGGACATCGCCGCCGACGATATTTCCTCCGTCTACGAGTCTCTCGCCTCGGAACGCGAGGCCGCGAAAGATCAGGAGGGAAGAAGACAGGCCCTTTCGCAACGCGCCTCCTTTCTCGAAGCGCAGGCCGCGCGCGCGGCCAATCCCGAGGCTCGGGCGGTCTTCGACTCACACCGCCTCTCGACCTACCTCGATCTCGGACAGCCCGAGCGCGCGGTCTCGATGCTCGAGGCCTCGGAACGCGACCTCCCCGACGACTACAACCCGCCGGCGCGCCTGGCGGCCGCCTACAGGGCGCTCAAACGCTACGACGAGGCACTGGCCGCGTCGGACCGCGCGCTGTCGAAGGCCTATGGGCCGAGGAAGATCGGGATCCTCCAGACGAGAGCTGATATCTATGTGTCCAAAGGAGATGCGGCCGCCGCGCGACAGACCCTGGAAGAGACGGTCCGATACGCCGAGTCGCTTCCGGCCGGCCAGCGCTCCGAGAAGACGATCGCGGCGCTGAAGAGGAAGCTCGACGCCATTCCCTGAGCCAAGGATTCCCGTTCGCGTTATCCTTTACGGAGTTTTTGATCCTCGAGGTGGGGCCCGGTCCGGTCGGAAGGAGGAGATTCTTCAATGCCTGTCGACGTGTGGGACCTGTCGGAGGAGCAGCTGCTGCGCCAAGGGCGCGATGCTCTCTGGCTCGAGAAGTATGCGGACGCCTGCGAGGCGCTTTCGGAGTACTGCAGCCGCCTGAACCGTTACGAGAGGCCGATCCCTCCCGCGATCCTCGGCTATTACGGTCTTGCCGTGGGCCACTCCCGCAATGTCCGTGAGGGACTCAAGATCTGCCTCGAAGCGCTTTCCCTGGATCGGCGCAACGCGAATATCTACCTGTGCCTGGCGCGGCTCTACGTGCTTGCGAAGTCGAAGAAGAACGCCATCGATGTCATCGCGCAGGGGCTTCGCGTCGCCCGCAAGCATCGGGGCTTGAACGCCTTGCGCGACCAGTTGGGCGTGCGCCAGAAGGTCCCGATTTCCTTCCTTCCGCGCGAGAACGCCGTCAACGTCGGGTTGGGACGAGCTTTCCGCAGGCTGAAGAAGAAGGACGGGCCTTCCCCGGCCATCGCCTGACTGTCGGCCGCGGGCGTTCGCTAGCGCAACGGCGGCCGAGAGAGTTCAAGGACGTCGTTTGCCTGGATCATCCCGGCGACTTGAGGGAGGCGAGCCAGCGCTCGAAGAACTCTTTGTCTTCCGCCTTCAAACGCCGCAGGACGCCTTCCGAGTGGGAGGACAGAACCTTCGGGTCGTCGAAGGGAAGCCGGCTATACATCTTACCTCCGCGCTCGTGGCAGGGCGAGCAGCGGGTCTGGACGATCGGCCGGATCGCGGTGGCGAAGAGATCGGGAACGGGCGTCGGGGTTTCCGGCACCGGGGAGGGAGGGATCGGCGTCTCCGCAGGCCGCGGACTGGGCGAGGCAGGCGCCCGAGCGTTTCCTGCCGCTCCGCCGCACGCTTTTGACTGCAGCAAGGCAGCCAGCAGAAGCACCGGGGTGACGACCACCAGCCGGTCCTGTCGACCGCGGCGTTCGCTGCGCGAACGATTCCCGAGAGAATTCAAACCGGTGCCCTCACCTCGCTGTCCAAGCTTCCCCGGCGCCTTTGCTCACTTGATTCCGAGCAGCTCCACCTCGAAGAAAAGGGTGGCGTTTGGCGGAATGACGCCGCTAGCCCCGCGCGATCCATAGCCGAGGGAGGGCGGGATCAGGAGGTTCCGCTTCCCCCCCACCTTCATCGTGGCGACGCCTTCGTCCCAACCCTTGATGACCCGGCCCTGGCCGAGCGGGAACTCGAGGGGCCGGCCGCGGTCGACGGAGCTGTCGAACTTCTTCCCCTTTGCGCCGTTCTCCCAGAGCCAGCCCGTATAGTGCATTACGCAGGTCTGACCGGCCTTGGGCTGCGCTCCGCTGCCGGCCTTGACGTCCTCGTACTGGAGGCCCGTCGGGGACTCCTGCATCTTCGACACTCCCTCCTTTTCTCCGGCCTTCCCTTTCTCGTCGGCGGAGGCGGGAAGCGCCACCAGCGCGATCGCCGCGGCCGCCGCCAGAAACCATGTCGCTGTCCTGTTCATCGGTCCTGGTCCTTTCTTGCAGTTTGGGCCTTCCCAGGAAGGCTTGCGGGCCGCATTATCTCCCGGCAGGAAGCGGGAGGCCCATGGAAGCGAACGGGATCGAGATTCAGTATCGGGACGAAACGCTTCGGCAGTTCCGCGGTTTGAAGAGGCTCGCCGACCGCGCCCTGGCGCAGACGTCCGACGCCGATTTCTTCGCGATGCTGGATCCCGGATCCAACAGCATCGCCCTGCTCGTCAAGCACATGGCCGGCAACATGCGCTCGCGCTGGACGGGCTTCCTGACGAGCGACGGCGAGAAGCCGGACCGCCGGCGCGACTCGGAGTTCCTCGTCGAGCCCGGCGACACACGCGAGGGCCTGATGCGGCGGTGGGAAGAGGGGTGGTCGCTGCTCCTCGCCGCCGTCGAGCCGCTCGCAGCGGAGGACTTCGGCCGCACGGTTTTCGTCCGAGGCGAGGCCCACTCGGTGCTGCGGGCAATCAAGCGGCAGGTCGCCCACTACGCCTACCACGTCGGGCAGCTCGTCTTCCTCGCCAAGCACTTCGCCGGGGACCGGTGGGAGTCCCTCTCGATCCCGCGCGGCCGGTCCGAGGAGTACAACCCGCAGAAGCGCGCTCGCTGATCGGTTCCGGGTGGCTGGTTCCTGTCATCCTGAGCGAAGCGAAGGATCCGCCCTCGCTTTCCGACGTTTTCCGAGAAAATCCCTCGTCGCTGCGCTCCGCGGGACAAGAGGGGACTTTACGCGGGTGTGCGGGGTCGGACCGCCTCAAGGAACTTTCGCAGGCGCCGGAGAGTGGTTTCCTTGCCGAGGAGGGCGACCACGTCGAAGAGGGGGGCGCCGACGGTCGTGCCCGTCAGCGCGAGGCGAGTCGGGTGGATGAGCTTGCCCGCGGAAACGCCGGACTCTTCCGCCACGGCGCGCAGAGTCCCCTCGAGGCGGTCGGTCCTCCAGTCCTCGAGCGCTTCGTACCGTTCGACGAGCTTCTCCAGGAGCGCCGGCGTCTCGGGCTTGACCTGCTTCTTGATGCCGTCCGGGTCGTAATCGCTCGGGTCGTTCGCATACGTCGAGAGGGCTCGTCCCATCTCGATCGTCGTCCGGGCGCGCGTGCGATGCAGCTCGATTGCCTTCAGCGCCGTCCCGCGTTCCGGCGGACCCACCGGGGTATGAGGCGTCGAGCGCTCCAGGAGCTCCTCTGCCGGCATCCGAGCCATGTACTGGGCGTTCATCCAGAGAAGCTTCTCCGGATCGAAGACGGAGGGAGAGGCGCCGACGTGATCGAGTGAAAACTCCCGCTCCATCTCCTCGCGGGTCAGGATCTCGCGGTCTCCCCCCGGCGCCCATCCGAGGAGGGCGAGGAAGTTGAAGAGAGCCTCCGGCAAAATCCCGGCGTCCCGCCACTCTTCCACGGCCGCCGCGCCGTGGCGTTTGGAGAGCTTCTTGCGATCGGTCCCGAGAATCATCCCGAGGTGCGCGAAGCGGGGGACCGGCGCGCCCAGAGCGCGGAAGAGAGCGACGTGCTTGGGCGTGTTGGCGAGGTGATCGTCGCCCCGGACGACGTGCGTGATCCGCATGTCCGCGTCGTCCACGCAGACGCTGAAGTGATACAGGGGGTGTCCGTCGGAGCGCACGAGCACGAAGTCGTCGAGCGCCTCGGGGGGGAACTCGACGCGGCCGCGGACGAGGTCTTCCACCACGATCGTCTCGCCGGGCATCGCGAGGCGGACGACGAAGCGCTCGCCCGCCCGGGCCCGGCTCTCACTCTCTTCGCGCGTGATCTCGCGTCCGGCGCCGGAGTAGCGGTAGGAAACGCCCCGCGCCTCGGCCTTCTTCCTCTCGGCGTCGAGCTCCTCGGGCGTCTCGAAGGCCCGGTACGCCTTGCCTTCCGCGATCAACCGGTCCGCCGCCGCGCGGTAGAGGTCGTAGCGCTTCGACTGGTGGTAGGGGCCCTCGTCGTAGTGGAGCCCCAGCCACTCCATGGCCGAGAGGATCTGCGCCGACAGCTCTTCCCGCGACCGTTCGATGTCGGTGTCCTCGATCCGCAGGAGGAAGGTTCCCTTCTCCCGCCGCGCGAAGAGGAGGTTGTAGAGCGCGGTCCGCGCGCCTCCGACGTGGAGCGACCCCGTCGGGGAAGGCGCGAATCGGACGCGGACGGGAGGCTGGCTCGACGACAAGGCGCCGATAGTATGCGATCCGCACGACGAAAGACCCGATGCCGGATCCACCCGACCCGCGTTCGCTGCGCCTTCGCGCCGACGCGGCGCTCGTCGCCGCGACGATCGTCTGGGGATCCTCGTTCGTCGTCGTCAAGAACGTCGTCCAGGCCTCGCCGCCCGTGGGTTTCGTGTTCTGGCGATTCCTGCTCGCGGCGGCCCTGATCGCTCCGCTCGCGGCCCTGAGGCGCCGGACTCCCGGTCTCGTGAGGGATGGCGCCGTCCTGGGTCTCCTTCTGGCGGCCGGAATGATCCTCCAGGTCCTCGGCCAGATGGAGACGACGGCCTCTAAGGCCGCGTTTCTAACGGGTCTATCGGTGGTCCTGACGCCTTTCGCGGCCTACGTCCGCGCGCGCAAGCTGCCATCCCTCGAGAACGGCATCGGCATCACGCTGGCGTCGGTCGGGTTCTTGCTGCTGACCTTTCCCCGCGGAGGGGGAGCGCTCAACCGCGGCGACTTCCTCGTCACGGCGTGCGGCGTCGTCTTCGCGTTCTACATCGTGGAGATCGGAGAGCGAACGGCCTCGCACGATCCGCTCTGGCTCACTTTCGTCCAGATGGCGACCGTGGCCTCGTCCGCCGGAGCCCTCCGACTCCTCCTCAAGTCCCCCATCCTTTCGGGATGGCCCGAGGCGGCCGCCGAGGCCCGAGCGGTGGCGTGGCATGGGACGTTTCTCTGGAGCGTCCTCTATCTGGGCTCGATCGGCGCGGTCGGGACCTTCCTCGCTCAGACCTGGGCGCAGAGGCACATGTCTGCCACCCACGCCGCCATCCTCTTCGCGCTCGAGCCGGTCGCCGCGGCTCTGCTCGCCGCCTGGCTCCTCAGCGAGCGCCTGGGCTCCCGCGGCTTCGCCGGCGGCGCCCTCGTCCTGGCCGGGATCATCGCATCCGAATTGAAGCTCCGAAGGCGTTCCGAGTCGAGGGTCGAGAGTTGAGATTCTCAAGTCCAGCGCGCGACGAACTCTCGGCGCTCCGGCGAGCTCAGTCGAGGGGGAACGTGAGCGTGTACTCCCAGCCGCCTCGGCCCACAACCATGACGAGAGTCGTGCGGCTCTGGTCGCGAGCGAGGACCTTGTTGACGTCCTCGGCGTCGTGGACCTCCGTGCCGTTCAAGGCGAGGAGCGTGTCGCCAGACTCGAGCCCTGCCCGGGCCGCGGCGCCGCGGGCGTCGACGATAGAGATGCGCAGGCCGCCGCGCGCCTGTCGCACGGACAGGCCGAGCTCGCGGAGGATCCGCATCCCGTAGTCCGCGGGGGGATCCTGGCCCGCGAGCGTCGCGTTGCGTTCGCCCGAGGCGTTGCGGATCACGATCTTCATCGGCTTGCCGGGGCCGCGCGTTGAAAGCGCCGTCTCGAAGGCCTCCTGGGATTCGATGGGCGTCGTGTCCACCGAGACGATCTGGTCG
>JBKPBH010000080.1:0-6291 GCA_046726795.1 Acidobacteriota bacterium
CTGCCGGACCCTGGGCATCCCCGTCGCTTGGATCAACCGGAAGAGAGAGCCGACCATCTCCGAAGTGCACCCCGACTTCGAGGTTCCGAACCTCTCCGATCTCGCCGAACGCCTGAACGCGTCGAGCGGCTAACGACGACGAATTGAGCGGATACGGCTCGGTCGTGCCCATCGCGCCAGGCTCCGCCGGAATCCACTCGGTGGTTTTCGCCGGGTCATCCGGACAGGTGGCCATTGCTCCGCTCTATGTCATCGGGGCCGGGCCAACGCCAACGCCGACGGGCACTCCAAAGGCGACCCCAACGATCACTCCGGTGAATACTCCGACCGCCCACCGCCTTCCCCGCGTCATTTCATTTCGCTGAATCGCATCAGCGCACCGGGGCGGACGGCGGTGTCTCTGCCCCAGGTTCGAGACGACCGGTCCCTGCAAGATCAACGGAAAGTGAGCTTCTTCGCCGGGACGCCTGCTCCGCAGAGATAGACCGGGAACTCCTTCACTCCGTCCAGGTCGATCAGCTTCTCGAGGAACGTGTCCTGGATTGCAGCCGTCGTGAACGGACCAAGACCGCGCGAGGTTGCGAGAAGGCAGAACGTTTGCGCGAGGTGTCCGGCGTCGAGCCAGAGAACGCGGTACGCGCTCTCTGTCTGATACTTCCAGAGGGTTCGCTCGAAGACGGCTGTCATCGCGCAGAGGAAAGCCGCACGGCCGACCCACGTCTGACCCGACGCCGCTTTCACCGCCGCGGCGCGCAGGTCGCCGGAGCGCAGCCGGCGAAACTCATCGGAGGCAACGTCGTAGTGATACAGCCCGGCGGGGAGTCCCGAAACATTCCATGCGAGCACATAGCACTCGATCGGATGGAGCGAGCCGGCCGAAGGGCTGGTTTTCAGTGGCATTCGCCCGAAAACTCCGGCGTCGAGCCAGCCCGTGCGGCCCCAGGTCCCGCGCACGACCGCGGCCAGATCCACGAGAGGAACCGGCCTGCGGTCGAACTCCCGGACCGTTCGCCGAGCCGCCAGGACCTGCTCCAGGACCGCCGCATTCTCCGGAGCGGATCCGAGAGGCAGCCGTCGGCCCTTCGCGCGGCGATAGCGCTTGAATCGCGGCGGCGGACGCTCGGCCGCGAGACGCGACTGCAGGAAATGATCGACGGCGGCCGGGCTCGTCGCGAAGCGGATGTCGCGTGAGGCCAGGTGATATCGGACGGAGGCGAGGTTCTCCTTCCACGCCTTGATGCGCGAGAGCCGCCGCCGGCCTTCCCGTTCCGGTATCAGCAGACCGAGGCGCCGAAGTTTGCCGATGCTCTGCAACACGGACCCTCGGTCGTAGTCCGGCAACGAGTCGGCGACGGCCGAGGGATTCCGAGGACCTTTGAACGAATCCAGGAGAAGAATCGTCTCAGGCGATGCGGCAAAACCCTTTCCGCTGCGGAGATCTTCGACCAGGAGCTCCCCCTCACTCCAGGAAATCAGGAGGTCCGGGTTTCGGACGAGCCGGTTCAAACGGCGGCGGCTACTACTTCTTCTTCGCAGTCTTCCTGGGTCGTCCCGTTCTCGGGTCGCAGGCGGGAGGCGAGTACGGCGCCCCCGGCGGCTTGGCGGCCTTTCGCTTCGCCTTGGCCTTCATCTTCTTCGCAGGCATACCTTCCTCCTTCTTCTTTCGTCATCGTATACCGGAGGCGAGATAGAGATCGGACGAAGTCCGAAGGATCGAGTACGCCCGGGTCGCCGCTTCTGCATCGAGCGCCGCCGTGATGAGACTCGCCTGACCGGTCGTTCCGGCGAGCGGAATCGCCTCTTCTCGGAGCAGCGTCCCGGTGGAGGAGTCCAGCGTCAGGAGTCGCCGGTTCCGACTAACGCCGAAGATCCGATCGCCTGTTGCGCTCCAGCGGGCGTAAACGAAGTCCCCGTCATTCGGAAGCTCATACAGCTTGCGGCTCGGACCGCCCTTGATCGAATAGAGGAAGAGCGATCGCCTTCGCTCTCCCTTCTCTCCCTTCACGCACAGGAAAGAGATTCCGGACGGCGATGCGATCGGCATGTCGCATCCCGCAGCTCCCAGCGATCGGGCGCCGCTCCCGTCCGTCTCCATCGTCCAGACCTCGCTGACTCCCTTCTCCGATCGGACGAAAAGGAGAGTGCTCGGACCGGCAAAAGAGGGCGCTGAGACGTTACCGGCGGAGGTCGGAAGCCGGCGGACCCCGCCGGCCTCGACCGGAATGAGAATGAGCTGCGGCGCGCCGGAGAGGGGCCGCGTCACGGCGACGACCCACCGGCCATCGGGTGAGAATTTTCCGGGGTAACCCTCTCCGAGCCGTGTCGCGTCGCCTCCCTCGAGCGGGCGGATCCAGACTCCCGACGTCTTCTCCGTCGGGCCGCCGTCGTAGAAGAGCGCTGTCTTTCCGTCGGGCGAGATGTCACGGATGAGCGTCCAGCCCAGCCAGGACAAGTCATGCGGATCTTCAGCCCCGCGCCGCACAGTCAGATCGATCCCTTCCTTCTTGGAGGTAATTAGAAAACGGTCTCCAGAGCCCGAAACGCTCTGGAGGGTGAAGAAATCGGGCAAGACGTACCGCGAGCGAAGTTTCCCCGAAGGGCTGACCGTCCAGAGAGCGCCGCCCCCATACGCCGTCTGGGTCGCTGCCGAGAACCAGATCTCGCCCGTCTTCGCGCTCCAGTCGAGCCCGGAACATCGCTCGAACCGCCGCGTCAGGGCCTTCGATCGCGAGCCGTCGATCGCCGCGACCTGAATCTCACCGGTGTTGTCGAACCGGAAAGGATAGTGAACGAACGCGACATTCTTGTCGTCCGGAGAGATCCGAGCGAACCAGATGGCCCCCGATGTCCGGAAGAGCGTGCGCAGTAACGCGCCCTCGGCGCTGCGAAGCTCGAGGACACGATCAGTGCCCAGGTCGCGAACGACGGCCAGGAAACGGCCATTTCCGGCGACGTCCGCCCACCCGGCGTTGTCCAGAATCCGGCGCGGTCTTCCTCCCAGAGACGGCCACCAGGCGAGCGTGCCGCTCTCGTTGACCGAAAGTCGGGAGGGACCTACGAGCACCAGGACTTGCGACCCATCCTTTGAGTATCCGAGGGGGAACTGCACGTCGGAGTCGAGGACCCGGTCGATTCCCGTGGATTCGGGGAGTGCCAGGTACGAACGCACCGGGTTTCCTTCCCAGGAAGCCGCGTAGAGAATCGAGCCGTTCGGCGCGAAGAGCGCCCGGGTGACGACCCCTTCGCGGAATGTGAGTCGGCGAAACTCGGGCTGGAGCGGAGTGCGGAAACGATTGAGGAGAAGGATGCCACCCGCCGCGCCGGCGGCGATCGCGATGGCGGCTGCGGCAATCCACAGAGAGCGGCGACGGGGTTCGGCGCGCGCAACGCCGGCAGCGCGGAAACCGGTGGTCGCGGAGTGGTCTCGGATGGTCTGAAGATCGCGGGCGAGGTCGCGAGTCGAGGCATAGCGGTCGCGGGGAGCCTTGGCAAGACACCTCTCGAGGATCCATCGAAGCGGCTGCGGCACCGACGGGTTGATCTCGTCGACGGGACGCGGATCATCCCGAAGGATCGCAGAGAACGCCTCCGCCGCCGAGGAGCGGCTGAAAGCCGGCAGGCCGGTCAGCATCTCGTAGAAGATGCATCCGAGCGAAAACTGGTCGGAAGCAGGGGTCGGCTCCTCTCCTCGAGCCTGTTCGGGCGACATGTAGCCGAGAGTTCCGACCGCCATTCCCGGAGACGTGAGCCGTCCGGCCGCCGTCGGGGATTGCGTGTCGTCGCCCGCGTGCAGGCGAAGCGCTGCGAGCCCGAAGTCGAGGATCTTCACGCGTCCCTCGGGCGTCACGAAGACGTTCGAAGGCTTGAGGTCGCGGTGAACGATCCCCGACTCGTGCGCGCGCGCGATGCCGTCGGCGAGCTGCGTGGCCAGGTCGAGGAAGCGCCGGAGAGGCATCGGCTCTCCCCCCAGAGAAGCGGCGATGTCCTCTCCATCGATCAACTCCATCGCGAGGTAGTGAACCGGCGACTCGCGGCCGGGGACCGATGCGGTGCCCGCTTCGTACACGACCACGATATTCGGGTGGTTCAGGGACGAGGCGGAGCGCGCCTCCCTCTCGAATCGGGTCAGAAGCTCCGGGTCTTCGGCGTCCTCTTCCCGGAGAACCTTCAGGGCGACGTCGCGCCCGAGCCGGCCGTCGCGCGCGCGGTAAACCTCTCCCATGCCCCCGCGTCCCAGCGGAGCCACGATCTTGTAGGGACCGAAAGTGGTTCCCGTGGACAGGATCACCGGAGCCTCCGCCGAGTGCCGCTTCTTGGCATCGATCCTACCAGTTGATCCTCAAGGACGGGACACAGATGCGGAAAGGGTTCCACGGGTCAGTCAGCCGCAGCCGGGCCGTGACCTCATTTCACGAACTCGGCGAGCTTACGCAGCTGGAAGCTGGGGTCGCTGGCGAAGTCGCGCCGCAGCCAGCCGAGGTGGCCGGCCCCGAAGATGACCAGCACGCGCTCGTTCGCAGAGTCGGCGAGCTGCACGACGTTGCTGTAGATGCGCATGTTGCGTCGGAACCAGTCGGAGACCAGGTCGGCGCCGGCCCAATCCCAGGGCTCGCCGAAGTGCGCCTGCCGGTAGTAGAAGACCGCGTCCTCGGTGACTCTGTCGTCGGAGTTCATGTAGAGCAGCGTCTCGAGGACGGTGTGAGTGGTCAGATACGCGTTCTGTGCCCTAAACTTGTCGCCCCACTCGGCCATCATCGCGTCGAACTCCTTCGAGCGGCCGCTCGCCTTGGCGTAGTTGACGACGTGCTGGTATGGAAACTCGCCGTCGGCATCCACCGGGTACACGGTCTTGTGGCCGAGTTCTTTGGCGAGGCGGAAGCCGACCTGCTCGATCTCGTTGCGCGTGAGCTCGTGCTTGCCGGCGAGATACTCGGCATAGCCCTTGGGAATGCGGTCATCGCCGAAGTTGGCTTCCACCGCGATTTTCGTCGGATTGAATCTTTTCAAGACCTCGATGAGATGGGCGATCTCGCCCTGTCGCTTGGGAGCGAGCACGTCGTCGGCCTTCATGTTGAAGATGTCGTGCCCGGGATTCGACATGTGATAGACCCCGAGCACCAGGACCTGGGCGCGCGCGGCGGGCGGCGCGGGCTTCTCGGCGGCCGCTTGCTGCCCTAGCGCGGTGATCGCGCTCCCCATTGCCAGCGCGAATATCAAAACGGATCGGTTCACCATTTCTAATTTCCTTTTCTCTGTGATCTTTCGGAGAGTACGCGCGGCGCGCGGGAGAAGTTCCGTCAAAGATCGAGGGTCAGGAAACGGGGAATGAATCGACTTTCCGAGAACTTGCTCCCAACTTGTTCCCAAGACTAAGAACAGGAACCGCCAAACGGCCACGATGTAAGGAAGGAAACGAGCGATGGCTCTACTCGTAACCAAAAGCAGGAAGGCCGCTTACGCGGGGTCTCCGCTCAGCGGCCATTGGTTGCGGGGCCGGGATTTGAACCCGGGACCTTTGGGTTATGAGGACTTCCCGAAAGTCGACTCCAGTAGAAAACACACGAGAAAAAGCCACAAATCGAAGCCTTCGAGTCGCCGATTTCCGGCCGCTGTAGGCGCCAAATCGCCCGACTTTCGCCCGACCTCCAGGCGCGCAGGAATGCGGCCGAGCCAAACGGCATCGGTCCACGAGAGTCGGCGTTATTTTCGCCACGCGAGCCGATAAAGACGAGCCCGTCGGCTCGGAGTTGCCAAGGTGATCCGGGGAAATGGCTGTGGGGGGGTGGATTCGAACCACCAACCTGTTTGGACACCGAGATCGCGAAACCCGCGTCAGTACGGCATTAGCTCGGTGTCCTGGGCCCTCGGGGGCGCCCAGTGTGGCGAAAGTGTGGCAAACGGGATGGGAGTCTCTCGCTCCCTCGCCTGGTAGACCTCACCCATCTCGCCCGCGCCGAGAGAGACTTGGCTGGCCATCGTGAACGCCATTCGAACCCCACGGCTCGCGGAGCGCTCGGCTGTTTGACTACTTGCGCGCGACGAGCCTCCGGAACATCGCGTTCTAGCGCAGGGGATCGAAGTTGGAGTCGATCTGAGGCCCTTCGCCGCCCGTGGCATCCGGTACAGACCCCGTTAGGCCCGGTGGGAGCGCCCCTTTCGTCGATGCCTGCCGGAAGGCCGCTTTTGCGGCCGCCGGGCCACTACGTCGGCGATGGCGACCTGAGTGTCGTCGCCAACACGCCGCAGTCGAAGCTCGACAGGCTGGCCGTCGGAGCTGTTCTCGAACACGAC
>JBKPBH010000081.1:0-8660 GCA_046726795.1 Acidobacteriota bacterium
GCGTTAGCCTCCGGAGCTAAAGGTCGCGCGTTCGAATCGCGCCGGGCGCACCACCTTATCTTTGCTCATCTCTCAGGAACTCAGAGAGGTCCCGAAGAACAAAAAAGAAGGGACGGGAGAGATCCCCGTCCCTTTCCATGAGAGCAGCGAGAAGGCGTTAGGGGACCGTCGTAATGCTGCCGCAGGTTGTCGGGTAGAAACGGACCTGCATGTTCCTAAGTCCGGTGTCGGTGTAGTTCCACCAGTAGGAGAGGAGTTGCGGGAGGTTGAAGATCCAGACGTTGCTGAACTGAACATCGCCTGAATCGCATACGAGATTGGCGTTTATGTCAAGGCATCCGGTGGCACGGAATATGTCGGAGATGTTCTTCCGAAGCGGCTTGTTGCTCCCGCCATTGGTCCGGTCGATCTCGAAGGAGCTCAGCAGAAGCGCGGACGTGCAGGTTCCGCCGCCGACGAGAGTTGTATCGAACGCGCACTCGGCGTTGACGACCGCGACGCCGCCCGGCTTCCCGAGTCCGACCGCGTAGACGTTGTAGCAGACGCTGTTCGCTCCCGACGTATCGCTCGGCACTTCAATCGTGCACCCGTTCGTGTCGGTACAGTTGGCGTCCATGACATTGAACTCGGTACCTGCTACGAAATTGATCTTGGCCGTGCTGTCAAGGGGAACGAAGAGTACGTGGCCGTTGCCGGAGGTCATGTCGGCAGTCTTGTTCTTCGGAACGCCGATGATCTCCAGGTTGTAGTGGGGGCCGCTCAGCCCCTGCCCGACCTGGGCGGACACGGGAGCAGCGACAAACGCGAGCGTGAGGACGACGGCGATGGACAGAATCAGACGTTTCATAAATTGATCCTCATAGTGGTTGTTGACCGTTCGTTGAACACTCCGATGCGATGCCAGTTTCTTTCGCGCTCCCAGACCTCCTTTCCCGGGGTTTTTGACGTGGCGCTGGACTCGTCAAGGCAGACCTTGCCCAGTACCCCCACAAGAGCTGATTTCCCCTTCCTTCCCGCGGCCGCGCGACCGCGTTCACAAACTCGATTTTTCTGATTTCCGGCTTGGCCGGTCCTCTTCTTGTACTTTAGTCCAAGGGGTTTTTCAACCCCAATCTTGAATTATTCCCCCAAGTTATTGAACATCAGAGACTTGGTGGATATCTGCCTCACTCCGCCTGTCTTGAGCGTCGGCTTCTGCCGAGCCAGAAGAGTGACCCCAGGACGCACCAGGCACCGAAGGCGGCCCATTCGGAGCGCGTGAAGCTGCCGGGCACGGCGGGCAGGACCTTCATGGCGATGATTGCGGCGGAGACGGCCGCCCCGGAGAGGGCCAGCCCGAGGTCGAGAGGAGAGGCGGACGCCCCAGGTCGGCGCGAGCGGGCCAGGTAAGCCGCGCAGGCGGAGAGCCACCCGACTCCAACCGCGAGCGAGCCCACCTCCGACACGGGCACGAGCAGCGCGTCTCCGAGGAACGCCGACACGCCGGTCAGGATGGCCATCAGCAGGATCGCGTTCCGAGGCGTGCCGTGAAGGGGGTGGACCCGCGCGAGAGCGGGGTGGACGAGGCCGCGCCGGCCGATGCCGAAGAGCAGGCGGGTGGAGGCGACGAAGTTGCCGTTGAAGATCTTCACGAGCGAGAGGAACGCGGCGAAGACGATCGCCCTCGCGACGAGCTTCGATCCGAAGGCCTTTTCGAAGGCCGCCTCCGTGCCGAGGTGTTTCGCGACGAGGTCCTTCCAGGGATAGACGAACGAGACGACGGCGACGATCGTCGTGTAGAAGAGAAACCCGACGACGCAGGCGAGCAGGATCGCCCGGCCGAAGTGTCGCGGATCGAAGCCCGTTCTCGCCTCCTCCGACTCCTTGCCGACGGACTCGAAGCCGGTCATGAAGTAGGGCACGACCTGGAGAACCAGAAGGATGGAGAGCCACGCCCCGCCCGCTCCCGGCCGCGCGAAGAAAGGCTGCCAGTTCGAGGGATCTCCCTTGAGAAAACCGAGCGCGGTGAAGATCGCGAAGATCGCGAGCAGCCCGAAGGTCGCGACGTCCTGGAAGACGCCGCTCGGGCGGATGCCGCGGAAGTTCACGGCCGCGATCGCCACCGTCAGGAGCAGGCCCGCCGCGATTCTCGGGGCGAAGATCGTCTTGCCGGCAAGGGTGTACAGCGGCAGGCTGTTCATCGCCGGGAAGACCCGCGCCAGCAGATTCCCGATCGCGACCGCCTCCCAGGGACAGACGATCGCGTAGGCGAGCACCATCGTCCAGGCAGCGGCGAAGGAGACCGGTCGCGGAAAAACCCCTTCGGCATAGGCGATCTCCGCGCCCGCGTCCGGGATCTGGCCGACGAGCTTTCCGTAGGTGCGAGCGACCGGCAGGAGAAGAATCCCGCCGGCGAGAAAGCCGAGAATCGCGCCCCCCGGCCCACCTCGCGCGAGCCAGTCGTCGATCAGGACGACCCAGCCCACGCCGACCATCGTGCCGAAGCCGAAGGTGAAGTACTCGACCGCCGTCAGCGTCCGGGACAGGTGACCCGAGTCAGGGTTCATCGATTTCGTGGGAGATACTTTAAACGAGTGAAGAAGAGGCTCTCGCTCTCACGCCGCACGCGCACGTTCCAGGAGTCGGTCATCCGCGAGATGACGCGCATCGGCGCTGAGGTCGGAGGGGTGAATCTCGCCCAGGGGCTGCCGGACTTCGATCCGCCTCGAGAGGTCCTCGAAGCTCTGCCGAGGATCCTTTCCGAGACGCGGAATCATCAATACTCCTTCACCTGGGGGTCTCCCGAGCTCCGGCGGTCCGTGGCCGGAAAGTGCGCGCGGTTCAACGCCCTGACCGTGAATCCCGACACGGAGATCACCATCACATGCGGAGTGTCCGAGGCCTTGGTGGACGCCGTGCTGGGACTGACGGAGCCGGGAGACGAGGTCGTGATGCTGGAGCCCTGGTACGAGAACTACCTGCCGGCCTGCGTGCTCGCCGGCGTCACGCCCCGATTCGTGCCGCTTCGCGAGTCCGACTACACGCTCGATCTGTCGCGCCTGGCCAGAGCCGTCAACAGGAAGACACGCCTTCTGATCCTCAACACTCCGGGCAACCCTTCGGGCCGGGTCCTCTCGAGCGAGGAGCTTTCGGAGATCGCGCGGCTCTGCCAGCGCTTCGGCGTCATCGCGGTCGTCGACGAGATCTACGAGCACATCTGGTACCCGGGGCACCGGCACGTCAGCCTCGCGTCCCTGCCGGGAATGGAAGACCGCACCGTGACAATCAGCGGCCTCGGCAAGACCTACGCGGTGACCGGATGGCGTATCGGCTGGGCCACCGCGGCGGCACCCCTGACGGCGCGTATTCGCAAGGTCCACGACTATGTCACGCTCTGCGCTCCCTCGCCGTTCCAGGCCGCGGGCATCGTGGCCCTTTCCCTTCCAGACTCGTATTACGCCACGCTGCGAAGCGAGTACGCGAAGCGCCGCGAGATTCTCCTCGACGTTCTCACACGCTGTGGCCTCGCCTTCACGCCCCCCGAAGGCTCCTACTACGTGATGGTGGACGCGAAGCCGCTCGGCTGGAAAAACGACTGGGACTTCGTCAACTTCCTCGCCCGCAAGGTCGGCGTCCTGGCCGTGCCGGGCTCGTCCTTCTACTCCCGCAAAGGCGGCGGCAAGGCCCGCGCGCGCCTCAATTTCGCCAAGAGAGACGAGACGCTCCTCGAGGCCACGAGACGCCTTTCGTCAAAGAGTCTGCGGTTCAAAGCCTAGCCGCGCATTCGACGAAAGCGTTGTTATCCCGAGGAAGCCCGTGCTTTTGTCATCCTGAGCGTAGCGAAGGATCTGCTCTCTCCATTCGGCGGGGCAGATCCTTCGTCGCTTACTCCTCAGGATGACAGGGAGACTGCGAAGGTCTACTTCATCCCTTCGACGAGGAAGAGCTGTGTGATCAGACGCCGATAGGAATAAATGTAGGCTTTTCCGTCGCCCGTCATGAGGATCGGCTCGATCGAGAAGACGCCGGCCGGATCGCCGGGCGAAAGCTCCTTCCAGGGCTCACGTTTGCCCGTCTCGAGGTCGAGGCGTTCGATCTTCGTCGGCAACTGCCCCTCCTTGACGACAAAGAGAAACCGCGGATCCGTGCCCCAGCGCAGCGGGGATTCACCCGCGGAAATCCATGGAATCGGCCGGGGCTCTCCACCGTCCACCGGGAAGGCGAACGCCCGACCTTCCGCAGTGATCGCCGTCACGAACTTTCCATCGGGAGAGACGACGGTGCCGTAGTGGAGGATCCCTTCGGGCGTGACGGGACGAACCGGTCCTCCTTCGATATCGCGCACGTAGAGACGCCCTCGATTGCCGGGGCTGGCGCCCGCGATCAGGAAGCGCTGCCCGTCCGGCAACCATGCGGCCCAGGGCTGGTAGCGGATCGGATCGGAGGAGAGGAGTCTCGTCTGTCCGGCTCCGATCGGCAGAAGCAGCAGTCTGGGATCCGTGGAGGCGCGCTGAATGGAGAGAGCCCATCGGCCGTCCGGAGAAAGAGATATCGCCATGGTTTCGCCCAGACGCGCGGCGGGAGAGCCGTCTGTCTTGCGGAGATAGACGGGGTACTCGCCTCCAACTTGACCCCGTCCCTGCTCCTGAAACAGAACGAATCGGCCATCTCTCGAGAGATCCGTCGGGTAGGACCAATCAAACCACGAGAGGTTGTGTTCTCTCGTCTCGCCCGGCGCCAGCCCCATGATTTCCCGGCGAGTGGTGGCCTTGGCCAGAATCGCACGCCCCGTTCGGGAGACGTCCAGCAGCCAGACGCCCCCCGGAACGGTCGTGAGATCGCGGCGCCGGCCTTCGAGGGAGACCGAAAAGACGGTCGTCCGTATCGAGGCCCAGACTTCTTCGCCGTCCGGTGTCCAGGCGAGCCCCTTCGCGCCGCCCGGATCGAGAAGGGTCTTCTTCCCATTCAGGTCCACGACCACGATCGGGCCGTCGTCGTCGCCTCGCAAAGGGTGATCCACGAATGCGATGCGGTCCCCCTGGGGGCGGACGCGACAATGGCTGAGCCATCCTTCCGTTTCGTACAGAACCTTCCCGATCGGGAACTCCAGCCGGACTCGTCCCCCCACTTCCCGAACGACCGCCAGAGCTTTTCCGTCAGGCGCGAAGTCCGCCTCCATGACGTCCTCGACGACTTCCCGGGGAGCGCCTCCCGCCAGAGGCACGAGAGCGAGCGTCCCGCGGCTCTCCCAGCCCTTCGTGAAGTGGCGGTCGAGCAGAATCGCGAGGTCTCCCGACCCCGAGACGGCGACGAGATCGGCGGAGCCGAACCCCAGGGGCCGGGATTCCGGACTCTCCCGCCGGGCCGCGAAGACTTCGAATGGCGATCCATCCCAGGCCGCGCCGTAGACGACGGTCTCCCCGTCGGGAGCGAAACGCGCCGTTGAGACGAGGCCTTGCCGGAAGGTCAAGGGCTGGAACCTGGGCAGTCCGGCAGCCGGTCTCCTCAACAGGAACCGATCCGCGAAAACACCCGCCAGCAGGGCCGCCGCCGCAACGACGACCGCGGCCGGAAGCGCGACCCGACGTCTCGCGAACCCGACCCCCGCAGCCACCGCGGCGCGTCCCCCCGAAGCCGTCTCCCCCGAAAGGGACTGCAGATCGAAGGCAAGATCGTGGGCTGAGTGGAAACGCTCCTCGGGACTTTTCTCCAGGCAGTGGCGGACGACGCGCTCCAGCCCCGGCGGAATCGAGCGGTTGGTCTCGGAAAGATCCGGCAGCTCCTTCGTCAGGATCGCGCTCATCGTATCGGCGGCCGACTCGCCGCGGAAGGCGTGCCTGCCCGAGAGCATCTCGTAGAGGATCGCGCCGAAAGCGAATATGTCAGATCGGACATCGGCCGGCCGTCCGCGCACCTGCTCCGGGGACATGTAGCCCAGAGTCCCCAGCACGACGCCCGGCTCGGTGCCGGCCGTCGCCGTGGGGAGCTCCGTCAGTCCCGAGACGCTCTTCTCGGGCTGTGTCAGCTTGGCCAGGCCGAAGTCGAGAACCTTGACGCGCCCGTCGCGGGTCACGAACAGGTTCTCGGGCTTCAGGTCGCGGTGCACGATCCCCTTTTCGTGCGCGGCGGCGAGGCCATGCGCGATCTGGATTGCGTAGTCGATCGCCTTGCGGGCGGCGAGCGCTCCGCCGAGCAGGCGCTCTCGCAACGTCTCGCCCTCGAGGAGCTCGGAGACGACGTAGGGTGATCCCTCGAAGGAACCGACGTCGAAGACAGCCGTGATGTTGGGGTGATTCAGAACGCCGGCCGCTCGAGCCTCGTGCTCGAAGCGCCGGAGCCGGTCGGGATCGGCGGAGAATGAAACGGGAAGCACCTTGATGGCCACTTCGCGCCCAAGTCGCGGGTCTCTCGCCCTGTACACCTCTCCCATTCCCCCTGCGCCGAGAGGAGACAGAATCTCGTAGGGCCCGAGCCGCGAACCGTGGCGGAGCGTCAAGAGCGGATCTCCCAATCCGAGACGGCTTCTACTTTAATCCTTCGACGAGGTAGAGATCGGTGAGAAGTCGCCTGTAGGAGTAGACGTAGGCCTTCCCGTCGCGCGTCAGACGGATAGGATCGACGCCGAAGACGCCGGCGGGATCCGACGGCGTGATCTCCTTCCAGAGGGAGCGTTGCCCGGTTTCCAGGTCCAGCCGGAAAAGCTTCGCCGGCAATCCCTGTGGGCGCAGGACGTAGAGCGCGCGACCGTCGTCGCTCCATTGCACGGGCAGCTCGCCGAGCTCGAGGCCGCGAATCGGGCGCGACTGCCCACCCTCGATCGAGAAGATCGCTGCGCTTCCATCCGGCATGGCCGCCGTGACGAGCTTCCCGTCCGGCGACACGGTGGTCCCGGTAAAGGAGATCCGGATATCGGTTGGAATGGCGGCGCGAGACTTGCCTTCGAGATCGCGGACATAGAGACGCGCCCCGTGCCCCGGCTCGGTCCCGGCGATGAGGACTCGCTTTCCATCCGGCAGCCACGCGCCCCACGGCTGAAACCGGACATTGTCCCGCGGCAGCGCCCGGGGCTGGCCGGCCCCGACGGGCATCAGCGCCAGCTGAGGGTCGGAAAAGGGATTGGAGATCGCCAGCGCCCACTTCGCGTCCGGCGAGAGGGCCAGCGTGTACCCCTCCCCGAGTCGCACGGCGGGAGAGCCGTCCGTCTTGCGGGTGTAGACGGCGTAGCCATTTTCTCCGCCCCGGTTCTGCTCCTCGAAGAGAAGCAGCCGCCCGTCCTGCGACAGCGCGATCGGGAAGGACCAGTCGAACCAGGAGAGGTTGCGCTCCTTCATTTCCTCCGGCGCCAGGCCCGCGATCTCCCGCCGCGAGTTGACGTGGGCCGCGAGCAGCCGGCCATCGCGCGAGATGTCCTGCACCGAGAGTCCGCCGGGCACGCGGGCCACGACGCGCTCCGCGCCGGACAGCGAGATCGCCCGAAGGGTGCCTCCCTGGTTCGACCAGATTTCCTTGCCCGACGGAGCCCATGCGAGCCCCTGTCCGCCCCGCGCAAACAGGATCGTCTTCCTGCCGTTTAAGTCCACGACGGCCAGAGAACCGACGTTGTCTCCGCGCCCGGGGTGATCGATGAAGGCGATCCGGTCCCCCTGCGGGCGGATGTGGATGTGGCTTATCCATCCGGCCGTCTCATAGAGCACTTTCCCGATCGGAAACTCGAGGCGGTTTTTCCCGCCGACTTCATGCGCGATAGCCAGCGTCTTGCCGTCCGGAGACCAAGCCGCCTCCGAGACGTTCTCCAGGATCTCTCGCGGGGCACCGCCCGACAGCGGCACCTGCGCCAGCGTGCCGCTGTTCTCCCATCCGATCAGGAAGTGGCGGTTGAGAGAGATAGCCATCTCTCCGAGGGGGGAGATCGCCAGAACATCCGCAGAGCCGAACCCGAGCGGACGGGACTCGGGACTCTCTCGACGGGTGGAGTAGAGCTCGATCGGCGCTCCGTCCCAGGCGGCGCCGTAGACGATCGTCTGGCCGTCCGGAGCGAAGCGCGCCGACCAGACCAGCCCCCGCCGGAAGGTGAGCCTTTGGAAAGCCGGCGGCGACGGACCGGGCTTTCTCGATAGCACGACTCCCGCGGCCCCGGCGAGGATTGCGGTGCCGAGGACGGCCACGCCGGCTGTTCCCATCGAAATCTTCCGCCGCGCGAAAAGACCCGGCGTGGCCACCGGTCTCGCCGCCGACCCGGACTCGCCCGAGAGCGCCTGGAGGTCGAAGGCCAGGTCATGGGCGGAGTGGAAGCGCTCCTCGGGGTTCTTCTCCAGGCAGTGCCGGACGACACGCTCGAGGCCCGGCGGGATCGCGCGGCTGACCTCCGAGAGGTCAGGAGGCTCCTTCGTCAGGATGGCGCTCATCGTGTCGGCCGCCGACTCCCCGTGGAAGGCCCGCCTTCCCGAGAGCATCTCGTAGAGAATCGCGCCGAAGGCGAATATGTCGGATCGGACGTCGGCCGGCTTCCCGCGCACCTGCTCGGGCGACATGTACCCCAGGGTCCCCAGGACGACGCCCGGCTCGGTCCCGGCCGCCGCGGTCGGAAGCTCGGTCAACTCCCCGGCGCCTTCCGGCTGTGTGAGCTTGGCCAGACCGAAGTCGAGGATCTTGACGCGCCCGTCGCGGGTCACGAACAGGTT
>JBKPBH010000082.1:0-8332 GCA_046726795.1 Acidobacteriota bacterium
CAGCGCCCCCAGCCGGCGCCTCTTCGGCGTACTTGGGCTCGAGCTGCATGTCCATGAAGGGAGACTTGCCCGGATGGTCGAAGTGCACCTCCGGCTTCATCGGGTCGTACCAGTAGAGGACCTTGCGGGCGGGACTCGGGACCCGGGACTCGGGACTCGGCGGCGTCCCGCTCTTCCCGCGACAGTTGGCCAGGGGGACGATCAGGATCGCCGCGGACAGGGCGGCGGTGAGGACTTCAGTCTTCTTCATGATCGACCTCCCGGACGGGCGTTCCCGCGATCAGCGCGATTCCCGAAGCCTTCTGGAGCATCGCCAGCGCCCTTGTCACCCCCGAGTCCCGCTCCGCGCGTTCCGTTTCGTATAGGGAGAGGTCCGTGGCGGCTCTCACGTACGTTAGAAAGTCGATCGAGCCGACGCCGTAGGCCTCTCTCGCCGCCCGATAGTTGATCTCCGCCTGCGGGAGGATCGAATCGCGGTAGAGCTGCGCCTGCTCCCGGCTCTTCTCGAGTTCGGCGTAGGCCTGGTCGATGTCCCGGCCCAGGGTGTTGCGGACCGCGGCGAGGTCCGCCAGCGCCCCTGCGAAACCCCACTCGCGTTCGGCGCGCCGCTCCGAAAGTCTTCGCGGATGAACCCAGGGGAGGTTGAATGAGACCGAGAGGCCGGCCAGATCCTCGAAGTTCTCGCGCCTGGCGTAGTAACCCGTCAGCATCCAGTCGGGCCGGCGCTCCAGCCGCGCCAGCTCCAGCTCCTCCTCGGCCCGCCGCACACGGGCCTCCGCTGCGGCGATCGCAGGGCTCTCCTTCTCGGCCTGGCGGAGCAGGTCTGCGCGAGACGGCACCGGCTTCGCGGCGATCCGCGTCTCGGACTCCGAAGGGACGACAAGGAGAGCGACAGGAGTTTGGGCGGGCAGGTTCTGAAGCGCGTTGAAACGCGCGGCCTCGATGCGCCGCTCGGCCCTGAGAGACGCCAGACGGTCCTCCAGAGCCGTCCTCTCCAGATTCGCACGCAAGACGTCGGCCTGCGCGGCCTTGCCGACGCCATAGCGCTCCCGGGCGGCCGCGACGGCATCGGAGAGCCTGCCGCGAGTCTCTTCGATGATGGCGACACGGGTGTCGAGCTCCCCCAGGCGGAAAAAAGAATCGGCCACTTCCGCTGAGATCTCGATCACGTGTCGGATGTGCTCTGCTCGTCCTCCTTCCAGCTCCGCCTGAGCCACGCGCTTCTCGGTCGAGAGCTTGCCGAATCCCGGAAAGCGCTGCCGCGCCGACAGCATTTCCATCGTGAAATCGTCTCGAGTCAGGGAAGGGCTTGACGGCGGAATGTCCTTGATTCCCACTTCGACTTCCGGATCGGGCAGCGTTGCGGCTTGGCGGACGCGATGCCGGGACGCTTCGATCCGCGCCTCCATGGCCGTGAGCTCCGGGCTCCGGTCCGCTGCGCGAACCATCGCGTCCCGCAGCCGCATCTGCCAGCCCGCGGGCACGGTCTGCCCGGAGGTTCGAAAAGCGGTCGCGAGCAAGAGAACACCGAAGACGGATCTCGCCTTCATACACATCTCCTTTGAACGGGAAACGGGGGTGCGGGCGTCGGACGCCCGCCGAGGTCGGGAGACCTAGATCCGCAGGAGAGAGATCCGCAGGTGCGTGTCGCGGCCGCCCCTCGGCGGGGGATGATCCTTCTCGAAGAGCGGCTGGCGCGCCGAGGCGCCGGCCGGGGAGACCGCTTCCTGCACGAGCCACTGCGGGTGGCTGATGGCGAGCAGGGTCGTGACGCCGACTTCCGGCGCCTTGATCGAGAGCGCCGCCTGCGCGGGCCCGCGCTTCTCAACGCGGCAGCAGTCCTGCCGGTCGCAGCAGTCGCGGACCTCGGTGGAGGCCGGCCGCGAGAGCTCCTGGAGAGTGCAGCAGGGCATCGGCGACGCCACGCCCGTTGCGGCGAGCACCGCGATTCCCAAGAAGAGAAGGAGGCTCTTTCGGAGCATCGGCAGATTCTACAACCTGCGCGCCGCCCGCCCTGATTCCAATACATCACGGCGAAAACCTGAAGACCCGATCTCCGAAGAGCGTGTCGTGTCTTCCCTGCCCTGGCTGCTAGCACCTACCCCGGTCGCGAGTGCTCCGGCTCCCGGTCGCGGCGCGAGGAGTCTCCTGAGGTAATCGAAGGAGGAGCCTCGCGCCGCGGGAGCGAAGCGCGATGCGGGCGACGAGGCGGGCGGTCGAGGCCCTTTGGCCGAGCCGCCCGCCGGCGGCGAAGCCGCGTCGCCCGCGCAGCGCGAAGCGACGTGCATCCGGCCGAGTTGCTCGCCGGTGCGCCGAAGGCGCAGATCCCGCGCAAGCGCGAGCAACGTGCTACGGCGCTCGGGGGGCGACGACGCCCACATTGGCGATCGTGTCCCCCTTCTTCATGGAAGGGAGCGCCGCGATGTAGAGAAGCACTCCCGTCGCTGGCGACCTCGGCTCGCCAAGGGTCTTCCCCAGGTAGTCGGTCAGAATTCCGAGCTTCATCCCGGCTTCGACGTAATCTCCGCGGTCCACTTTCGGATAGAAGATCCCCGAGTGATCGCTCGAGAGGGTCACGACCTTCTCGATCCAGACCGGATGCTCGATGGGCGCCGCGGCGCCCGGGAGGATCTTCAGATGCCGCATCACGCTGATGCATCCGTTGACGAGCGCCTCGACGTCTTCGGGCTCGACCATGCCGGCGCGGCCAGCCTCGACCGTGATCGACGGCTTGCCCCGCGTGGCCGCTGTCGTCTCGAGGTAGCGGGACGCGTTGGGATCCCTCGGGCGGTCGGTCGCGATGATGATGTGATCCAGGCCGAAGGCGAGGACCATGGCGCGCGAGGCCGCGTCCTGCTTCTCGTTGCCGGTCCTGGCCCAGTAACTGTAGGGACGCAGGTTCTCGTCCAGGTCCCCGCCGTGCAGGTCGATCAAATAGTCGCAGCGCTCCACGACCTCCCGCGTGATGGCGTAGGCCGCCCGCTCGGTCTGAGTTCCCTCGGGCTTGCCGGGGTAGAAGCGGTTCATGCTCTTACCGTCCACCGGATTGACGTGGACGATCTTCTGCTCGAAGGAGGGTATGTTGACGAGCGGAACGACGATCAGCGTTCCGTTCAGCTCCGTCGGATCGGTCCGCGCGATGAGCTTCTCGAGTGCGAGGATCGAGGCGTATTCCGTGCCGTGAGAGCCGGCCACGAGGGCAAGCACCGGGCCGGGCCACGCGCCGTGAAAAACGGCAACGGGAATGTGGAGCGCCGGGTCCACGCCCGCCGGCACTTCGATCGTCCCGGTTGCCTCTCGCCCCTGAGCCGCCGTGGCCGTACCGACCGTGAAGGTGCCTGGGGCCGCCGCCGTCGCGACCAGAGAGACGCCGAAGAGAATCGAGAGCGCTGCGATGGCCGCGCGGGACATGTGTCCTCCTGACTGAAGCCCTCGGAACCGCGAAACTGCGCGATTCTACTATTGGCGGCTTTGACGGCGGCCGGCACCTCTTCCACAATAAAATCCATCCAACGAAAGGTCAGGAGGCGTTCATGGCTGATCCGCAAACCCTGGGCCGGGTCCATCTCTTTCGCAACCTGCCTGAAGAACAGCTCCGGGCGCTCGAGAGCGCCGCCGAGAGCATGCTCTTCCAGTCCGGGGAGACGATCTTCCGGCACGGAGACCAGGCCGACTGGCTCTACATCGTCGAGGAGGGCAACGTGGACATCGTGCTCGCCTCCGAGGGAGAGGAGATCGTGCTCGCGTCGTTTGCCCCGGGATCGTTCTTCGGCGAGCTCGGTTTGTTCGACCAGCAGCCGCGCAACGCCACGGCACGCGCCACGTGCGATGTGCGGCTGATCGGCGTTCCGGCGGAGTCGGTCTCGCGCATGATCGACGAATCCCCCGCCGCGGCCCGCCACTTCCTGCGGGTCGTGACGCAGAGGCTGCGCGCCGCCGACGAGATGCTCTCGCGGCTCCAGATTCGAAACCCCAACGAGGAGATGGATGAGCGCCTGACGTTTGGAGAGCGGGTCGCCGACGCCGTGAGCCGCTTCGGGGGCTCCTGGACCTTCATCATGCTCTTCTTCTTCTTCCTGCTCTCATGGGCGGCGGTCAACACGACCTGGATCCTGCGCCACCCGCCCGATCCCTATCCCTTCATCTTCCTGAACCTGATGCTCTCCATGCTCGCCGCGATCCAGGCGCCGATCATCATGATGAGCCAGAACCGGCAGTCCATGCACGACCGGCTGAGGGCCGATCTCGATTACGAGGTCAACGTGAAGGCGGAGCTGGCGATCCGGCAGCTCCATCGCAAGCTCGACGACCTGCGCGCCCTGGTTCTCCAGTAAGGGTCCGGTGTTCGGTGTTTGGTGTTCGGTGCTCGGTATTCGGGACCAGGGTTTGTCTCACGTCCCGAGCACCGGGCACCGAGAACCGAGCACCTCCTAGCGCGCGAGGCCCTCGACAACGGCGACGTTGGGGATCCGCGACAAGACTTCCGGGGCAATCCTGATTTTGCTCGAGCGGCTGCCGCCGCCTACGACGACGGAGCGAGTGGCCAGCACGGCGCTGTCGATGTAGACGGGCAGCTCCGGCGGCAGGCCGAAGACTGTTACGCCTCCCATCATCATGCCGGTCAAGGCGCGGGTTTCCTCTCCCGATGCGAAGGAGAGCTTCTGTCCTCCGAGCAGCCTGCGCACGGCGTGGTTGACGTCCAGGCGCGTCGTCGCCAGGACGAGACAGGCGGCGTACTGCCTGGGCTCCTTCTTGGAGGCCACCACGATCGTGTTGGCGCTCTCCGCCGGGTTGACCCCGTAGTGGGCGCAGAAGGCCGCGGTATCGGCGAGAGTGGGGTCGCAGGGCAGGATCTCGAAGGAGTCGGTCACGGCTTCGAGCGCCTCGCGAACGCACGCCTCGATCGCGCGCGTCTCGTCGGGGGTTTCGCTCAAACGAGGACTTCCAGGCCGGCGCGCTCCCGCTCGACCGGCGCATAAGCGCTCCAGGCGCGCGCCAGCAGCCGGATACCTTCCCGGATCCTGGCCGGTTCCAACACGAAGGGGATCCGCAGGAACTCCCCGAACCCGTTTGAAGAGGAGCAGGTCGTTCCCGGCAGGACCGAGACGCCGTGGCGGAGCGCGACGCGGGCAAACTCGGCGGCGTTACCGCGTGGCAGGCGCACCCACAACGACAGCCCTCCGCCCGGGCGCCTCCAGGTCCAGTCCGGCAGAAGGCGCCCCATCTCCTCCTCCATCGCCGCCAGCCGCGGGGCGATCTGCCGGCGGCGCGACTCGCGGATCTCCTCGGCGCGCGGGAGCAGGCGCGCGGCGATCGCCTGGCTGACCGCCGAGTTGCCGAGATCTCCCAGCACCTTCCGGCGCGCCAGGCGCGCGACGAGAGGCTCCGGAGCGCGAATCCACCCCGCGCGCAGGCCGCCCCACATGAGCTTGGAGAGCGATCCGGCCGACAGGATCGGAGACGACGGAGCGAATGCCGAGATCGGCGGCGGCGGACGTTCGCCCAGGTCGAGGTTGGCCAGCGCATCGTCCTCGAGGATCGGGATTGCGCGCTCCACCGCGATCTTCGCGATCTCGCGCCGGTGGCTCTCCGGCGTCACGACGCCCGTCGGGTTCTGGAAGGTCGGCATGAGGTAAATCAGGCTCGGAGTCTCCCGCGCCACGGCCTCCGCGAGCAGGTCGAGGCGGATCCCGTGCTCTCCAACCGGGATCGCCACGAGGCGCGCCCCCGCGGCGGCGAACACGTCGATGGCGCCGACGTAGGTCGGGTCTTCCAGGATCACCGTGCGGCCGGGCGCGAGGTACAGCGCGGCCGTGAGAGCGATCGCCTCCTGCGCGCCGTGCGTCACGAGGATCTCCTCGGGGCGCGAGGCAAGGCCGGATCGGGTCAGGTGCGCGGCGATCGATTTCCTCAGGGCGGGAAGCCCCAGAGGCCAGTAACCGTGATGACGGAGCAGCGGGGAGACGTCTTTCTCGACGTGCGCGAGCGCCTCCGCGACATACGGGTCGGCGGCGGGAAGATGCAGACCCATGAATTCGATCTTCGATCCGCTCGCCTCGACGAGGCTGCGCAGGATCGTGTTTCGCTCGGAGCTCCCGCGGTCGGCGCGCTCGGCGCCGGCGATCCGGGGGCCCGCGCGGCGCACGCGGCTCCCGCTTCCGCGGCGACTCTCCAGCCACCCCTCCTGCCGGAGCTGCTCGTAGGCGGCTACGACTGTCGTTCGCGAGACGGCCAGAGCGCCGGCGAGCGACCGCTCCGCCGGCAGTCTCGCGCCCAGGGCGAGGCCGCCGGCCTCGATCCTCCGGCGGATCGCGTCCGCCAGCCGGCGGTACGAAGGGCCTGGACCCGCCATCCAGTCTCCCAAGCCTCGAGCGAAAGAACCAGGTTCCTGGAATTGCATACCAGTCCAATTCTACCGAATTGGCTATTGAATTGGAATCAAGAAAGCGAGAATATCTGACTTCGGCGGCTTAATTGGACCCGTAGGGATCCACTTTGGACTTTGAGGTGAAGCCATGGAGCTCCCGAAATATGCTCTCTTCCGCGGCCGGATCGTCCCTTACGGCGAAGCGCGTCTGGGTGTTCTCACGCACGCGTTGAACTACGGCACCGGGTGCTTCGCCGGCCTGCGGGGCTACTGGAGCGACGAGGAGAAGGAACTCTTCGTCTTCCGGCCGCGCGACCACTTCAAACGCTTCCTCGATTCCGCGCGGCTCCTCGCGATGGAACTCCCGGAGACGATCGATGGACTTCTTGGTCACCTGCAGGACCTGCTGCGAGCGGAGGACCTGAAGACCGATTGCTACATCCGGCCGCTCGCCTTTTACGCCGACGAGACGATCGGCGTCCGGCTCCACGACCTGACTCCCGCCGTCTCCATGGTGGCCTTTCCCTTCGGCAAATACTTCGACAACGACGACGGGGCGCACGTGACGGTCTCCTCCTGGAAGCGGATCGATGACAACATGATTCCGGCCCGAGGCAAGATCGCCGGCTCCTACGTCAACTCCGCGCTCGCCCGTTCGGACGCGCAGCGCGCCGGTTTCGACGACGCGATCACACTGAACAAGGACGGCCACATTGCCGAGGGCTCGGTCGCGAACCTCTTCATGGTCCGGAACGGCTCGGTCGTGACGCCTCCCATCACCGACGACATCCTCGAGGGGATCACCCGCGCCACGTTCATGACCTTGCTCCAGGAGGAGATGGGCATCACGACCGTCGAGCGCTCGATCGACCGCACTGAGCTGCTGCTCGCCGAGGAGGCCTTCCTGGCGGGGACGGGTGCCCAGATCGTTCCGATCACTCGCGTGGATCATCGTCCGATCGGAGGGGGCCGCCCCGGCCGCCTGACCCTCGAGCTTCGCGACCTCTACTTCGAGGTCGTCCGCGGAAAGAAAGCGAAGTACCGGTCCTGGTGCCAGCCGGTCTACGCCGCGGCCGCGGCCGGCGCGCCCGCCCCGGCTTGACGCGCCGGTACGACGTCGTCACGTTCGACTGCTACGGGACGCTCGTCGACTGGGAGAGCGGCATCGGCGGGTGGTTCGAGCACACCGCCCGAGCCGACGGCCTTTCTCTCGAGCGGAAACAGATCCTCCTGGCCTACGCCGAAATCGAGCCAGCCGTCGAAGCCGAGAAATACCGAAGCTACCGCGACGTCCTCACGGAGACCGCCCTCCAGGTCGCGGGACGATTCGGCTGGACCCTGACTCCCGAGAAAGCGCGAGGCCTCGCCGCCTCCCTGCCGGCCTGGAAGCCCTTCCCGGACACGAACCCGGCGCTCGAGAGACTCGCTTCCTCGGGTCACCGGCTGGGCATCCTCTCAAACGTAGACGACGACCTTCTCGCCGGAACACGGCGCCACCTGGCGGTCTCCTTCGATGTCATTGTGACTGCAGAACAGGTCCGTTCCTACAAGCCCGCTCCCGGCCACTTCGAAGAAGCCCGACGCAGGATCGGCGCGAGCCGCTGGCTCCATGCCGCCCAGAGTCACTTCCATGACGTCGTCCCCTGCCGGACCCTGGGCATCCCCGTCGCCTGGATCAACCGGAAGAGAGAGCCGACCCGCTCCGAAGTGCACCCCGACTTCGAGGTTCCGAACCTCTCCGATCTCGCCGAACGCCTGAACGCGTCGAGCGGCTAACGACGACGAATTGCTCCCAGGGCCCCGCCGGTACAAACGCGAGCGGATACGGCTCGGTCGTGCTCATCGCGCCAGGCTCCGCCGGAATCCACTCAGTGCTTTTCGCCGGGTCATCCGGACAGGTGGCCATTGCTCCGCTCTATGTCATCGGGGCCGGGCCAACACCAACGCCGACGGGCACTCCAAAGG
>JBKPBH010000083.1:0-29247 GCA_046726795.1 Acidobacteriota bacterium
GTCCAGCGGATCGCTGCCGACGCATCTCCAGAACCACGTTGTGCTCGCCGGCGCGGCGGAAGTAGGGAGTCCTGCCCTTTATGAGAAAGAGGGGGGACGCCGCGATGAGAAACCCTGAGAGAAACACCCCGGCCGAGAGGAGACGCCACCGCCCAGCCGAGCTCCAGACGGGCCAGAGGAGGAACACCGTCAACGCCGCGAGGCCGATCCACGCCGCGAGATAGATGTGCGCTCCGAATCCGGCGAGAAGGCCGGCGGCCGCGACGAGCGCCAGACTCCGACGCCGCCTCCCCGCCAGCAGAAGGAGGGCGGCCCCGTCGAGCAATGGAACGAGCACGATCGCGTTCCATCCCCAGCGCGAGAGGATTAAGTGCCAGCGCATTCCGGCGACCGCGAGGCCGGTGAGAACCCCGCCTCCCCTCGGAAGGAGCTCCCGTCCCAGAGCCATCGCCGTCGCGACCGAGAGAACGCCGGCGGCCGCCGAGAGGAAGCGAACGCCGAAGACCGTGGTTCCGAAGAAGAGAAGGGCCGCACGATAGAGCTCCAGGTACAGCACGCCGACGGTCCCGTAGGGAGTCGGCGTCCCGTACGGAGAGGGGCGGACGGGATCGGCGAAATCGGAGAGTCTTCCTTCGAGCGCCAGGGCGGGCTCGATGAGGGAGAGGTCGTCCACCCAGAGCGGCGCCGGCAGGCTCTCCAGCTGCGCGAACCGTGCGAGCCCGCCCAGCGCGAGGACGGCCAAGGCCAGCGCGGCCAGCGCAGCGGTCGGAAGCGGCAGAGACGCGAGGGGCTCCTTTGCCGGCCGGGTCCGCGCCCAGAGAGAAAACACGGCCGCCGCCGCCACGCCTGCCGCGCCCGCGGCCGCGAGGACGGCGAGGCCGAGCAGCAGCCTGGCGGCGGCCCAGTGCGGGTCCGGGTCGACGAGGAGCGCCGGCCGGATCGCCGTCGCCAGGAACACGGCCGTCGCGAACCCGGCCGCGACGCCGGCCACGACAGCCGCCCCGTGCGAGCGCCGGCTCACGGCACCTCCCGCGGGGAATGGAGCCTGCCGGGCGGGTGGCTCAATTCACCGGCTCCCAGTCCTCCTCCGGCGACTCATCGGGAATCGGGGCGAGCTCGACGGTCCACCGTTCGTAGATTTCCTCGGGCAGCTCCCTGACGAAGCGCGACGGCTCCAGGATGACGTCCACGCCGTAACGGTCGCGCGCGAGCATGGGATAAGTGAGCTCGACCTCGTTGCGGGCGCGCGTCACCGCGACGTAGAAGAGGCGCCTCTCCTCTTCGAGTCCCTCCTCGGTCGCTGCCGATCGGGAGCTCGGGAACCTCCCCTCCGACAGGCCCAGCACGATCACGCGATTCCACTCGAGTCCCTTGGCCTGATGGACGGAGGAGAGCACGACCCGGTCGTCGTCGTCCTCTCCGGCCACCACATCCTCTCCCGAGAGCTCGTTGAAGAGCGTGACCTCTTCGAGGAACGAGCGGATCGAATCGTAGGCCTGGGCGAACTGCGCGAACTGCTCGAGGTCGTCTAAGCGCGCGTCGCCGTTGGGGAACTTGGTGTGAGCGAAGTCCCGGTAGACGTGGTCGACGACCGTCCGGATCGCGTCGGCCGGCGAGGAACGAACCGACGGGGACTCGAGCCGTTCGACGAGCGCCAGGAAGGGAGCGAGCGCCGCCGCGGCGCCGCGCGGCAGCTCAAGGCCGCCGGAGCCGGCGCGCTCCACGAACGAGGCGAGCGGATCCGGACGCTCCCCGATGGATTCCCAGACGGCCGCCGCTGCCCGCTCTCCCACTCGCGGAAAGATCTTCAGGGCTCTCTTCCAGGACAGCTCGTCCTTCGGGTTCACGACGAGACGCAGGAAGGCCAGCACGTCCTTGACGTGCCGCTGCTCGAAGAAGCGCATCCCGGAGCGGATCTCGTAGGGAATGCCGCGCCGCGTGAGTTCGATCTGGAGCTCGAGGGCCTGGTAGTGCGCCCGGTAGAGCACGGCCAGATCCGAGAGCTTCTCTCCCTCGTCGTGCCACTCGAGCAGGCGCTGCCCGACGAAGCGCGCCTGCTCGGGGATGTCGGGCAGAGGCACCACGGCCGGAAGGACCCCGGACGGACGGGCGGCCGTCAGCTCCTTGGGGAACTGGCGGCGGTTGTGGGCGATGGAGGCGTTGGCGAGGGAGAGGATCTCGGGAGTCGAGCGGTAGTTGCGCGTCAGCCGGAAGGTCTTCGCGTCGGGATACCGTTGCGGAAAGCCCAGGATGTTCTCGAAGGAGGCGCCCCGGAACGAGTAGATCGCCTGAGCATCGTCGCCGACGACCGTGACGTTGCGGCGGCCCTTCGCCATGCCGTCCACGATCTCCCCCTGGAGGCGGTTTGTGTCCTGGTATTCGTCGACGAGGACGTGCTCGTAGGATCCCTGGAGCTGCCGGGCCGCCTCGGGGCTCTCCTCGAGGAGCCTCTTCCAGGAGAGCAGCAGGTCGTCGTAGTCGCAGGCGTTGGCGGCCCGCTTCCTCTCGCGGTAGCGCTGGAAGACGGACACGATCTCCGTCTCGAGGGTGGCGAAGTGCGGCGCGCGATCCGACAGGACTTCGGCAAACGGGCGGCTCGTGTTGATCGTGTACGAATAGAGATCGAGCAGCACATCCCCCTTGGGGAACCTCTTCTCGACGACTGGGATCTTCAGGTCCGAGGTCGCGGTCTCGAGCATCTCCCGGGCATCCTCGGGGTCGAGGATCGTGAAGTTGGCGCTGAGCCCGACCCGGGCGCCGAAGCGGCGCAGGAGCCGGTTGCCCACCGAGTGGAACGTCCCTCCCATCAGGCGCCGGGTATCCACGGTCAGGAGCGTTTCGACTCGCCGGAGCATGTCTCGGGCCGCTTTGTTGGTGAAGGTCAGCAGGAGGATGCGGCCCGGGTCGGTGCCGGACTCGATCAAACGCGCCACCCGATACACGAGCGTCCGGGTCTTCCCCGAGCCCGCCCCCGCGATGACCAGGATGGGCCCGTTGGCGGCCAGGACCACCTCCCGCTGCTCCTCGTTCAACTCCCGGTCGTAGTCCACCCGGTAAGCGGTGGACCGGACCGGGGTTTTCAGGACGTATCGGCGCTCCACGGGGAGCCAGTGTAATGGTTCCGGGCCGTAATCTCCCCGGCTCGCCATTCGTATAACGGATAGAGCCGGAAAGGCTTGATCCACGAAGGAGAAGGACGTGACACTCCAAAGGATTCGCCACTCTGTCTTCGTCGGGGCGGCGATCGCCGCCCTGGCGGTGGGAGCGCTCCTGGGGGGCAGACTCTCGGCTGGCGCTCTGTCCGGAGGGAGAGGGCACGGGGACTTCGCTCCCCGCGTCTTTTCGAGAATCGCTCGGGCTCTGGACTTGTCCGACGACCAGAAGACCGCGATCAAGGCGGTCTTGAAGACGCACGCGGCCGAGATCGAGGCCCAGATGAAGAGCTCGTCGACCGCCCGGCGAGCCCTGCACCAGGCGGTCCTCGCCCAACCCTCCGACGAAGCCGCGATCCGGGCGGCCGCGGAGCAACTGGGCCGGGTCCAGGGGGACGGCGCGGTCCTCTTCGCGAAGATCCGCACTGAGATCCAACCTCTCCTGACCGAGGGGCAGCGGGCGAAGATCCAGCAGTTCCGCGAACGGGCGCGCAACCACGCCGAGTCGGCCATCCGGTCCTTCGAGGCCTTCCTGGAGAGCTCTTCCTGACGCGCGCCCGCGACCTTCCGATCCCGGGCGGCGCGGTCCGCCCGGATCTCGCTCCTCACGCGAGCGAGGCGGAGCTCGTTGAGCGCGCCCGGCGCGGAGACGAGGACGCCTTCACCGAGCTCACCCGCCTGGCTTCCCCCGCGGCTCTGGCGGCGGCGCGCCGCGTCACGGGCGACCCGGCGCTGGCCGAGGACGCCGCGCAGGACGCGTTCCTGCGCGGCTTCCGCGCACTCTCCAGCTATCGCCATCAGACTTCCTTCGCCGCGTGGATGCGGGTCATTGCGCTGCGATCCGCGATCGATCTGGTCCGCCGGCGCCGTCCCGAGGTCCCCCTCGTCGAGACGTATCGGCCCAACGGAGCGGAAGAAAAGCGGCACGTCGACGGGGACCTGCTGCGGGACGCCCTCCGGTCTCTCCGTCCGCTCGACCGGGAGCTGCTGCTCGCCCGAGAGGTCGAGGGCGCGGCGGACAAGGAGATCGCGCGGCGGTTCGGGATGACCGTGACCGGCGTGCGCGTGCGGATTCACCGCGCCCGCAAGAAGTTGAGGGCCCGGTTCGAGCGGAGGACCGCGTGAAAGGGCCAGGGTGCCGCGGGCACGCCCGCGAAACCGCGCATCTCTTCGTCTGCCGGGCCTGCCGCGCGCAGGCTCGTCTGGCCGCCTCGTGGAAGAGGCTCCGGCGTTCCCGGGAGCTCGAATCCCCCGTCCCCGTTTCCGAGGACTTCGTCCGGCGCATCGCAGCGGCCGTCGCGGAGGACCGCCGCCGGAGACGCCGCCGCCGGGCGGTCTTTTCGGTCGCCGCGGGCCTGATCTTCTTCTTCCTCGCCGGAGCCGGACGCGAGGCCGGTCAAGCCGACCCCGTGAGGCCGGAGGACTCCTACGCCCAGCTTCTCGCCCCGTCCGTCCTGGAGAGCCTCCTGCCCGACTGAAGAACGGCTCAGAGTTGAGGGTTCGGAGTTGCGGAACCCTCAACGCCTCGTCTGTGCCAGACTCTCGGCGATGCCCCTCACGCTCACGACGGCCGGCGAATCGCATGGCCCGAGGCTGATCGCCGTCCTCGAAGGCATTCCCGCGGGGCTCCGGGTCGATGTCGGTTTCGTCCAGGGCGAGCTCACGCGGCGCCAGCACGGATACGGCCGCGGCGGCCGGATGAAGATCGAGAAAGACGAGCCGCTCTTCGAAGGAGGCCTGCGTGGCGGCGTGACGCTCGGGTCACCGATCGCGATCGGGATCGTCAACCGCGACTACGCCAACTGGGAAAAGGTCATGGGGCCGATCGCCGTGGACGAAGCCGCGGCCGCCGAGAAGCGTCTGACGCGCCCGAGGCCCGGGCACGCGGACTTAGCCGGCGGCATGAAGTTCGGATCGAAGGACCTTCGCGACATCCTCGAGCGCGCTTCGGCGCGCGAGTCGGCCGCCCGTGTTGCCGCCGGAGCGGTCTGCAAGCTTCTCCTGAGAGAGTGCGGCGTCGAGGTGAGAAGCGGCGTCCTTTCGGTCGGCGCGATATCGGACGACCGCTCGCCGCGATCCTTCGCCTCTCTGGAGAAGGTCCGTGAGGGCTCGCCCCTGCGCGCGCTCGACGCGACGCTCGAGGCGAAGATGGTCGAAGCCGTGGACGAGGCCAAGAAGCACGGCGACACGCTGGGCGGCTCGATCCTCGTCGGGGCGCGCGGTGTCCCGGCCGGGCTGGGCTCTCACGTCTCCTGGGACCGAAAGCTCGACGGCCGGATCGCTCAGGCCCTGATGTCCGTGCCGGCCGTCAAGGCGGTGGAGTTCGGCTCCGCCATCGAGGCCTCGCGCGGCCCCGGCTCCCGCGCTCACGACGAGATCGAGAGGGGATCGGATGGGACGCTGCGGCGCCGCACGAACCGCGCCGGAGGCCTGGAAGCCGGCGTGACCAACGGACAGGAGGTTCTCGCCGTCGTCACCATGAAGCCGCTCTCGACTCTCGCGCGGGGTCTCGACTCCGTCGACCTGGAGACACAGGAGGCGTCGCGCTCGGCCTACGAGCGGAGCGACGTCACGGCCGTGCCCGCCTGCGGCGTCATCGCGGAGGCGATGCTCGCCTTCGTCCTGGCCGACGCCCTGCTGGAGCTGACCGGGGGAGACCGCCTCGAGGATGTCCTGTCGCGTCTGGCAGCCCACCGCGAGAGGGTCCGCCGTTATCCCCGGAGTTGATCCCTCTGCACCGCAGAGTAGAAGTTTGGTGATGGAACCTGATCGGATCTCTTTCCGCGGGAGTTCGCTCGGGTACTGTCAGCGGGGCTCGATCGAGAGGAGTCCGAGCTCGCGACGGTCCTGCGAGAGCCCCAGGCGTTTGGGCACGAACGCCCGGGAGACTTCGAAGAGGATGGCCCGAGGCCGATCGGGAGAGCCCCGGAGAAGGAGCGAGACCGACTCGCCGGCCCGGAGCGTCCGGCGAAACTCGGTCCGGCCGTCTGCCGTCGCGGCCAGATCCGCGGGCGCGGGACTGGGGGAGAAATGCGCGAGAATCAGCCGGTGCGTCTCCCCAGGCTCGAGCCAGAGAGCGAACCGCCGGCGCGTCCACCGAAACGGCCCGCCGGGCCCTGCCTCGGCGCCGTGAAAGCCGATTCGAGACGACCAGCGGAAGGTCTCGGCCGGCCGCAGCGTCGCGAGCGCGGCCACGGCGGACGCGGCGACGAAGAGGAAGACCGTGGCGAGTCTGGCCCTCGTCCAGACGGGGGCCTCGTCCCCTTCGCGCTTCCGGCCGGAGGCCGAACCGCCCACGAGGGAAGCAATCAGGAAGAAGAGGAGAGACACGTCGGAAGCCAGCCAATGAGACCCGACGGACAGGGCCCCGAGAAACGCCAGGGTGGCGATCCCGGCTCCCGCTAGAAGCGGATCCCTTTCGCGCGCGCGGCGGAACGCCTCGAGTCCCAGCCGGACGGCGAAGAGCGCCGTCACGAGGAATCCCGCCATCCCGGTCTCGGCGAGAGCCTGCACGTAGGCGCTTCCCGGATTGTCCCGCATCCCCAAGCGGCGGTTCTCCTCCCTCATGAGGTCCGGGAAGGTCCAGGAGAAGACGCCCATCCCCGCTCCCTCGACCGGATGGCGCCGGAAGAGACGCCATGCAGCGCGCCACAGCACGGGCCTTGCCGAGACGCGGTACTCCATCGGGAGGTTCGGATCAAAGCTCTGCGCGATCCTCGAGCCGAGCGTCCCGGCGGAGCCCCGCAGGAGGAGCGCGGCGCCGACGAGCAGAGCGACGCCGGCGGCGGCCAGAATTGCGCGGCGGGGCAGCGAGCGGATCCCGCCGGCCGCCAGGAGCCCAAGGACGCCGAGCAGAAACAGAAGGAGCCCGGCGCGCGAGCCGGAAAGCAGAAGGCCGGCCGTCAGCAGAACCGCTGCCACCGGGCCGAAGCGGCCGAGCGCGCTTCGGCGCATCCGAGCGAGGACGAGGACGAGGACGAGGGCGCAGAGGAGCCCGAGCGAGTTGGGATCGGCCGCCCCTCCCGCGAGTCTCTTCGTCATCTGCCAGAACGGCCGCGTCTCCGGCGCCAGGATCCCGGCGCGCTGGAGACCGGCCGCCGCGGCCGACACGGATACGCCGAGGACCGCCGCGCGCGCCGCTTTTTCCCGCGCGGCGGCCCCGCTCCGGCGCAGGATCAGGAAGAATCCCGCCCCGGCCGCGAGCGCCGAGAACGCGAGAAGGCTCTCGCGGATCGCGGTCGCGTCCTCCATTGCGTCGCCGTTGACGGCGCGGCCGGTCAGGCCGTGAACGACGGCCCAGAGCGTCGAAGCGCGGGTTACCGCCAGGCCCGCGGCGACGACCCAGACGACGAGGAGAGAGGAGAGAGGCCCGTCGAACGCCGAAGGCTCGGGCGCGCTCTCGAAGTCGTAGATGAAGCGAAACGACCATCCCGCCGCGAGCCCGCCGAAGAGAAGTGCGGGCCACGCGATCGGGTCCGTCCCGCCGGCCAGACGCGCCAGCAGTCCTGCGCACGGAAAGAGAAACGCGAAGGCCGCGATCGCCGGGCCGGGCTTCCAGGCCGCCGTGAGCGCCAGGCCCAGCGCCACGAAGAGGACGGGGAGCCGGTCCGGAGCCGCCGGCGGGAACCCCGCGACGAACAGAACCCCCGCTCCGCCGGCGGCAAGGAGAAAGAGGAGGATGCGTACGCCCGTGTGCGGCCGGCGCGGGTCGTACCCATCACCTCGTCTCATCCCCTGTGGTACTCCTGCAGCGCCGCGATGCCCGCCCTCCCCTCCTGCCGGGCCCGTATCCCTTCCACGGCCGCCGCAGAGGCCGACAGGGTCGTCAGGCAGGGAATGCCCAGGCGCAGTGCGGTGGCGCGCATGGCCGCCTCGTCGTAGTGGGACTGGCCGCCGAGAGGCGTGTTGATGACGAGCTGGATCCGGCCCGCCTCCATCCACTCGACCGCGTTGGGATGTCCCTCGTGGACCTTGAAGACTTTCTCCGCCGCAAGACCCGCCTCCGCGAGCGCCTGGCGCGTCCCCTCCGTCGCGCACAGCGCGAATTTCAGATCCACGAGCTCCCGGGCGATCGGAATCACGTTCCTCTTGTCATACGGATTGACGGTCAGCAACGCCCGCCCCTCAACGGGCAGCCGGATCCCGACGGCGTCGCAGGCTTTGGCGAAGGCGTCCCCGAAGCGCGGCGAGATCGCCATGACCTCGCCGGTCGACTTCATCTCCGGTCCGAGCAAGCTGTCCTCCCCCGGGAACTTCTTGAACGGAAAGACCGGGGCCTTGATGAAGAAGTCCACCGGGTCGCGCTCCGGCGGGAGGCCGAGGGAGGTGAGGGGCTGTCCGACGGCCAGCAGCGCCCCGGCCCGCGCCATGGCGACGCCGATCGCCTTGGAGACGAAGGGGACTGTTCGCGAGGCACGCGGGTTGACCTCCAGCACGTACAGGCGCCCCTCCTGCGTGGCGAACTGGATGTTGACGAGGCCGCGCACGGAGAGGGCCCGGGCGAGCCGGCGCGTCGCCTCCCGGATCTCGGCGAGCTCTCCGGGCGTGACCTTCCAGGCGGGGAGCACGGAGAAGGAATCGCCCGAGTGGATACCGGCCTCTTCGATGTGCTGCTGAATCCCGCCGATCCACGTGTCTTTCCCGTCGGAGAGCGCGTCCACGTCGTATTCGAAGGCGTCGTCCAAGAACCGGTCGATCAGGACCGGATGTTCGGGCGAGCTCTCGAGGGCCTGCGCCATGTAGGCACGGAGGTGCCCGTCGTCGAACACCACCGCCATGGCCCGGCCGCCGAGGACGTAGGACGGGCGAACCATCAGCGGGTAGCCGATGCTCCGCGAGGCCGCCAGCGCCTGCGCCTCCGTGCGTGCCTCGGCGTGCTCGGGCGCCCGCAGGCCGAGCTCCGCGACGAGCTTGCCGAAGCGGCCCCGGTCCTCCGCGAGATCGATCGACTCCGGAGAGGTGCCGGCGATCGGATACCCGGCCGCCTCGAGCGAGCGGGCCAGCTTCAAGGGCGTCTGGCCGCCGAACTGCACGAGGACGCCGTCCGGCCTCTCGTTGTCGAGCACGGCCGAGACGTCCTCGAAGGTCAGCGGCTCGAAGTAGAGGCGGTCGGAGGTGTCGTAGTCGGTCGAGACCGTCTCGGGGTTGCAGTTGATCATGACGGTCTCGTACCCCGCCTCGGAGAGTGCGTAGCAGGCGTGAACGCAGCAATAATCGAACTCGATCCCCTGGCCGATCCGGTTGGGCCCTCCCCCCAGGATCACGATCTTCCTGCGAGCGGTGCGGATTGACTCGTTCTCGTCTTCGTAGGTCGAGTAGAAGTACGGCGTCTCCGCCTCGAACTCGGCCGCGCAGGTGTCGATCGTCTTGAAAACGGGGATCACACCCGCCTCCTGCCGCCGCGCGCGGACGGCGTCCTCGGCCGTCCCGAGAGCGCGGGCGAGCGAGCGGTCGGAGAGGCCGAGCCTCTTGGCCTTCCGCCATTCCTCCGGCGAGACGGCGGCGAGGGGACGCCCCGAGAAGGACCGCTCCGTCTCGACCATTTTGCGGACGGCCTCCAGGAACCACGGGTCGATGCGCGTGCGGGTGGCGATCTCCTCGACCGACAGTCCGGCTACGAGCGCGCGGCGCAGGTGGAAGATCCGCTCCCAGGTGGGGACCGAGAGCTTCTCGAGGAGCTCCTCCCGGGGCAGGGGGCCGCGGCCGTCGTCCAAGCCGTCGCGCCCGATCTCGAGAGACCGGACCGCCTTGCCGAGCGCCTCGGCGAACGTCCGGCCGATCGCCATCGCCTCGCCGACAGACTTCATCTGGATCGTCAGCCGCGGGTCGGCCCGCGGGAACTTCTCGAACGTCCACCGCGGGATCTTGACGACGACGTAGTCGAGTGAGGGTTCGAAGCAGGCGGGCGTCTTCTTCGTGATGTCATTGGGGATCTCGTCCAATCTGTAGCCCACGGCCAGGAGCGCCGCGATCTTGGCGATGGGAAAACCGGTCGCCTTGGAGGCGAGAGCCGAAGAGCGCGAGACGCGGGGGTTCATCTCGATCACGACGCGCCTTCCGGACTCGGGCTCCACGGCGAACTGGATGTTGGAGCCTCCCGTGTCGACTCCCACTCTGCGGATGACGGCCTTGGCCTCGTCGCGCATCCGCTGGTATTGCCGGTCCGACAGGGTCATCTGCGGCGCGACGGTGATCGAGTCCCCGGTATGCACCCCCATCGCGTCGAAGTTCTCGATGGAGCAGATGATGATGACGTTGTCAGCGAGGTCGCGCATGACCTCGAGCTCGAACTCCTTCCACCCCTCGACGCTCTCTTCGATCAGGACCTCGTGGGCCGGAGACTCGGAGAGACCGTGGGCCACAACGCCCTGGAGCTCTTCCGCCGTGCGCGCGGCGCCGCCTCCCGATCCGCCGAGAGTGAAGGAGGGGCGGACCACGACCGGCAGGCCGATCTGACAGACGATCGCCTGCGCCTCCGCGACCGAGCGGGCGCGTCCCGAGCGCGGCACCTCGGCCCCGATCTCGAGCATGGCCTGCTTGAAGAGCTCCCGGTCCTCCGCCAGACGCATGGCCCGCTCGCTCGCGCCAATCAGCTGGACGCTCCACTTCTCCAGGATCCCGCGGTCCGCGAGAGTCACCGCGAGGTTCAGGCCGGTCTGCCCTCCCACCGTCGGTAGCAGAGCGTCGGGGCGCTCCTTCTCGATGATCTTCTCGAGGAATTCGGGCGTGAGAGGCTCGACGTAGGTCGCGTCCGCCAGTTCCGGGTCCGTCATGATCGTGGCCGGGTTGGAGTTGACCAGGACGACGCGGTACCCCTCGCCTTTCAAAGCGCGCACCGCCTGCGTTCCCGAATAGTCGAACTCGCAAGCCTGGCCGATGACGATCGGACCCGATCCGATCACGAGGATCGATGCGATGTCTGTTCTCTTGGGCATCCTGGCGCCGGGCATTGTACCGGGCCATTTCTCGTGCCTCTGGAGGGGGCGCGATGAGTCCGGGTCGGCCTCCGCGCCTTCGGGTCAGCCGTGAGCGCGGGCGAACCCGGCGCTGGACGCGCTCCTCGAGCGCTCGGTCCGGGCCGCCCGCCTCACGACGTGGTCGTCACTTCCTCGTCGAGGGCGGGGCAAGCCCCACCCCTACACTTCGAGCACGACGGTACACGGCGCAACGTCGGGGGCAGCCCTCGCGGCCGCCCGCGTCGTCGCGAACCCTACCTCCCGACCGTTCGCGGGTTCCGGCGCGCCGGTTGAGTCTGCGGCTCGGAGACGCTTCCCCGCTGCGCGCCGCAGGAGTCCGCCAGGATCGTTCCGGCGCGGCCGATCGCGATCAGGCGCCCTCCGGACCACCGGACGTTGTAGAGGTCGTTGGAGGTGCTGGCGTCCGCAAGCGTCCAGGCGACACCGTCCGTGCTCTCCGCTCGCGCGCCGTGCGTTCCGACCGCGGTGAAGCGGGAGCCGTTCCAGGTCACCCCGTACAGCATCTCCGACGTCCCGGCGCTCGCCGGGCGCCAGGCGACGCCATCGGAGCTCGAATACGCGACGCCGGTGTCCCCGACCGCGACGAACTGCGAGCCGTTCCAGAGGACGTCGTTCAAGGCCCCGCCCGTAGACGAGAGGCGCAGCGTCCAGGCCGATGCGTCCGGGCTCGAGTAGATCACACGCGCATCTTCTCCGCCCACAGCGACGTACTGCGTCCCATTCCAGGCGATCGCGTTCAAGTTGTTGCCGGAGCGCGGCAGCTCGATCCAGGCATTCCCATCGGCGCTCGCCCGAACGGCGCCGTCGCTTCCGACGGCGACGAACCGCGTTCCGTCCCAAAGGACTCCGTGGAGCACGACGGACTCGACGGGAGTCCTCCTCGTCCAGACCGCTCCGTCGGCGCTCGAGAAGATCGCGTTCTGCTCGCCGACCGCGACCCACTGCCGTCCGTTCCAGGCCACCCCGAGGAGCCACCGGTCGAAGAGCGGTTGGAGCGTCGTCCAGGCCCTCCCGTCCGGGCTCGTCAGGACGGTCCCGTAGGCACCGACCGTGACGTACTTGGTGCCGTCCCAGGCGATGTCCCCCAGGGAGTTGCGGTTGCCGCTCGCCCGGTGCGTCCAGGCCGCGCCGTCTGAGCTCGTCAGGATCGTGCCTTTGCTGCCGACGGCCACGATCGTCGCTCCGTCCGAGGCCAGGCCCAGCAGGTCCGAGCCGGTGGGAGCCACGCTGTGACTCCAGAGGCGCCCGTCGGCGCTCGCGAAGACGTTGCCGTTGTCCCCCACGCCCAGGAGTCCGGCCGGGGTCTGCGCCAGGCGCAGCATCGGGACGAAGAGCCCGAGTACGTCGGCGGTCCAGTTCAAACCGTCCGTGCCTCGCAGAACGAAGGAGGTCATGAACCCCGCTCCGCCCACGACGAACTCCGTTCCGTTCCAGGCCACCGACAACATCTGATTGTGCGAATCCAAAGGGCTCCGCGTCCAGGCCCCGCCGTCCGCGCTGGCGAGGATCGTCCCGGCGTCTCCGACCGCGACGAACCGGGACCCGTTCCAGGCCACGTCGCGGAGGATCTGGTCGCTGCCCGAGGAGCGCGGCGTCCAGACCGAGCCGTCGGGGCTCGTCAGGATCGTTCCCGCCTCGCCGACCGCGGCGAAGAGGCTCCCGCTCCAGGCGAGGTGGAAGAGGGTCGCGGAGACGCCCGTGGGCCGCTTCGCCCAGAAGACTCCGTCGCCGCTGGTAAGAGCCGCCCCCCCCGCCCCGACCGCGACGAACAGCCTGCCGTTCCAGGCCACGTCGAGCAGGTCAGCGCGCGTGTCCGGAAAGCGGGGAGTCCAGGAGGAGCCGTCCGGGCTGGTCAGCACCGCGCCCGCGTTTCCCACGGCGACGAACTCGCCGTTGCCGTGAGTGACGCCGTTCAAGCGATTCCCCTGAGGCAGGGGATTCGACCAAAGCCACTCCGAGCACACCTGACCGCGAACGACCCCGGCCACCAGACAGAGCGCCGCCGGGAGGAGAAGTGCCACTGTCGAAGGCTTGCGCATCGGATACCCCCTTGAACGAGAGGAAAAAAGCGGACGGATTATAGACCCGGCCCGGCTTCGGCATCTCGCCTTGCGATTTTCTACTCGTACCGAAGCGCTTCGGCGAGGTGGACGCGGGCGGCGCGGCGGGCGGGGACCCAGGAGGCGAGCAGGATCGCCAGGGCCGCGAAGCCGACGATGGCGGCGAGGTCCACGGCCCGCACGACGAAGGGGATGAATGAGACGAAATAAATCTCGGCCACGCCGGGGGGGAAGGAGAGCAGCCGGAACAGGGTCGCCACGCGGCAGACCGCCCATCCGAAGAGGAGGCCGGCCGCGACGCCGGTCCCGCCGAGCAGCCCTCCGAGAACGAGGAAGACTCTCGAGAAGAAGCGGGGCTCGGCCCCGAGAGCCGAGAGGACGCCGATGTCTCTTTTCTTCTCCTGAACCGTCATCACCAGAGTCGCGACGACGTTGAAGGTCGAGACAGCCACGATCAGGCCGATGACGAGGAAGAGTGTCGTCTGCTGGATCGCGAGGGCAGAGAAGAGGCCTCCGTTCATCCGCCGCCAGTCCGTCACCGCGAAGCCGGCGCCAGCCGCCTTCTCGATCGCGCGCGCCGCGACCTCGGTGTCGCGCAGCGTGTCGAGCTTGACCTCGAAGACGTCCGCTTCGGCGTCCAGGCGGCAGAGGGTCCGAAGCGTCTCCCGGTCGAGGAAGACCCACTCCGAATCGTACTCGGCGAAGTTCGTGTGGAAGATCTTCGCCACTCGGAAGCGGCCGGTGCGCGGGGCCAAGCGCGCGGCCCCGGACCGGTCCGGCACCGAGAGCGCGATCGTGCCCCCTTCGCGCACGTCGAGCCGCCGAGCGAGCTCGACGCCCAGCGCGACGCCGGGCGGGGAGCCTTCCGTGGCGCGTGTCAGAGCCCGCTCCGCTCCAGGCAGATAGGCGTCCAACTGCGAGACCGCGCGCTCGGCGCGGGGATCCACTCCCTTCAAGACGACGTCCACGCCATCCGGGGCCGTGGCGGAGGAGGCCAGGCCCGACTGGTAGATGACCGGCGCGACCGCACGGACCCGGGGGAGCCGCGCCAGGCGCTGCGCGAGCGACCGCGTGTCGGGGTAGGCGCCGGAGGGGAGCGGGAGGGGGAAGACGACGACCTCCGCGTTGGCGCCGATCAACTTCCCCTGGATCTCGGACCGGTATCCCGAGAGCAATCCCATCGCGACGACGAGCGCGGCCACGCCGAGCGCGATCCCGCCGATCGAGAGAAGCGACACCGACGAAACAAGCCGGGAGGGACGCGCCCGCAGGTACCGCAGGGCGACCTCGAGGAAGAGGGGCACTCAGACCACCCGGGCCCGGAAGGCGGGAGGTGGAAGGCCGAAGGCGGAAGGACTGGAAGCGTCCAACACCGTCTACCGTCTGCCGCCTACCGCCTCCCGCGCATTCTCCATGGCGTCGATGAAGCTGTCGAACAGCACGTTGGCATCGTGCGGCCCGGGAGAGGCCTCGGGGTGGAATTGCGCGGCCAGGATGGGCAGCCTTCTGTGCCGGAAGCCTTCGAGCGTGCCGTCGTTCAAGTTCTGGTGCGTGGGCTCGACCTCGGAAGAGAGCGAGGCCGTATCCACCGCGAACCCGTGGTTCTGCGACGTGATCGAGACGGCCCGCGTCCGAAGATCCGCGACCGGGTGATTCGCGCCGCGGTGTCCGAACTTCAGCTTGAACGTCCTGCCGCCGAGGGCGAGCCCCAGCAGCTGGTGCCCCAGGCAGATGCCGAAGATCGGTCTCTTGTCGACGAGGTCCTCGATCGTGCGGATCTGCGCCCCCAGAGCCGCGGGATCGCCCGGCCCGTTGGAGAGGAAGATCCCGTCCGGATCGGCGCTGAGGATCGTCGTGGCGGAAGCCGTCGCCGGGAAGACCGTCACGCGGCATCCGGCGGCGTTCAACAGCCGGACGATGTTGCGCTTCATTCCATAGTCGATGGCGGCGACGCGGAAACGCTCCCCCTCGGTCGCGAAGACCGTCGAGTGCGTCGCGGAGACCGCGAGTGCCAGGTCGGAGCCGATCATCGGCGGCGACGCGAGCACGAGACGCAGAAGCTCGCCCGGCTCCGTGATCTCCGTCGAGATCCCCGCCCGCATCGCGCCTTCAGTGCGGATACGCCGTACGAGCGCACGAGTGTCCAGACCGTGGAGTCCGACGATGCCCGCGTCCTCAAGATAATGGGCCAGGCTCTCCTCGCCGCCCGTGCCGCTCCAGCGCTCCGGGAAATCACGCGCGAGGAACCCGGCCACGTGCACGCGTTCGGACTCCGCCTCGTCGCGGCGCACGCCGTAGTTGCCGATGTGGGCCGCCGTCATGACGACGATCTGCCCCGCGTACGAGGGGTCCGTCAGGACTTCCTGGTAGCCGCTCATCGCCGTGTTAAAGACGATCTCCCCGAAGGACGTCCCTTTCGCCCCGATCGCCGCTCCGCGCCAGCTCGTTCCATCCTCCAGGACGAGAAGCCCTTCGATCATCCGAACGATTCTGCTTCGGTTCCGGTTCTCGCGCAATGGCGACCTCGCGGCTCGCTCATTCTTGACCACGATCTCACCGGCGTTCGCGGTGCGGGAAGTCTCCCGAGCGGAGCGAGGGAGGAGGTCCGCGCCGCGGGAGCGGAGCGACGGGTCAGGCCGTGCGGCCAACGACGGGGGCGAGCAGGCGGACCTGCCGCATCAGGTCGGCGAACATGTCGGGCAGGATCGCCTGCGGCCCGTCCGAGAGGGCTGCCTCGGGATGCGGATGGACCTCGACGATCAGGCCGTCGGCGCCGACGGCGATCGCGGCTCGTGAGAGCGGAATGACTTTTTGCCGTTTGCCGGTGCCGTGGGAGGGGTCCACGAGAATCGGCAGATGCGAGATGCGCTGCACGTAAGGGACGGCGGACAGGTCGAGCGTGTTGCGCGTGTGATCCGAGAACGTGCGCACGCCCCGCTCGCAGAGGATCACGCTGTAGTTGCCTTCGGCCAGCAGATACTCGGCGGAGAGAAGCAGCTCCTCCAGCGTGGCCGACATGCCGCGCTTCAGGAGAACGGGCTTGCGCGCCTTGCCGAGCTTCTTGAGCAGCGAGAAGTTCTGCATGTTGCGGGCGCCGACCTGGAGGCAGTCGGCGTATTCCGCGACGAGCTCGACGGTCTCGGTGTCCAGGACCTCGGTCACGATGGGAAGACCCGTTTCCCCGCGTACTCTGGCGAGGATCTTCAACCCTCCCTCTCCCAGCCCCTGAAAGGAGTAGGGGGAGGTGCGTGGCTTGAAGGCGCCCCCGCGGTACAGTGTCGCCCCCGCCTTCCGGACGGCGTGGCCGATTTCCATGGCCTGGGCTTCCGACTCGACTGCGCAGGGCCCCGCGACGACGACGACCTCCGGCCCGCCCACCACGACGCCGCCGACGGACACGAGAGTGTTCTCCCGCTTGGCCTCGCGGGAAACCAGCTTGTAGGACGCCGAGACCGGGATGACTTCGGCGACGCCGGGGAGGTTCTCGAAGGCGCCGGGCTCGACCGCGCCGCGGTTGCCGGTGATTCCGATGGCCGTGCGCTGAGCGCCCGGGATCGCATGCGCCTGCAGCCCCAGGCCCTCGACCGTCTCGACGACGCGCCGGACGTCTTCGGGAGAAGCCGCCGAATCCATGACGATGAGCATGGGGTGCTATCATCTGAGGTCGATCCGACTCTGTCAACGAGGTGTTCCATGATCAAACGAATCCGAGTCTGCCTGCTCCTGCTGGCCGCCCTGGCGCTGGGAGCCGCCGCCGCGCTCGCCTACAACATCAAGCTGAAGGACGGTTCGATCATCTTCGCGCGCTCCAAGTACGAAGTGAAGGGGAACAAGGCGATCATCACGCTGCAGAACGGCACCGTGACCCAGATCGACCTGGCGACGATCGACGTCCCGGGAACCGAGCAGTACAACAAGGAAAACCCTGGAAACGTCATCGCTCTCGTCCAGGGCGAAGATAAGGAGATCAAGCTCCCGACCCTGAAACCGCCGCCGACGGTCAGCCTCCAGGAAGTGATCCGGCGGCGCAAGACCCACTTCGGCGCCCCGCCGGCGAAGACCGCCGAGAATCCGGAGTCGGCCTCGAGCTCCTGGCTACCCGTGGAGCCCGCCGTCGAGGCCGCGTTCCGCAGGGTCCTGGATGGAGCGGCCATAACCCAGTACCGCCTCACGAACTACCGCGGGAAACTCCGCCTGCTCGCCACGGTGAACTCGGAGGAGGCGGTTTTCAACATTCTCTCGGCCTCCGCTCGGGTTCTGGCCGACCTGGTCGAGAGAGGAAAGCCCACGACCGCCGAGATCCTGTTGACGACCGCGTCGGGGGATTCCGCCGGATCCTTCGAGATGAACGCCGAGCAGGCGCGCCAGCTCGTCAACGGGAACCTGAGCGTCGCCGACTACTTCGTCAAGTTCGTCATCCTCTGACGATTTTGGATTTTGGATTTTGCATTTTGGAACGAGGGGCCTCGGCGTGCTCTAATCCAAAATCGAAAATCTAGAATCCAAGATTTCGGAGGGTGTGATGGCGGAACGGCAGCCTCAGAATTTCGCGAACCACCGAAGGATCGTCCCGCTTTACCACTTCGCGACCTTCGGAATCCTGGCCATCAACTTGATCTGGAGGCTCGTCGTCCTGGTGCGGTGGATCTCCTGGGCGGCGGCGCTCGAGCTTCTCGTCGCTCTCGCGCTGCTCGGCCTTTTCTCTTATATGCGCATCTTCGCCCTGACGGTGCAGGACCGCGTCATCCGGCTCGAGATGCGCCTGAGGCTGAAGGAGATCCTGCCGGTGGACCTGAAGGGGCGGGTGGAGGAACTCACGCCCGGCCAGCTCGTCGCTCTGCGTTTCGCCAGCGACGCCGAGATGGCCGATCTCGTGCGGGAAGTGTTGACCAACAACATTACGAGCAAGGACGAAATCAAGCGCCGCGTCAAGAAGTGGACGCCGGACGATCTGCGCTGCTGAGAGCGCCCCAGGACACGGAGAGCCGGTGCTCGGTGATCGGTGTTCGGTGTTCGGTTCTCGGTTAAGCCCTCCCGAAAACCGAGAATCGGAAACCGAAAACCGTGTCTTTAGTCTTCCGGCAGCTCGGGGGCGAGGTAGGCGCGGGGGTCTTCTCCCACGATCCGGCGGAAACGGTCGGCGAGCGACACGGCCTCTCCGATGGTCTCGTCTAAGGAGATCCGCTCCACGCGTTGCAGGGGGAAGAAGACCGTCGCGGGAGAGAAGGAGGGAGCGGCCTCGCGGGTGATCTCCCGGAGCCACTCCTCGAACCCTTCGACGGCCAGGCCACGCACCGTCACGCCGCTCGCGTCCCGCTGCTCGAGCAGGCCCCAGAACTTCTCGCGAGGGCCGGAGAGGTGCACCAGGACGAAGCTGCCGGGATTCACGGCACTGCCGCGTCCTCCGACAGCTCGATCAGGACGCCGTGTCCCGAATCGGGATGGAGGAACACGACCTTTTTTCCGTCCGCGCCCGCCGCGGGACGCGCGTTGATCAGCCGGAACCCGCGGGTCAGGAGCTCGGCGACCGCCGCCTCGATGTCCCGGACGCCAAAGCAGATGTGGTGGATGCCGGGGCCCCGTTTTCGGACGAACTTTGCGATCGGCGAGTCCTCGGAAGTCGGTTCGAGCAGCTCGATCCGGCTCTCGCCTGCCGGAAGGAACGCGGTCATGACCTTTTGCGCGGGGACCTCCTCGCGGTGCTTCTCCTCGAGGCCGAGCGCGCGGTATACCTCCAGGGCGTCGTCGATGGAGGCGACGGCGATCCCGATGTGGTCGATCTTGAAGGCCGACATGTTCGACGAGCCTACTCCGGGACGACCCTGGCGAAGAAATCCGCCGCGGCGCCGTAGGGATCCTGTTCCCGAAGCGAGACCCGCCGGACCGCGGCGTCCAGGCCCTCGGGTCCCGGCGCCTGTTGCGCGACGCGCCGGTGAAACCGCTCCTCTAGGAGAGCCAGCAGACGAGCGCGGACCCGCCGCCGGCGCCGCTCGAGATCCTCGCCGCTCGCGGCCAGGTGAGCTCCGTGCGCGTCGAGGGCGGCCACGGTCTCGCCGGTCCCCTCGCCTCGGGGCGCGACGGTCCGGACGATGGGAGGCCTCCAGCCGCCCGGGGCGGAGAGATCGAGCATCATAGCCAGCTCCGCCGCCGTCCGGTCGGCGCCCTCCCGGTCCGCCTTGTTGACGACGAAGACGTCGCCGATCTCGAGGATCCCCGCCTTGATCGCCTGGATGTCATCGCCCAGGCCCGGCACGAGCACGACCGCGACCGTCTCCGCGGCCTTGACGATGTCCACCTCGTCCTGGCCGACGCCGACCGTCTCGATCAGGACGACGTCGAAGCCGGCGGCGTCGAGCACGTCCACCGCATCGCTCGTCGCCCGCGCGAGCCCCCCGAGCGCTCCGCGCGTGGCCATAGAGCGGATGAAGACGCCGGGGTCCGTGTAGATCTCCGACATGCGGATCCGATCTCCCAGGATGGCGCCGCCGGTGAACGGCGAGGACGGATCGACCGCGACGATCCCGACGGTCTGCCCGCGCCGCCGCCAGGCCTGCGCCAGGCGCTGGGCGAGCGTGGACTTTCCAGCGCCGGGGGGCCCCGTGATCCCGAGGACGCGGGCCCGGCCCGTGCGGGGGAAGAGCGAGCGCAAGAGCTCGGGGCAACCCCCCTCGCTCTCGACCGCCGTGATCGCCCGGCCGACCTCGCGCGGACGCCGCGCCAGGACTCCCTCCGTGAGCGTCGAGAGTCGAGAGTTCAGGGTTGAGGGTAGCCCCGCGCCAGCTACTCTCAACTCTCGACCCTCAACTCTCAACCCCCCTTCAGCAGGCTCTTGGCGATGACGAGCTTCTGGATCTCCGTGGTGCCTTCGCCGATGGTGCAGAGCTTGACGTCCCGGTAGAACTTCTCTACTGGGAAATCCTTGATGAAACCGTAGCCGCCGTGGATCTGAAGGGCGCGGTCGGTCACGCGGACCGCCACTTCGGAAGCGTAGTACTTGGCCTGGGCCGCGAACCGGCGATGGTCTTCCCCCCGATCCTTGGCCTGCGCGGCGCGCTCGGTCAGGAGCCTCGCCGCGTCGATCCCGGTCGCCATTTCGGCCAGGTAGAAGCGGATCGCCTCGAATTCGCAGATCGCACGGCCGAACTGGCGGCGCTCCTTCGAGTACTTCAGGGCCGCCTCGTACGCGCCGCGCGCGATCCCGACGGAGAGCGCCGCGATCGAGATGCGGCCCGCGTCCAGGATCTTCATCGAGTTGGCGAACCCCTCTCCTTCCGCGCCGAGGAGGTTGTCGGCCGGCACCCGGCAGTCCTCCATCACGAGCGTGCACGTGTCGGAGGCCCGCATGCCGAGCTTGTTCTCCTTCTTTCCGACCCGAATGCCCGGGTTGTCCAGTTCGACGATGAAAGAGGAGATTCCGTCATGTCCTTTGGCGGGATCGGTCACGGCCATCAGGACCGCCACGCCTCCGACCGACGCGTTCGTGATGAAGTTCTTCGAGCCGTTCAGGACCCACGTGCCGCCGTCGCGCGTGGCTGTCGAGCGTGTGCCGCCCGAGTCCGAGCCGGCCTCGGCCTCGGTCAGGCCCCAGGCCGCCAGCCACTCGCCGGAGGTCAGCTTTGGCATGTAGCGGCGGCGCTGGGCCTCCGTCCCGAAGCGGAAGATGTGGCTCGAGCCCAGAGAGGTGTGGGCCGCCAGCGCCAGGGCGACCGACCCGTCTACGCTCGCAATTTCTTCGACGACCGCGGCGTAATCGGCCGTCGAGAGCCCTGAGCCTCCGTAGTCCTCCGGGAAGATCGTGCCGAGCAGCCCGAGCTCCCCCAGCTTGCGGAACACCTCGCGCGGAAACTGCTGCTTCTCGTCCCACTCCATCACGTGCGGGCGGATCTCCGCCTCCGCGAAGTCCCGGACGGTCTGCAGGATGGCTTCTCGCTCGGCCGACGCCACGGTGCTCATCGAAACAATTCTAACGCGGGCCTTCTCCGTCAGCGGACGGACGGCGGAGCCGCCGAGGTGCTCTGGAGGGGTACTATATCTATATTTGTATAGTAGTGCCGGAGGATGGCGTCGTAGGAAGCCCCGGCCAGCGCCATCCCGAAGGCGCCGTTCTGGCAGAGGCCGACGCCATGCCCCCAGCCACGCCCCAGAAACACGAACTCCGGCTCGCCCTGCGGTCCCCGGGCCTTCTGGATCGTGAAGAGCAGGTCCGGCAGCTCGAGCGCCTGGCGCACGTCGAAGCGGCGGAGCACGATCTCGGCCGTGTCGGTCGTGACGCGGGCCTCGATCACGCGACCGGAGGAGCTGCGCTTGGTCGCCACGACGTCGCGCACCTCGCTCCCCGCCACCCGCGCGGCCATCCGTCGGGCGAGCTCCGCACCCGAGACGCGCCGGACCCATTCGGTCCAGGAGGAGTCCCGCTCGAAGGCGGGCGCGTCCACCTCCGCCTCCACCCAGAGGGCGAGCACCTGGCTCCCCCGCTTCCACCATCGCACGCGATCCCCGGCGCGCAGAGACAGCGCGGAGGCGGGCAGGAGGGTTTCTGCCAGACGTCGGGCCAGGGGCAGCTCGGGATCCACCGGCAGTCCCTGCCTTCCCTCCGTTGTCTTGACCCAGACGTTGGACGCCTCGCGCCGCAGGAAGCGCCCGGATCCTTCCGTCACGCCGGCCTGGCGTAACGCCGCGGAGAAGAGGAGGCCGGCGTACTCCTCCTCGGTCAGAGTCCGGTCGGCCGGAGGGAGCGGCTCCCCCGCTCCGAACCGGAATCGCAGAAGGAAGTCGTACGCTTCCCGAGCCGGGCCCGAAAGGCGCCCCGACAGCGGCGGAGATTCGGCGTAGTAGCTCTCCTCCCGCGGCTGGAGATGGAGCGCCCGGGCAGGGCCGAGGCCGAAGGAGGCCAGGAGAGAGGGATAGACCGCCGAAGGAGACAGCGTTGCCGGGGGCGCCCCCCGGCGCTCGAGCCCCGCCCAGCGCTGCGCCGTCTCGAGCCACGCGGCCCGGCCGGCGTGTTTTCCGGAGACATGCCGCGCGAGGACGTAGCCTCGCCACTCGAGTCCCGTTCGCGGCCGGAGCGGCGACTTGCGGTCCACGGCGGCGCCGGGCAGGCTCGAGGTCGCGAGCTCGCCGCACTCGACGCCGACCAGATACGGCGCGGCCGGCTCCCCGAAGACGTTCTCCACGTTCTCGGTATGTCCGCCGCAGGTCGAGACGAAGAGAGCGTCCGCAAAATGCCCGTCGTGCGCGAGAACGAGCCCCCGGGTGGCCTCCACGGCGGCGTTCGAGAGCGGATCCTCCGCCGAGAGGCCCGCATAGACCTGGCACTTCGCCGTCGCGCAGAGGTCATAACCCTCGGCCTCGAACTGGCCACGATGCGCGAGCGCGTAGGTCCGCGCGGCGACCGCCTGGGCCTTCAACGCCTCGACCTCGTCGTAGCGCTTGGGCCCCATCTCCGCTGGCACGACGCCGTAGAGGTATTCCTCCAGGTCCACCCGGTTGACGACCGTCACGAGTCCCCTCGGGTTGACGGCGATCCGGAGGCTGCCGCGATAAGGCTTGCCGTCGTGCAGGACGCGCGCGTCGGCGTCGAAGGGGTAGAGATCGGTGGGAGAGGCAAGCCGGCGAAGGCTGCCGTCTTCCACCGTCACCGAGAGGATCGCCGTGCCCGGCGCGGGCGCGGCTCCCCCCACGACCGTGGCGTCCTGACCGGAGGCTCGAAGCTTCTCGGCCAGCGCCTCCGCGGAGGCCCGGTCGGCGAAATTTCCCAGCAGGACGCGGTAGACTCCCCGGTCGGCGGAGAACGCGACCGACCCCGACGTCTGAAGGTCCGCCGCGAGCCGGTCGGCCCGCTCGCGAGCCGGCTTTTCCTGCGAAAAGGCCCCCGCCTGGACCTGGAAGCCGCCGGCGGCGGCTCCCTGCGCGCGAAAGCGCAGGGGCCCCCGCAGGACTTCCCCGCGCCCCCCTGAGGCGACAATCCACCGTTGACCCGGCGGTCCATACATCAGCTCCGCCAGATCGCTCTTCAATCCCACCCGCAGGAGGACGCCCGAGGGCGCGGTGTCGGGAGGGACCGGCACCCCTGGAGATCTGCCGGCTCCGCGCCTGGCGGCGGGTGTCGGAGTCGGAGCGGTGACGAGGCTCGGCGTCGGCGGCGCCTCTCCCGGCGCGGGAGCCCGGGGTGCCACACCGGCGCAGCCGGTCCCGACCACGGCGAGCGCGAGGAGGAGCCCCCGCCAGCTCTCTTGGCGAACTTTCAAAACCGGGACCGAATCTGGGCGCTCAAGACGATCTTGCGGTAGTCGTCGCCGCGGAGGGGGACCATGAGACACATCTCGTAGAGCCGGCTGCGGTTTCGAGTCCCGATCCGATCTTCGAGGGAAACCTTCGGACCAGAAGGGGCTTCCGTTTCGTCGGCGCAGTTGGTCGTCACGATGGTGATCTTCTTCCCGTTGTAGCGCGCGTTTAAGAGGTCATAGAGGGCGTCCTGCACCCAGGGGTGCGGAGGGGTCGCGCCGATCTCGTCCAGAATCACCAGTTCCGCTCCGGCATAGGGAGCGAGAACCGCGTCGCGGGTGCCCTCTGAGTCCGGGCGAAAGGACGCCGCGATGCGGTTCAGCAGACTGGAGGAATCCACGTAAAGGCCTCGGACTCCTTTGGTGGTAATCAGCTCGGAGAGGATCGCGCAGGCCAGATGAGTCTTGCCGAGACCCGAAGGGCCGATGAGAAGCAGCCCGGCATCTACGAACGGGAATCGATCGACGAACTCCCGCGCCGTTCGCTTGGCGCTCGTCAGTTCGGGCCCCTTCGTATAGAAGCCGTCGATCGTGCAGTCGCGATAGCGCTCGGGAATGCAGGCGGCCTCGAGCTTCTCTCGCCGCAGCGTTGCCATCCGGCAGGAGCAGGGGCGCGCTTGCTTGACTCCCCCCGGCGACTCGAGGATCCATCCCGTGTCCCCGCAGCGCTCGCAGCGAGTTTGCTCCGACGGCATCCCCGTCATTCTATTTCCTCTTTCCTTTCTCAGCGGACGCGGGGACGCGTCAGTTCTCGGGCAGCCCTGCTTCGACGAACACGCGTCGCCGGCGAGGCCCTTCCAGGTATCTCTTCAGATCGGCGAGGCTCGCCTCCCAGCCGGATCCGACTTCTCCGCGGTACCGATCGTAGGCCGGCCCCGCGTCCGGAACGAGCTGCTCGACGGTCACCAGACAACCTTCCTGGAGGTCGGCGAAGGTCAGCACCATGCTCAACCCTTCCAGCGCCTCTCCGCCGCTCGGCTCGAGCGAGATCTCCCTTACGACGAGGCGGCGCCCGCGCTCGAACTCGGCGATCTTGCCGAGGACGGTCGCCTCGGTTCGCCCGCGGCGATCCGTGAAGCCGATGGCCCAATTGCCTCCCGGCCGCAGCCCGACCAGCGCCCCTTCGCACCACCAGGAGAGGAGGTCCGACACGCGCGTGAACGCGTCGAAGGCGTCGGCCGCGCTCGCGCGAATCGACACCGAGCGGACGATCGGCTCGCTCATCGAGCCATTGTAAATTGTGAATTGTGATTTGCGAATTGTGAATTGGCTTCGGGCCTGTCATAACTCGCGACTCACAACTTCTCCCTCGATATACTCCGGCGCCCATGAGTTCCGGACTCACTCTCGAAGGAATCCGGCGCGACCTCTCGCAAGCGCTCGCCGGCGCGGTGCAGACGAGCTTCGGCACCGCCGTCGAGCGGATCGTGCTGGAACGTCCTCCGAAGGTCTCCCTGGGGGATCTCGCCTGCCCGGTCGCTTTCGACTTCGCCAAGAGCCTGCGGCGGCCTCCACGAGCGATCGCCGAGCAGCTCGCGCGGTCTGTCGTTCTCCCGGACGGAGTCGCGAGAGCGGGAGTCGAGGGGGGCGGCTACGTCAATTTCTTCCTCGACCGGGGAGCCTTCGCCGCGTCTCTCCTGGAACCCGCGGTGGCCCCGGCCCGACGCGAAGGGAAGGTCGTCGTCGAGCACACCAACATCAATCCGAACAAGACGGCCCACATCGGACACGTGCGCAACGCTCTGCTGGGCGACGTGCTCGTCCGAACTCTCCGTTTTCTGGGGCACGAGGTCGAGGTCCAGAATTACCTGGACGATACGGGGGTCCAGGTCGCCGATGTCGTCGCGGGCCTGCGGCATCTGGCCGGAGTCCGGACCATGGACGAGGCCCGGCGGGTCATCGCGACCGCCGCGCTTCCCGGAGGCCAGCCCAACCCGAACGGCTTCGCCTATCTCTGCTGGGACCTGTACGCCGAGGTCGGCCGCACCTTCCAGACCCGCCCCGAAACGCGGGCCTGGCGGGACGAGGTTCTTCACGCAATCGAAGCCGGCGGCAACGAGATCGCCGGGATCGCCGCCGCGCTCTCCGAGGCCATCACCTGCGCGCACCTGGCGACGATGGGACGTATCGGGATCGCGTACGACCTGCTCCCCCGTGAGAGCGACATCCTGCGCCGGGACTTCTGGGCCCGCGCCTTCGAGAAGCTCAAAGCCGCCGGGGCCGTCGCCTACGAGACGGAGGGCAAGCACCAGGGCTGCTGGGTGCTGCGCTTGTCCGAATCGGAGGAGTTCGCCGGCCTCGAGGAGCCCGACAAGATCCTCGTCCGGTCCAACGGGACCGTGACCTACACCGCCAAGGACATCGCCTATCAGCTCTGGAAGTTCGGACTCCTCGGCGTGGACTTCGACTACGAGCGCTTCGAGCCCAGCTGGGACTCCGGCTCCGTTTCAGCCGAAGAGGTCCCGGAAGAGGTCCGTCGCCACCCCCTCTGGCGCACGGCCCACGGCGGGTCGGACCCGGGCGCCCCGGCGTTCGGACGCGCCGACCGGGTCATCAACGTCATCGACGTCCGCCAGTCCTATCCCCAGAAGGTCGTCAAGGAGGGGCTGCGCGTCCTGGGCTTCGAGCGGGAGGCGGCCGCGAGCGAGCACTTCTCCTACGAGATCGTGGCCCTCTCTCCGAAGGCCGCGCGGCAGCTCGCGGAACGATTCGGCGAGGAGTACCGGCTGACTCCCGAAGACGAGCAGAAGCCCTTCGTCGAGATGTCCGGGCGCAAGGGTCTGGGAGTCAAGGCCGACGACTTGGTCGAGCTCCTTCTCGACCGTTCCCGGGCAGAAGTCGCGAGCCGGCGGGCCGAGGAGGAAGACCCGGGGGCGCCCTCCTTGGCCGAAGCCGACGCGCGTTCGATCGCGGTCGGCGCGCTGCGCTATTTCCTCTTGAAGTTCGGACGCAACAAGGTGATCGCGTTCGATTTCGACGAAGCGGTCAACTTCGAAGGAGACACAGGGCCGTATCTGCAGTACTCGCTCGTCCGGGCGCACAACATCTTCCGGAAGCTTGCGGAGCGCGGCATCCCCTCGGAGGTCTCCGGCGAGGCCCTGCGGAGCTTCGGAGAGTCGGGCGAAGACGACCTCTGGGCGATCGTCCTCGACGCGGCCTCCACCCCCGAGATCGCCCAGCGCGCCGTCGCGGCCTTCGAGCCCTCGATGCTCGCCCGCCATGCCTTCGGCCTGGCGCAGTCCTTCAACCAGTTCTACCACCGCCACCCGATCGCCCAGGAGGCCGACGAGGCCTTGCGGAACCGCCGGATCGCCGTCGCGCGTATTTTTGTGGGCGAGATGACACATCTTCTCGAGCTGCTCGGGATCCCCCTGCCGGGGAAAATGTAGGAATTTTGGATTTTAGATTCTGGATTTTGGATTAGCGATGGCGTCGCTGCGAGAACGGCTGTCGGACAACGTTTCGGGCGACTTCTATGTAGACCGGACCTGCATCGATTGCGACGCGTGCCGGAGGATCGCGCCGGCGGTCTTCGCGGAAGCCGAGGATCACTCCTACGTGGCGCGGCAACCCGACTCGGAAGAGAGCCGGCGGCGGGCCCTGATGGCGCTCGTCGCGTGTCCGACCGGCTCGATCGGCACGGTCTCGCGGCAGGATCCCCGCCCCGCCATCGCGGCCTATCCCGAGCCCGTCGCGGAGAACGTGTTCTTCTGCGGCTTCACGTCGAAGGACTCCTTCGGGGCGTGGAGCTACTTCGTCGAGCGCCCGGAGGGCAACGTGCTCGTGGACTCACCGAAGGCGGTCAACCGTCTGATCCGGCACTTCGAGGAGCGCGGCGGAGTCGCGACGATGTTCCTGACTCACCGAGACGACGTCGCGGACCACGAAGTCTTTGCCCGGCGCTTGCGATGCGAGCGCGTGCTGCACGAGCGGGATGTCGCGCGCGGCACCCGGGATGTCGAGCGGAAACTCTCCGGAGACGCTCCGCAGCGACTCTCCGAGGACCTCCTGGCGATCCCGACTCCCGGCCACACGCGCGGGCATGCCGTGCTCCTCTACCGGGACAAGTTCCTGTTTACCGGCGATCACCTCGCCTGGTCTTCCCGCCGCAACGGGTTGATCGCGTTCCGCGACGCCTGCTGGTACTCCTGGGAGGAGCAGACCCGCTCCATGGAGCGTCTGCTCGACTTCTCGTTCGAGTGGGTCCTCCCCGGCCACGGCGCGTGGCATCACGCGGCATCCCCCGCCGCCATGAGGAAAGAGCTTCAGCGCTGCGTCGCCTGGATGAAGAAGGAGTTATCAGTTGTCAGTGATCAGTTATCAGTTCCGACAGAGGACTGAGAACTGAGAGCTGAAAACTAATAACTCACTTGCAGTCCCTCCTCGACGACTCGGACGGGGACGATCGAGCCTTCGCCGAGCTCCGAGAGCGCCTGCCGGACGGCGGCGGTCGAGCAGCCCGGAGAGAGGAAGACGACACAGCCCCCTCCGCCGGCGCCGCAGGCTTTGCCTCCCCAGGCGCCGGCCCGGGCGGCGGCCTCGATGGCTCGCTCGATGAGAGGGGTCGAGACGACCGGGGCCAGCCGCCGCCGAGCCTCCCATTCCCGCGCCAGAGCCTCGCCCATCGCCGGGAAATCCACCCGCCGGACCGCGTCCGCCATGGCCTCGGCCGCCCGCCGGACGCCCTCGAGGTGCTCGGTCACAGCGGCGTCGGCCTCGAGCCTGGCTCTCAGGATCTGCCAGTTGTTCATCCCGGAGGAATGCGAGACGCCCGAGTCGAAGAGCGTCAGGTGCCTCTCCCAGGCCTCGGAATCGGGGCGAATCTTCTCGCCTTTCGTACGGCCCGCCCGAAACGTGATCACGTGGACGCCGCCTTCCAGAGGCGGGTAATAGTCCTGCACGCCGGCCGGCTTGCCGAGGACGCGCGTCTCGACGTCCCGCACGAAGTCCACGCGGTCGACGCCGGTCAGGTCTCGAGGGCTCATTCGCTCGAGAGCTCCCATGAGCGCGACCGTCAAGGCGGAGGATCCGCCAAGGCCGGAGCCAAAGGGGACGCCCGACCAGAATTCGATCTTGAGCGGATCTCGGATTTCCAGCGCCTCGAGGAGCGAGCCGACGAGGGCGGTCTTCGGCTCGGCGAGGAGCTGCCCGGGTTCCTTGGCTCTCTTCTCGAAGACACGGTCGCGGGAGACGACCAGGAGTCCCTCTCCCGATCTCTGGACGAGGCACCCGGCGTACCTGTCGATCGCCACATTGATCGTCACCGAGCCGGGATGCAGCACGTGCAGCGGCCAGAGATCCAGGGTCCCGCCGGCCAGATCGATCCGAGCCGGCGCCGACGCTTCGATGATCTGGTCGAACTGCACTGGATCCGATTGTATTCGGAAGAGGTTCTAAGCAAGGACGTGGTCCCGCGAGAGATTCTTTCGCCAGACAAGGAAGCCCGACCGAAGGCGTGCACGGGCCCGGGGCTCCTTTGAAGTCTCTCGGCCGCCTGTTCGCGAAGCGAACGCCGCGGCCGAAAGCCGGATGACGCAGTGTGGCGGAAAGAGATCCGCGGGAACTAGTAGCCGACGCGGCTCGCGCGCAAGAAGCCCGAGCGCGGGAAGCCGACGCCCTCGACGGTCACCGTCTGTCCGAGTCCGAGCGAGGCCTGTACGGCGGAGGGATCTCGGGCCATCAGTCGCCAGACTTCTCCGTTGTCGGCGCAGAAGCCGGGCTCGTGCTGCGACTCGGGCAGCGGGCAGAGGCCCGCCTCGTGTCGCGTCTCGCACTG
>JBKPBH010000084.1:0-22398 GCA_046726795.1 Acidobacteriota bacterium
CGCCCACGACCAGCGCGACTTCGAGTTTGCGCGCCGTTTCGGGCTGGAGATCCGTCCCGTCTATCGCACGAAAGAAGAGGAGCTCGATCCCGCGCGGATGACGCGGGCCGTTCCCGACGCCGGTGTCCTCTATCGTTCCGGAGACTGGGACGGCACGCCCAACGGCCCGGAGGCGGTGCGCCGGGCCGTGGCCTGGGTCGAGGCGAAGGGAGTGGGGAAGGGGAGAGTCGGTTACCGGCTGCGAGACTGGCTGATTTCCCGGCAGCGCTACTGGGGGACGCCGATCCCGGCGATCCACTGCGAACGGTGCGGCGTCGTCCCGGTGCCGGATGAGGACCTGCCCGTGCGCCTCCCGGAGGACGTGGCGTTCCGGCGCGCCGAGGGCAATCCGCTCGAGAAGTCGGAGGCCTTCGTCCGGGTCGCCTGCCCGCGGTGCGGCGGGCCGGCGCGGCGGGAGACCGACACGATGGACACCTTCGTGGACTCGTCCTGGTATTACCTGCGGTTCCTGAACCCCGCGGACGACTCGCGGATGCTCGACCCCGCGCGCGCGGAGCACTGGATGCCGGTGGACCAGTATGTCGGAGGCATCGAGCACGCGATCCTCCATCTCCTCTACGCGCGGTTCGTGTGCCGGGTCGTCAAAGACATGGGCCTTGTGACGTTCGAGGAGCCCTTCGCCCGCCTCTTCAACCAGGGGATGATCACCAAGCTGAATCCCGCCACCGGCAAGGTCGAGAAGATGTCGAAGTCGCGGGGGAACACCGTGTCGCCCGACGAGCTCATCGTGCGCTACGGCGCGGACACCGTCCGCCTCTACACGCTCTTCATCGGGCCGCCGGAGAAGGAGTCGGAATGGTCGGAGGAGGGGGTGATCGGCGCCTGGAGATTCTTGAACCGGGTGCACGACCTCTGCGGCCGCGCCGCCGAGCTGTCGGCCGAGGATCGCGGTCCGCGCGACACGCCCCTCGCACGCCTGGAGCACCGCACGATCCAGCGCGTGACGTCGGACGCCTCGCGCTTTCATTTTCACACCGCGGTCGCCGCGCTGATGGAGTTCCAGCGCGGAATCGCGGAGGCGGCCGACGCCGGAGAAGAATCGGGCGGCCGCGTTCAGAAAGCGGTCGGGACGCTCTTGAAACTCCTCCATCCCATCGCTCCCCACTTAACCGAGGAGTGGTGGGAAAGGCTCGGGGAGAAGGGGCTGCTCCTGGAGACACCCTGGCCCGACTTCGATCCGGAGCTGGCCACGACCCCGCGCGTCACTCTTGTCGTCCAGGTCAACGGCAGGGTGCGCGGGCGCCTGGACGTCGAGCGCGGCGCCGCGGAGCAGGAAGCCCTGGCGCTGGCGCGCGCCGACGAACACATCCGGCCGTGGCTCGAGGGCAAGGAGCTCTCCCGCGCGGTCTTCGTGCCCGACCGGCTCTTGAACCTGGTCGTCCGCTGAGCCTGTCTTGCGAGACTCGACTCCGCGCGTCCCCGTCAAGACCCTCCGCCTGGCGGTTCCCGCTGCCGCCTGGCTCGCGCTCCTCACGCTCTCCGGCTGCGGCTACACGCTCGTCGGGAAGACCTCGACGTTGCCCCCCTCGATCCGGGTCATTCGCTTCCAGACCCTTGTGAACAAGACGGCCCGGGTCGGCGTCGAGCAGCGCCTCTCGAGCGAGGTGGCCCGGGAGCTCGCGAGCCGGGGCCGCTTCTCCGTCCAGGCCCAGGCGGCCGGGGCCGACGCGGACCTGACGGGAGAGGTGACGGGCTTCGACCTCTTCGCGGTCGCCTTCGACGAGAACGGACGAGCCAAGGAGTACCAGGTGAGGATCACCGCCCGCATGTCCTTGAAGACTCTGCCCGACGAGAAGGTTCTTTGGGAGAACCCGTCCTTCACGTTCCAGGACAACTACTCCCTCGCGACCAGCGCCGCCTCCTACGTGGATCGAGAGAATGAAGCGATCGATCGGGTGGCCGGGCGCTTCGCGGAAAGCCTCGTGTCGTCTCTCCTCGAAGGCTTCTAGAGGAAGCCTAAGGATTCTTCTTGGCGGCGGCCCGGGCGAGGCGGGACTTGTAGCGGGCGGCCGCGTTCTTGTGGATGACGCCCTTCTTCCAGGCGTGGTCGATTTCCGAATAGGCGCCCGGCAGCGACTCCGTCTTCTTCGCGGTGTCCTGTTGCCGGTGCTGCTTGACGGCCGTGCGGAGGTGCGACCGGACGCTCTTGTTGCGCGCCTGGCGCCTTGCTGTCTGTTGGATCCACTTCTCCGCGGATTTGATATGCGCCATGCTCGCTTACGCCTTTCTGCTCTCGTTCGCGATCCGGGTCCTCAGCGCGCGTCGATGCCCATGGTCTTCAGACGCGCGCGGGCCAGACGCGCTTCCTCCGCGGTCGGGTACTCGTGCACCACGTATTGGAGCTGGACCGCAGCCTCGGCCTTCTGGCCGACTTCGGCCAGGGCGTACGCCTTCTTCAGGAGGGCCGCGGCAGCCTTGTCGCTCTTGGGCCACTGCTTCAGGAGCTTGTCGAAGGCCGCGATCGCGTCCGGGTACTTCTTCTGCGCGTAGAGACACTCACCGATCCAGTACTGCGCGTTGTCGGAGAGGTCGGTATTCGGATAGGCGGCGAGATACTCCTGGAACCCCTGGATCGCCAGCGGGTAGCGTCCCTTGTTGTAATCGGAGTAAGCCGTGTCGTAGAGCTCGGCGGGAGGAGGATGCGCGGCCCCCGGCGCCCGCACGGCCGCCGTGTCGGTCGGAGCCGTGGTGCCAGAGAGGCCCGCTCCGGAGGGAGACGGCGGTGACCCGCCGGACGCCCCGCGGAGGCGTGACAGGTCCACCTGGGTCTCGGCGATCTGCTGAGAGAGCTGGGCAAGACGCCGGTTCGTGTCCTCCAGCTTCGCCTCGAGCTGCTCCATCTTGGTCGTCAGCTCGTTCAACCGGATGCCGGTGTCTGCGTTGGACTTCAAGAGCTGCTCGGTCTGCTGCGAGACGTTCGTGTTCAGCCTCGCGACTTCTTCCTTGCTCGAGGACTTCCGGTCCAGCGCCTGGATCTCTTTCTCGATGTCGTTCATCTGGCGATGCAGGCCGTCGATGTCGCTCGAGGTCACGCACGCCGACGCCAGGGGCAGTGCGCACAGCGCAAGCCCGGCGCGGGCCATTCGGAGGAACCGGGACACTACTTGGCCGTGACCAGGAAATGCGCCCGCCGGTTCTGTTGCCAGCAGTCCTCGGTCGACTGAGTGCAGAACGGCCTCTCCTTCCCGTAGGAGACCGTCTTGACCCGCGAGGCGTCCACGCCCAGGGAGACCAGGTATTCCTTGGCGGCATTGGAGCGCCGGTCCCCGAGGGACAGGTTGTACTCCGAGGTCCCGCGCTCGTCGCAGTGCCCTTCGATCAGGAACTGAACCGAGCGGTATCTCTTCAACCACTCCGCGTCCGCCGACAGGGCGCCGCGGGCATCGTCGCGGAGATCGGACTTGTCGTAGTCGAAGAACGCGTCCTTCAGGTAACCCGCCCGGTTGATGGCGGCGACGTCTCCCGAGAGCGGCTCAGTCCCGACTTCCCCGGGAGGAGCCGTGGATGGCGGTTTGACCGCGGTCTCCGCCCCTTTGGTCTCGGTCGTGACGGACTTCGTCTCGGCCGTGGTCTTGGGGGGCTTGGGCTTGCACGCCGCGGCCCAGCCGCACGCCGCCGCCAGCAAGAAAGCGAGGACCGTCGTCCCTGTCCGATTTCTCATCGTCTTCTCCTTGTCCCTTATCGCTCCGCGCGAGTTCCGGGCCGCGCAGGAACGTCCGAATATAGCAGATTCCCCATGTTTTTCGTCACTGCAGCCAGATCGGCTGCATGTTGTTGCCGCCCTCCGTCAGGAGCCGCTTGTTCTGACCGTCGGCGTCCATCGTGTAGACCTGCGTCGAGCCTCCCCGCCGCGACTGGTACACGATCTTCTCTCCATTGGGAGACCAGCCCGGGTGCCCGTTGGCGCCCTCGGAGGTGAGCTGGACCGTGTTGCCTCCGGCGAAATCCATGACGCAGATGTTGAAGTCCCCCTCGTTGCGACAGGCGAACGCGATCTTCGAGCCGTCGGGAGACCAGGCGCCCTCGTCGTTCCAGTTCCCCGCATACGTGACCCGGCGCGCCCCGGTTCCCTCCGCGTCCATCACCCAGATCTGGGGGGTTCCCGACTGGTCGGAGGTGTAGAGGATCTGACGCCCCGTCGGCGACCAGTCCGGCGAGGCCTCGAGGGCGTGCGTCGTGGTCAGCCGCCGCAGATTGCTCCCGGCCGTGCTGATGACAGAGATGTCCGGGTTTCCTTTCGCCGAGCCGGCGAACGCGATCTGCGTGCCGTCGGGAGAGAGCGCCGGGGAGGCGTTCAACTCGAGCCCGGTCTTGATCTCTCTCGCGCCGCCTCCGTCCGCGTTCATCATCCAGATCTGCGGGAAACGGCTGACGTAGCTGGTGAAGACGACCTTCCCTCCGCGGCCGTCGGGATTCATGGCCAGGGAGTGATGCGAGGTCAGGCGGTGGACGTTTCTTCCGTCGAAATCCATCGCGTAGATGTCCTTGGCCCCGTCGCGGTCGGAGACGAAGAGAATCTGGGAGAGGAAGAGGCCGCTCTTGCCGGTGATCTCTTTGACGAGGTCGTTGGCGAGCGTGTGCGCGATGCGTTCGACATAGGAAACCCCGCCCGAATAGCGGCGCCCCAGGATCAACTGGTGCGCCTTCAGGTCCCAGATCCTCGCCTCGACCGCGACGCGGTCCCCCGTGACGTCGGCCCGTGTGTCGACCAGGATCTCCGCTCCCGTGCCGCGCCATCGGTCCGCGACCTCGGTCGTCGAGGGATCGCGCGAGCCGGTCGGGTAGTGAGCCGGGTCCGCGATCACGAAGAGACCCGTGTATTCGAGGTCGGACCGCAGGGTCGCGGTGAACGGCTCGACGACCTTCGATTGCATCGCGGCGACACCCGGCGCGGAGAGGGGCGGGATGGCGAGCGGGAGCTTTCGGCCCGCCTCCTTGGTGATCTTCAGCACCATCTCCTGGCCCTGCCCGGGAGTCGGGGTGGGCGCGGGAGCCTGCGCCCCGGCGAGCGTCGGCGGGGCGAACAGGAGACAAATGCCGATGAAAAACGCCGTCGCGCCGTCCCCCTTCCGAAGGGAGGAAACGAGGCCGGAGCGGCGGGGACGTATTTCTCTCATTCGAAGATGAGGTGGACGCCGAGGTAGCGTCCGCCGAACTCCTGGGGAAGGGGTGGTAGCGGCGAGGAAGCCAGGACCGCCCTCAGCGCGGCGCGGTCCACATAGGGGAGCCCGCTCGAGCGCTCGACCTGCGGATCGCCGATCGACCCGTCCCGTTCGATCCGGAACCGGATCATCGGCGAGATCGGGACGGATTCGGCGGGCTTGAACCAGTTCATACCGATCGTCACGAGCATGCGCTCGACGTAATACGAATAGTTGAAGTCGGGCTGGTCGAATGTCGCTCCGCCCACGCCGACGTTGCCTCCCATGCCGACCGGACCGCCTGTTCCCGGTCGGCCAGACGGAGGCGCGGAGGAGGGGGCAGCGGGCTGCTGGTTCGCCTGTTTCGTCGGGGGGCCCGGCACGGAGGGCACTGCCGGCTTCTTCTTCTCCTCTTTTTCCTTGGCGGGAAGCAACTTCGCTTTCGGCGATGGTGGAGGAGGCTCTTCTTCCGCGGGCTTGATGATCTTGGGTTTCTCCACGGCCGGCGCCACCGGCGCCGCGACGGGGGCTCCGCCCTGGAGCCTTCCGGCCTGGACGAGGCGAACCGCCACCGCGCGCGGCGCGACGAATCGGCCGGGACGATGGAGAGCCGAGACCACGAGGATGGCCCCGAGGCCGGCATGCAGGAGCACGGCCAGAGACGCTCCCATGCCCCACGGCAGGTCGCCGCGTCCCCTCTCGGCAAGAACTTCCCCGACCGCATCCATTATTGGGAGAGTTGCGAGTCGTCCGTTGTGAGGTGTGAGTTCATTTCTTCTTGGGACCCGAGGTGTCGGTGATGAAACCGAGACTCTCGATCCCCATCCGGTTCAAGACATCCAGGGTCTCCACGACCGTGCCGACCGAAAGAGTCCGGTCGGCCTTGAGAAAAACAGTCTTGTCCTTCTTCGTCCTGAGAAACGCATTCAGGCGGTCCCGGAGCAAACCCCGCGCCACCGGAGTCTCGTTGATGTAGTAGCGGCCGTCGGCCGTGATCGAGAGGATCACGGGGTCCTCGACGCTCGACGGGAGGTTCGTTGTCTCGGTCTTCGGCAACGAGACAGAGACTCCCTGGTGGAGCATTGGCGCGGTCACCATGAAGATGATCAGGAGAACGAGCATCACGTCCACCAGCGGCGTGACGTTGATGTCGGCCAGGTGGTCGTAGGGATCGCCGGTCGTGCGTTGGAAAGCCATCAGTCGTAAAACGTAAAACGTAAAGCGTAAAACGGGGTACGAGAAGCATTTCGGGCTTCGTTTGACGTTTTACGTTTCACGTCTTTACGTCTCACGTGAAGTTCCGTTCCGCCAGATTGATGAACTCCAGCGCAAAGTCCTCCATTCCCGCGCGTTGCGCCCGAACCTTCCCCATGAAGTAGTTGTAGAAGACCAGAGCGGGAATCGCCGCAGCGAGGCCGGCCGCGGTGTTGACGAGCGCCTCCGAGATGCCGGGCGCAACGGCGGCGATCGAGGTCGAGCCGGTCTGGCCGATCGCGCGGAAGGACTGCATGATTCCCCACACCGTTCCGAAGAGACCGATGAAGGGACAGGCCGAGGCCGTCGTGGCGAGGAAGGTCATCCCCCGGGTCAGGCGCGAGACCTCGACCCCGATGGCGCGCTCCAGCGCCCGCTCGACCCCCGAGATGTTCTTGATCAGGAGCTTGCCGGCCGGCTGCATCGCAATCGTCGTGACGGGGGATTCCTCCGGGCGGACCGCCTTGATCTGGGCGTCGAGCTCCGCGTAGCCCGCCTTGAAGAGGGTCGTCAGCGGGGTGTCCGTCAGCTGCCCGGCGATCGTGTTGACCTCGGAGAAGCGCTTGGACTTGCGGAAGTAGGCCACGAACTTCTCCGACTGGCGAGAGATTCGCGCCAGCCGCAGGTATTTTGCGAAAATGATGATCCAGGAGATGAGAGAAAAGAGGAGCAGGACCCCCAGGACGACCTTGGCAGTGGGGCTGGTCTCGCGGAAGAAGATGGCGAGGGGGTCCTGGCCGCCGGGCAAGTTTTCCGTCCGGACGGGCTGAAACAGGGCCGCCATCATTGAAGTCCAACGTAACATACAGAGCCCGAAAGCGTCAAAGGGAATGGAGCGGATGCCGAAGGGAATGTCCATGAGCAGAAACACGGTTCTGGTCGGCGTGAGGATCCTGTTCCGCGGAATTCTTGCGCTCGGTGTCGTTTGCTCTCTGGGCGCGGGGGCCCTGTTCGCTCAACCCTTCGACATCCTGCCCGAGGAAAAGATCACGGCGGGAATGAAGGGGTACGGCGTCACCGACATGGGCGACGGTCGTGGAATCCAGCGCTTCGACGTCGAGATCCTGGGACTCTTGAGAAGGTTCGCGCCTGGGCAGGACCTGATCCTCGCGCGCGTGGGCGGCATCGGCCTGGAGAAGGCGGGCATCATCGCCGGGATGAGCGGGAGCCCGATTTACGTGGAGGGCAAGCTCGTCGGGGCGCTCGCCTACGGATGGCCTTTTTCCAAGGATCCCATCTGCGGAATCACGCCGATCCAGAGCATGCTCGACATCCGTCACGCGCCTCCGGCCCCTCCGGTTCCGATCGCCGGGGGAGCCGTCTCCACGGCCTCGTTCCTCTCCGCGTTCACGGGCGCCCGGTTCGCGGATCGCTTCGACGAGCTCCTCAAGCCTTTCCAGACGAGCGCGCCAGGCTCCCTGGCGGCGCTGCCGCTGCCGGTTTCCTTCGGCGGGCCGCTCGGCGCCGGCCCGCTTCTGACTCGAATCGCCGAGGCGGCCAACTGGATGACGGTTCCCTCGGGCAGCGTTTCGCCGGCGTCCCCGACCGCCGCGCCGGCCGGGCCGTTGAAGCCGGGCTCCGCGGTGGCGACCCAGCTCCTGTCCGGAGACATGGACCTCTCCGCCACGGGGACGGTCACGTGGGTGGAGGGGAACTCCGTGCTGGCCTTCGGCCACCCCTTCCTGTCCATGGGCCCCGTCTCGATGCCGATGGCGCAGGCGCAGGTCCTGACGGTGCTTCCTTCGCTCTACCGTTCCTTCAAGTTCGCCGCGACCGGGCCCGTTCTGGGCTCGATTACGCAGGACCGTTCGACGGGAATCCTCGGCACCTTCGGCACGCAGGCGCCGATGGTCCCGATCACCGTCCGGATCTCCTCGGACCTGATTCCGGCGCAGGTCTACCACTTCCAGGCGGTCCACAACTCCATGTTGACGCCGATCCTGTCCGCGATCGCGATCGACAATGTCCTGACCACGCTCGAGAAGAGGAGCGGGGAGCGCACCCTCGTCTGGAAGTCGGCAATCCGCACGCCGGGCCGGAGCGTGCGCTGGGACTCCGTCTTCTCGGGGTTGACGGCCCGGGAGGAGGCGGTCGCGTCCCTCGCGCTCCTGACGAACTACCTGATGGCGAATGAATTCCATGACCTGACGATCCTCGGCGTGGACGTGGAGATCACGCACTCGGACAGATTGAAGGGCGCGCGCATCGTGCACGTCGAGGCGCAGAAGGAACGAGTCCATGCCGGAGACGAGGTGCCCATCTGGGTGGATGTCGTGGATTTCCGGGGCAGCACCCGCCGCGTCGTCCTGAACCTGAAGGTCGCGCCCGATACGCCCCCGGGGCCCTTGACGGTCTTCGTCGGCGACGGCTCGGCCGCCACGGCCTACGACCTGGCACTCGTGCCGCCCGATCCGCAGTCGCTCGACCAGGTCCTCGATTTCCTGGCCCGGGTGCGGCCGCCCAACACCTTGAACCTCCTCTCCTACCGCACGGCTCCGGGCGCGATCGTCGCGGGCACCGCGCTCGAGGCGCTGCCGCCCAGTGTCGCGACGCTCCTGCGGGACCGGGGGCCGGGAGAGGCGTCGACTCCGGAGCTCTCCCACGTTCGACTCCAGTCGCTCTCCGTCGAGCAGCCCACACCCATCAACGGCTCGGTCCGGCTCCGGATCGAGGTCCAGCCGGAAATCTGGTGACCGGGCTCGGCAAGTCGATCGGCCTGGGACTCCTGGCCCTCGCCGCGGAAACCGCCGCGGCGCGAGGCGCGGCCACGAGGATCTGGATCTGCGACTCGGCGGCGGACTTCTCGACCGGAGAGGCCCGGGGCGTCTCCGTCGCGATGGACGGGAGCCTCGTCCTCTCGCGCGAGTCCCGACGCGTGGACGGGATCTCGGAAGCGACCCTCTTCGCCGCCGTCCGGGACCGCGACGGAGGAATTCTCGTCGGCACCGGAAACGAGGGGAAGATCCTCCGCGTCACGCCGGCCGGAAGGGTCGAGACCGTCGCGACGCTTTCCGAGAAAGAGGCCACCGCGCTCGCGCTGTCTCCCGACGGGATCCTGTATGCGGGCGCCTCCCCGGGTGGAAAGATCTATCGAATCGAGAAGGGGAAGCCGACCCTCTATTACGACACGAAGGCGCAATACGTCTGGGCGCTCGCCTTCTCCGGAAAGTCGCTCTACGTCGCGACGGGGATCCCGGGCGAAATACACCGCGTAACGGCCGGCAAGGGGGAGCGCGTCCATGCCACGCGCGATGCGCACGTCCGCTCGCTCTACAGCGATTCGCGCGGAAGGATCTGGGCGGGCACGTCGGGGTCCGGTCTCGTGCTCCGAATCGATTCCTCGGGCGCGGTCTCCACCGTCTACGATTCTGCCAAGGTGGAGATCACTTCGATTACCGCGAGCCACGATGGCCGCGTCTGGGTCGCGGCGGGATCGGCCGAAGCGCCGGCGTCGAGCCAGGAGCCGATCTCCGCGCCGCAGCCGGGCCCCACCTCACGCCCCGCGAGGCAGGCCAACGCCCGCGAGGGGGACGACGCACAGGATAAGCCCGAGGTGACTGTGACCGTCGGGCAGCCCCGGCTCGCGCCTCCCAAGCCCGGAACTCGTCAGGGGGGATACTCCGCCGAAGTCCTCCTCTTCGAAGAGGGAGAGCCGCCGCGGGCCGTCTGGACGAGCCCCGACGAGCTCGTCTTCAGCCTCATGCCCGACGGAGATTCGCCGGCCGTGCTGGCAGCGACCGGCCCCAACGGAAAGCTCTACCGCGTCGGCACGAGCCTCTGGTCGCTCGAGCGGACCTTCGACGAGAAGCAGGTGACGGCCTTGACCGGTGGCGCCGCGGCCACGAACGCCGCGAGCGCCCTCTACCGTTTCAGCGACGGCCCGCGCCAGGGCGAGTATGTCTCGGCCGTCAAGGACACCGGACGGACCAGCCGTTTCGGCGCTTTCCGCGTGGACGCGGACATCCCCCCAGGCGGCCGCGTCGAGTTCGCTTTCCGCTCCGGGGAGTCCGGTCTCCCCGACTCGACCTGGAGCGACTGGTCGTCGTACCAGCCGTCCGCGACGCAGGTGACGATCCCGTCGCCTCCCGGACGGTACCTGCAGTGGAGGACGCGCATGGCGTCGGACGGCGGCAAGATCCCGACAATCCGCCGCGTCGAGGCGGCGTACAAGAACCGCAACGCCGCCCCGGTGGTCGAGAGCTTCGTCGCCCTCGGTCCCTCGGAAGTCCTGGCCCGCTCGGCGTCGGGGGGCACGAACGTCTTCGAGACGACGGCCCCCGACGAGAAGGGGATTTTCACCGGACTCGAGGAGTCGCGCTCGGAGCCGCCGCCCCGCCGCCTGCTGAGAAAGGGGTATCGGACGCTGACCTGGAAGGCGACCGACGCCGACGGCGACACTCTGACCTATGACTTGGAGTTCCGGCCCGCTGGATCGTCGCGCTGGTACTCGCTCAAGAAAGGATTGCGCGAAGCCTTTTACTCCTTCGACACCGCGGCGTTGCCCGACGGCGAATACGAGTTCCGGGTCAGCGCATCGGACGCGGAGTCGAACCCCGAGGAGGCGAAGACGTCTTCGCGCGAGTCCTCGACCGTCGTCGTGGACAACACGCCGCCCGTTCTGCGCCGGCTGCCGGCAGCCTCCCCGAGCCTCTTCGAGTTCGAAGCCAGAGACGCCGCCTCGCCCATCCTCGAGGCGGAGTACAGCGTGGACGCCAAGGAATGGGTGCGGATCGAGCCCAAGGACGGGCTCTCCGATTCGCCGCTGGAGACCTATCAGATCAAGCTCGACCCGAAATGGAAGGGCTCGTTCCTCCTGATCCGCGTGACCGACGCCGCGAGGAACGTGGCCGCGGCGAGCTTCACGCTGCCCTAACATCACTCCGCGCTTGCGCGGCATCTGCGCCTTTGGCGCAAGCGCTTCGCTCCCGCGGCGCGAGGCTTCTCCCTCGTTACTTCGGCAGACTCCTCGCGCCGCGCACCGGAGCCTCTGCTCGTCGTTCATAATGGCGGCGCTTGAAGAGAGTCCTGAGCCTTGTCTTCGTCTGCCTGGTTGCGGGTTGTCGGGGAAAGGAGCGGGCGACGACGGTGGGAGCCCTGCCCACGCCGGTGCCGACGGCGGTTCCCGAACCGGTCCTGGGCTACATCGACGAGTCGAAGAAGGACGTGCCGGTGGAGGGGGGAGTCCTCCGGCGCCGGCTGGTCGGTGAGCCGGGTACTTTGAACGCCGTTCTCCAGTCCGGCCTTCCGGAGCAGCAGGTCCTCCAGTACCTCTCGCGCAACCTGCTCGACTTCGACTCGAGGTTGAACCTCGTGCCGGGACTGGCCGAGCGCTACCAGGTCTCCGCCGACGGCCGGGAGGTGCGTCTGACGATCCGTTCCGACGCGCTCTGGGAAGACGGCTCGCCGGTGACCGCCCGGGACGCCGTTTTCACGATCCACCGGATCCTGGATCCGGCCGTCCCCTCTCCGGTCTTCAAGCCGGTCTTCGAAGACCTCGTCTCCGTCGAGGCGCTCGACGATCACTCCCTGGTGGCGAAGTTCCGGGAGCCCTACGCCTACCACGCCATGGCGTTCGTCCTGCCTCTTCTGCCGGAGAAGCGTTACTCCGGAAAGAAGTTCGCCCGGGCCCGGGAGAACCGCGCGCCGCTGTCCGACGGCCCCTACCGGCTCGTTTCCTGGAAACCGCAGGACGCGATCATTCTGGAGCGCAACCCGCGCTACTTCGGGCCTCCCGGCCACTTCGACCGCGTCCAATTCCGGATCCTGCCGGAAAGCTCGGTGGCCTACCGGGCGCTCGTGGCCGGGGACCTCGACGAGACCCAGATCGACGAATCGCTCAAGGAGCGCGCCACCCGCGATCCGGACTTCAACCGGTGCTGCCGGGTCGTCGAGTTCTACAACCTCGACTACAACTACATCGCGGTCAACAACCGGTCGCCGTTCTTCTCGGACGCCCGGGTCCGCCGAGCCGTCACGATGCTGCTCGACCGGCCGGCGATCGTGCGGAATCTCTTCCGCGGCTCGGCGCGGATCATCTCCGGCCCGTGGGCGCCGGACTCTCCGGGCTACGACGCGTCCGTGCGTCCCCTCCCATTCGATCCCGCGGGCGCCGCGCGGCTTCTGGCCGAGGCAGGATGGCGCGACAGCAACGGCGACGGCACACTCGACCGCGCCGGGAAGGAATTCGACTTCGAGCTCCTCGTCTCCGCCGGCTCGAACGTCGGGAGACAGATCGACGAGATGCTGGCGGCCGAGCTCGCCCGTGTGGGAGTGAAGGCGAGAGTCCGCCCGCTCGAGTGGGCCTCCTTCATCGAACGGATCGACGCCGGCGACTTCGAAGCCGCTTCCCTGGCCTGGTCCGCCTCGGACCCGAATCCCGATCCCTTCCCGTACTGGCATTCCTCGCAGTGGCCTCCCCGCGGCTTGAACAGCGGCTTCTACCGGAATCCCGAGGCGGATCGGCTCATGGAAGAGGCACGACGGCAGATGAAGGAGGACGAACGCGTCCGGATTTACCACCGGCTGCACGCGATCTTTCGCGACGACGCCCCAGCCGTCTTCGTGGCCAACGCGTCGGCGAAGTACGCGTTTCGAAGGCAGATCGGCGGGCTCGTCACCTCGCCGATCGGGTTCACGGGGATCTGGCCCGGGCCGGTCGGGTGGTGGGGGACGAGGGCCGCGCCATGACCCGCTACATCGCGCGGCGTCTTCTCCTGGCGGTTCCCACCCTCGCGGGCATCGTGGTGCTTGTGTTCCTGCTGCTTCACCTGGCGCCCGGCAGCCCGGTCAGCGCCATGGGAGGAGAGTCGGGTCGCCGCGTGTCGGGCCGCGCGGCGCAGGAGATGCGGCGGCTCTACGGCCTCGACCGGCCCCTGGCGGAGCGGTTCGTGAAATGGGTCGGGAGAGTCGCGCGGTTCGATCTCGGAGAGTCCTTCGTGGACCGGCGCCCGGTCTCCGAACGCCTCCGGGAAGCCCTGCCCTACACGCTCGAGTTGAACGGGCTCGCCCTACTCCTGACCCTCGCCATCGCCATTCCCCTGGGCGTCGAGGCAGGAGGCCACCCCGAGAGCGCCTTCGACCGGATCTCGAGCGCGGCGCTCTTCGCTCTGTATTCGACACCCTCTTTCTGGGCGGCGCTCCTCCTGCAGACTCTCTTCTCGGTCAAGTGGAAGTGGCTGCCACTCTACGGGGTCGCTTCGGACCCGGCACCTCCGGGGCTCGCCGGCCTGGCCGACCGCCTCGCGCACCTGGCCCTTCCCGTGGCCTGCCTGACCTACGGCTCGCTCGCGTTCTACGCGAGGCTCGTGCGGGCGGGAGTCGCCGAGGCGCGGACCGCCGATTATGTTCTGGCCGCGAGGGCCCGCGGCCTCTCCCGCCGGGAAGCGCTCTGGAAGCACGCGTTTCGCAACGCCCTCCTGCCGCTCATCACGCTGCTCGGGCTGGTGTTGCCGGGGCTCCTCTCGGGCAGCGTGATCATCGAGCGGATCTTCGCGTGGCCGGGGCTCGGACGGCTCTACTTCGACTCGATCCTGTCGCGAGATTACCCCGTCGTGCTCGCCCTCTCGCTGGTTGGGGCGGTCGCGACACTCGCCGTGACGCTGGCGGCTGACGTGGCGTATGCCGTGGCCGACCCCCGCGTGCGTGACGGGACGGGGCCGTGAAAGCCTTTCTCGGCCGACTGCCCGGGAGCGGCAGGGCCGCTCTCGCCGTGGTCCTCGGGCTCTGGATCGTCGCGGCCTTCGCGCCCGCGGCCTCGCGCACGGCCTCCGCCATCCGCCTGGAGGCCCGCCTCCTGCCTCCCTCCGCCTCGCACCCCTTCGGGACGGACGACCTCGGACGAGACCTGCTGGCCCGGGTCGTCGCCGCCACGCCGATCTCGCTCGCCATCGGACTGACCGCCGCCGCCGTGTCTCTGCTCCTCGGCTTCGCTGTCGGAGGCGTCTCCGGATACCTGGGAGGACTCGCGGACCTGCTTCTGTCGCGTGTCGTCGAGGTCGTGCTCTGTTTCCCCGTGCTCTTCCTGCTGCTGGCGCTGGCTGCTTTCCTGCCCCCGTCCCCTTCGGCCGTCGTCCTGGCCATCGGACTGACGACGTGGCCGGGAGATGCCCGGTATGCCCGCGCCGAGATCCTGAAGGCGAAGAGTCTGGACTACACGCGCGCCGCCCGGGCCGCCGGGGCCTCGACCCCGCGCATCCTGGTGCGGCATCTGCTGCCCAACGTGCTCGCGCCGCTGATTGTCTCCGCCGCGTTCGGCGTCGCCTGGGCGATTCTGGCCGAAGCGGCCTTGTCGTTCCTGGGAGTCGGGCTCCCTCCGCCCGCCTCCTCGTGGGGAGGGATTCTTTCCGCCGCGCCCGCCTACATCGAGGAGGCCTGGTGGATGGCGCTCTTCCCCGGGCTCGCCCTGTTTCTGACGGTGTCCGCCTATAATCTTCTGGCCGAAGGGCTTCGTCGAGCGAGCACAGAGAGAGGCGGGTATCGATGACCGAGCGGGTCGCTCTCTATCCCGGCTCCTTCGATCCCCTGACCAATGGGCACTTAGACATCCTCTCGCGAGCCCGCCGCCTGGCCGACAGGGTCATCGTCGCCGTCCTCGAGAACGACGCGAAGACGCCGCTCTTTTCGGTCGCCGAGCGGATCGAGATGATCCGCGAAATCGTCGGTGACGACCCGTCGACCCCGGTGCGCTCGTTTTCGGGACTCCTCGTGGACTTCGCTCGGGAGGCGGGGGCGACGCTCATCGTGCGCGGCCTGCGGGCCGTGTCCGACTACGAGTACGAGCTGCAGATGGCCCTGATGAATCGCCGGCTGACGCCGTCTGTCGAGACGGTTTTCCTGATGGCCAAGGAGGAATACTCCTACGTGTCGAGCCGCCTGGTCAAGGAGGCCGCGAAGCTCGGAGGAGATATCAGCGGTTTGGTTCCAGAGTCGGTGAGGCAGCGCTTGGCCGCACGGGTGAAGAGTCGCGAGTCGTGAGGCATGCAGTGCGGACGGTCCCGAGGCTCTCGACTCTCGACACATGACTCCCAACTCACCGCTGCGTGTCGTCGAGACCCCGCTCCGCGTGCGGTACTCCGAAACCGACCGGATGGGAATCGTGTACCACGCCCACTACATCGTCTGGTTCGAGATCGGCCGCACGGACTACTGCCGCGCGGCGGGAATGCCGTACCGGGCTATGGAGGACTCGGGCCTCTTCATCCTCGTCACCGGCGTGGACTGCAAGTACCGCCGGCCGGCCCGTTACGACGACGCGCTGGGTGTGCGCACGCGGGTCACGGACCTTCACTCCCGCGGACTCGGCTTCGGATACGAGATCATGGACGAGAAGGAGCGTCTGCTGGCCGAGGGTTCGACTCGACATGTCTTCGCCGATCCCTCGGGAAGACTACGCCGCGCTCCGGCCGAGGTTCTCGAAACGCTCGAAGCTTTCCGAAGCCGTCAACCGTAAGAGGCAAGTCGTAAGACGTCCCGTCATCCCGGGACGGCTTACTTCTTGCGTCTTGCGTTCAACAGGCCATAGCGTGCGATGGTCCAGAGAATCTTCCATCCGGCGCGCAGAGTGCCGGAGAGGGTGCCGGTGATCTTCGAGACGCCGACCCGGCGGCGATAGGACACCGGCACCTCGGCGATCCGCAGGCCGTCGCGCACGGCCTTGACCTGCATCTCGCAAGTCCACCCGAAATCTCTGTCCCGCATGTCGAGGCGTCGGCAGGCCTCCCAGCGGATCGCCCGGAACGGGCCCAGGTCGGTGTAGCGGTGGCCCTGGAGGACTCGGATCAGGAAGCAGGCGAAGAGGTTCCCAAGGCGCGCCTGCGGCGCGAGCGCCCCCGGTTCTCTGGCACCGAGCGTACGGGAGCCGATCACGAGATCCGCCCCGCGCCGGATTGCCCCCAGGAGAGACGGCATCTCTTCCGGGTGGTCGGAGTAGTCCCCGTCCAGGAAGACGACGACGTCGGGCGGATTCGGCTCGAGGGCCGCCAGCCCCGCCAGGCACGCGCTCCCATAGCCGCGGCGGGTCTCGCGGATGAGCCGGACCCCCAGCATTCCCGCGACGAGGTCCGTCCCGTCGGTCGAGCCGTTGTCCACGACGAGCACTGCGGAGACGAGGTCCCTCGGGATGTCGCCCACGACCAGAGGAAGGGACTCTCGCTCATTGAAGACCGGGATGATCACGGCCGCCTTCACGCGAGCTCCTCGGCGGGCAGCGGCCTCCTCGCGACCGAAACCGCGAGACCAGCGAGGATGAGGGTTCCGGAGACCACCGTCCGCGGCGTCAGGCGCTCCTTCAGGATCAGGACGGCCAGGGCCGACGCGATGAGCGGCTGCAGGAAGACGTAGACGGCGACGCGTGAGGCGCCGGTGTGAGCCAGCGCCCAGGAGTTCAGCGCGTAAGGGACGACGGTACAGAGCAGGACGACTCCGGCGAAGCTCGCCCAGGAGCGAGGGGTGACGCCCGAGGGAGAGAATCCCGCGAGCGCCGGCGCCGTGAAGAGGAGGATCGCCGGGGCGCCGTACAGGAAGACGCGAGAGACGACCGTCATGACGCTGTAGTGGGCGAGGATCGGTCTCGACAGGACGAGGTAGAGAGAGTAGGCAAGGGCGTTTCCCAGGAGGAGCAAATCTCCCCGCGCGTACCGGCTGTGCCAGTCGAAGTTCTGCACGTGGACGAGAACGAAGGCCCCCGCCCCTGCCAGCGCGACGCCGGCGGCCGCCCGAAGGGTCAGGGCCTCGCGCTTCAAGGCGACCGCGACTCCGAGAGTGAAGATCGGAATCGTGGCTGTCAGGATCGTTGTGTTGATCGCGGTCGTCCAGGAGAGCCCCAGTATGAAGAGGACCTGGTTGGCGGACACCCCGAGAAGACCGTACAGGAGAACGCGCTTGCGGTCTTGCGCCGCGAGCGGCTCGGCGCGGGAGAGCCGGCGGACCGCTTCCAGCAGGAGCGCGGCACACGTGACCCGAAGGGCCGCGAGGGGGAGCGGGGGAAGACTCGCCAGGGCGAGCTTGCCGAGAGTCGGGAAGAGGGCGAAGCCCGTCTGCGCCGCAAAGAGGGCCGCGTGCACTTCCCAGGCTGCCGCCGGGCGCCGGGGGACGGTCTTTCTCACTCCGAGAAGGGAAGGGTCGCGACGACCGCGCTCCGCGCGGGATCGGCGGCGGAAACCAGTTGGTCTCCGGCGGCAACCTCGCGAAACGCATAGCCCAGACCGATCGCGCCGAAGGCCGGCGATAGCGCGGCGCTCGTCACGCGACCCTGCTCGATCTTTCCGGGGCCGGCCTCGTCTGGGAGCCTCAGGATCGAGCCCGGCTCGAGAATCCCCGCCGGGAAACGGAAGCCGACCAGCCGCCGGTTGACGCGTCCGTACGTGCGCATGCGCGCCACGACTTCCTGTCCGACGTAACATCCCTTGGTCGTCGAGATGGCCGGAGCCAGGCCGACTTCGTCGGCGAGGTTTGAGGAGTCGGCGTCCTGGCCGAAGCGCGGCCGGCCCGCCTCGACGCGCAGGATCTCGGCGCTCTTCCCGGTGAGCGCGACGGATCCGGCGCGGTCGAGGGCACGCTCGAGATCCTTCCGTTTTCCCGCGGGGACCAGGATTTCCACGGCGATCTCCCCCTCGCCCGGGAGCCTCGTGGCGCCGTCGCCGGCGTCGAAGTCTGCGGCGCGAGGCCCGTAGAGGGCGAACCGGACGAACTCGTCGGAGCGGTCGGCGATCTCCACCTTCTGGATGAGGACGAACTTCTTCAGATGCGCGAAAGCGGATTCTCGCTCGGAACGAGGCAGGAGGAGACGCACTCCGCCCGGCTGGCCCACGACGCGCACGAGGAAGAGAAGCTTCCCCTTCGGCGTCAACGCGGCGGCCGGCCGCGTCTCTTCCGCGCCCAGGGATCGGACGTCCTGTGTGAGCTGCCCCTGCAGAAAGGCCACTCCGTCCGGCCCTCCGATCTCCAGCACGGCGGCGGGCCGGATCCGATGCGCGAGATCCGTCCTCGCGGCCCGGTAATCAGAGGGAATCGAGCGGGAGGCTGCTCCGTTCCCTACCACCTACCACCTACCACCTACCACCTACCACCTACTTCGGTCCGATCTGCCCGCGGATCGTGACCCTGGGGGAGTCCGCGATATCGAGCGTCCGCATGCGCGTCGAGACACGGATGTTGTCGTCGTGCTTTCCGGGATCGACCGTATCCGACCGGTCGCTCGATTTCACCGCGCGGCCGCTCTTGTCGAAGATATCCACCCAGAGCGAGATCTTGCACTTGACGGAGCCACGGTTCTCGACGTGAAAATCCCACCAGACCCACGACTTGTCGTCCGGTTTCTCGCGCCGCGCCGTGTCGATGTCCTCCCGGCTGGGGTAGTTTCGAACTGTCACGGATAGGACGGCGCACCCGCTCCGGCTCCAGCCGATCTTCGCATCCCCGCCGCGGGGGATCGGCAGGGACTTCTCGAACGTGCCCTCCTCGGCGGCGCGCGCGGTCGCGAATCCCAGCAAGAGGACGAAGGAGAGGAAGAGTCTCTGTCTCATCGTGCGCACTCCTCGCGGCGTATTATGACCGCATGAGCTCCACGGCGGACCGCCCCGACCTGCACGTCATCGACATCTTCATGATGTCGGTCAAGTGCGGCAACTGCGACACCTATCAGACCGTAGTGAAGTTCCAGAAGGGCCCGGACAAGAACGTGTACGTCTACGAATGCGAGAACGATCTCTGCGATCCCAACGTCACGCGCACGATCGTGGAGGTCCCGAAGGAGCTGGACAATTCCACCCGCCGCGCGGAAGAGCTGCCGTACTACTCGCAGGACCCGGAGCCGGGCGAGGAGCTTCCCTGAGCGGGATGGCCCCCTCCTTTCGCGTACAATTCCGGCCTCGATGAGTGCCACGGCCAGGGCGGCCCGGGAAATCGCCCCCGATCTTCTGGAGCGTCTTCGCGGCCGCCTCGCCGCGTCACCCGCCCTGGGCTGGCTCGGGGCGAGCCTCGAGGAGGTCGCGCTCGACCGCGCGGTCGTCAAGCTCCCCTACCGGGAGGAGATCACCAACGGCTCGGGGACGGTGCACGGCGGCGTCCTCGCCACGCTCGCGGACACGGCCATCGCCTTCGCCCTCTCCACGAACTTCGATGGCCGGATGGGTTTTGCGACCTCCGACCTGACCATCCATTTCCTGCGCCGCGCCCGCGGAGACGTCTGGGCGCGCGCGCGGCTTGTGAAGAAAGGGGAGCGGGTCCAGGTCGGGGAAGTGGAAATCGTGGACGCGCAGGGAGCCGAGGTGGCCCGGGTGCTCGCGAGCTTCCTCCTGACCACGTCTTCGTTCGACTACGCACCAGAAAGGAACTCATGACAGACGAGACGGCTTCGTTCCCGGCGCCCGAGGAGGGCGCCAAGAAGCCCCGGCGCCGCCGCGGCGGCGTCCGTCACCGTAAGGCGCGCCCGAGCCCTCCCGCGCCGGAGGTCCGGGCCGTTCCCGAGCCGGTGCTCCCGATCGTCGCGCTCGCCCCCTCGCCGCCGCCGGCGCCCGCCGCCGCCGTGGCCGTCACGGCCGGCCCGCCCTTGCGGCAGGCCACCGAGCAGAGGCTCGGAGTCTTCATCGATTTCGAGAACATCGCGCTCGGCGTCCGCGACGCGCAGTACAAGAAGTTCGACATCAACTTAGTCCTCCAGCGGCTCATCGAGAAGGGGAGGATCGTCTTCAAGAAGGCCTACGCGGATTGGACCCGATATTCCGAGTACAAGCGTGAGTTCCACGAGGCGGCCATCGAGCTGATCGACATCCCCCAGCGGGCCTATTCGGGGAAGAACTCGGCGGACATCCGGATGGTCGTGGATGCGATGGACCTGGCGAGCTCGAAGGCGCACATCACGACCTTCGTGGTCTGCTCAGGAGACTCGGACTTCTCGCCCCTGGTCTCGAAGCTCAAGGAGAACGACAAGAGTGTCATCGGTGTCGGCGTCAAGAACTCGACCTCGGACCTGCTCATCTCCAACTGCGACGAATTCATCTTCTACGAAGACCTCGTCCGCGAGACCCGCGCCCTCCCCTCGATCGAGAACCTCCCGGAGAAGAAGCGGGAGCTCTTCCGACTGATGCTGGACTCGCTCCAAGCCCTCGTGCGCGAGAACTACGACGTGATCTGGGGCTCGATGATCAAACAGACGATGCAGCGCAAGCAGCCCTACTTCAACGAGTCTTACTACGGCTACCGGTCCTTCTCGGAGCTGCTCGAGGACGCGCAGCGTCTCGGCCTTCTCTCGATGAAGAAGGACGCGAAGAGCGGCGGATACATCATCACACCCCAGGGAGCCAGTTGAGAGCTCACGGTTGAGAGTCGAGAGGTGAGGCCCGGCGCCTCTCACAACTCACAACCCAACACGTTCCTTCCTCAGATCTCGCGGAAGAAGAAGCGGTCCAGGACGGACAGCCGTTCGGGGCGGTCGAAGTCCGGCTCCATGAGCCAGAGGGCCGCCGAGATGGAGGACGCCAGCGAGTTGCCGTCCTGCGGCGTGAAACAGAAGCCGACCACTTCCCGGTCGCCGTTGACGGTCAGGGTCGGGGAGGCGACGACCGCCTGCGACAGGATCCGGCCGTAATAGCCGTGGTCCCGGCCGAAGGAGAAGATCTGGTTGGAGGAGCGCTTCTCCGTCAGCGCGATCCGCCGGTTGCCCTTGAGCTTCTCGAGGATGCCCTCCTTCGTCGCCGGGTGGGCGAGCTCCAGGTCGAACCAGAGGGAGTGCATGTATTGCGTGTTCAGCTTCATCGCGGAGGAGAAGAGCTTCGGCTCCCAGCCGATCGTCGCGAGCAGGAGAGCGGCGTCGCGCGCGTGGTGGGTCCCGAACTTCGGATCGTCGTGCTTGCCGGCCGACGGGGCCGGGGCAAAGCTCGAGTCCTGCGAAACATCGTTGGCCCTGCGCATGCAGACGAAGCGGCCACGCAACAGCGCCTCGCCCCTCTCCTCGCCCCCGTCCTCGCCCAGTGTCTTGACGAGAGCGGCGATGTTGTGGGTGTTACACGAGACGATCTGGAGAAAACGGTCCTCTCCGGGCACCAGCGCCTCGTCGTTGATGCCCATCGCGTACATCTTGCCGAAGCCGAATTCGCTCCCCTGGGCGAGGAAGCCCTTCGGGCCGGCCAGAGTTTCGTAGAGTTTCTTGTTCTCGTTGCCGGCCGGCGTGCAGTCGATCACGACGGTGGCTCTCTCGAGCGCCTCGGAACTCTCGAAGGAGACCGTGTGGCCGAGGGCCTCGAAGTCGGCCACCTTGTCGGAATCCACGGCGAGCCTCGCGCCGCGCTGGAGCAGATGGTTGACCTTGGCCCGCTCGGTCGTCATCGGCGTGCGCTTGTGGAAGGTGATCTCGTCGATTCCGAGATACTTCTTGAAGTCGGCAAAGAGTCCGATCAGGGGCTCGCCGATGGTTCCGGTCCCGACGACGTGTACGATCTTCTTCATGGCGTTCGAGCCTTTCACCGGCAGCGCCGGGACCTTTCCCCCGGGGCGACGGGCCCCGAAAACGGCAAGAGAATACGATAGTTGCAGTCCCTGGTGCTTGGTCCGTAGTCCTTAGTCGGACTAGCGACTAAGGGCCAAGGACTAAGGACTAAAGACTAAGGACTGTGGCGAGACTCGAGTCTGTGACGTTCCGCGGTCCGGTAGGAAGGCTGGAGGGCCTCTGGAAGGAGGCCTCCGGGCCGCAGGCCGGCAGCGCCGTGTTCGCCCACCCGCATCCGCTTCACGGAGGCACGCTTCACAACAAGGTCGTCTTCCGAGCGGCGCGCGCTCTCTCTGCCGCCGGCTACGCGACCCTCCGGTTCAACTTCCGGGGGGTCGGCCTCTCCCAGGGGCGCCACGACGCCGGAAATGGAGAGGTCGAAGACTTCCGCGCCGCGCTCGACGAAGCCGAGCGGCGCGGCGGACTTCCGCTCATCGCCGGAGGATTCTCCTTCGGGTCCGC
>JBKPBH010000085.1:0-10346 GCA_046726795.1 Acidobacteriota bacterium
GCGGCCCCGTTGGGCTGAGGAGGCTTCGAAGAATGGCCCTGCTCGAGCTTTCCGGCGTCACGATGCGGTTCGGCGGGCTCGTCGCTGTCAACGATCTCCACCTGACGCTGGACGCCGGGCACCTCTACGGGTTGATCGGCCCCAACGGGGCGGGCAAGACGACGGTCTTCAATGTCATCACGGGCGTTTACACGCCGACCTCGGGCGGAGTCCGGTTTGACGGCGACGAGATCAGCGGCGAGAGGACGGTCCGGATCACGCGGCGGGGGATCGCTCGGACTTTTCAGAACATCCGGCTCTTCGGAGACATGACGGTGCTCGACAACGTCAAGGTCGCCTTCCATTGCCGTCAGCAGGCCGATTTGGCGGCGGCCGTCTTCCGCGCGCCGAAGCATTCCTCCGAAGAGGCACGGGTAGACCGGGAGAGCCGAGAGCTCTTGAAGATCTTCCGCCTCGAAGGATTCGCGGGCGAAAAGGCCAGGAACCTGCCCTACGGCAGCCAGAGGCGCCTCGAGATCGCCCGGGCCATGGCGACCTCGCCCAGGCTCCTGCTCTTGGACGAGCCCGCCGCCGGGATGAACCCCCATGAAGCGCAGGAGCTCATGGACCTGATCCGCTGGGTGCGTGACCGCTTCGGCATGGCGATCCTCTTAGTCGAGCACAACATGAAGGTCGTCATGGGCATCTGCGAGACCGTCCACGCCCTGGACTACGGCTCGACCGTCGCGGTGGGGAAGCCGGCGGAGATCCAATCGAACCCCAAGGTCATCGAAGCCTACCTGGGAGGCGCGTGAGCGGCACGCCGGGCGGCGCCGGGCCCATCCTGGAGGTTCGCGACCTGCGCGTGTCCTACGGCGCGATCGAGGCGTTGAAGGGGATCTCCCTCCACCTCTCGGCCGGGGAGATCGTCACTCTCATCGGGGCCAACGGCGCCGGGAAATCCACGACACTGCGGGCGATCATGGGCCTGGTTCCGGCCCGGCGCGGCGAGATCCGCTTCCGGGGCCAGCCCACCCGCTCCCTGCCGACCTTCCGTCTGGTCCGGCAGGGACTGATTCTCGTGCCGGAAGGGAGAGCGATCTTCGCCAACCTGACTGTGCGGGAAAACCTGGAGATGGGCGCCTACGCGCGCCGCGACGGCGAGACCGCGAAGGACTTCGAGAAGGTCTACGGGATCTTTCCGAAATTGAAGGAGCGCGAGAAGCAGACCGGCGGTACGCTTTCGGGCGGCGAGCAGCAGATGCTCGCCCTCGGCCGGGCCCTGATGTCGCGCCCGAGGGTCCTTCTCTTGGACGAGCCCTCCCTGGGCCTCGCTCCGATCCTCGTCCACACGATCTTCGAGGCGATCGAGGAGATCCACCATCAGGGGACTCCCGTCCTCTTAGTCGAGCAGAACGCCAACGCGGCCCTGAAACACTCGAGCCGCGCCTACGTCCTCGAAACGGGCACCGTCGCCCTGGAGGGCACTTCCGCAGAGGTCGCCGCCAACCCGAAGGTCAAGGAGGCCTACCTGGGAGAATAGTTCTCAGTTCTCAGTTCCCAGTTCCCAGATGTCAGTTCTGAGTTCAGATCCATCGCTCTTCTCGAGAAAGAAAAACTGAAAACTGAAAACTGACAACTATCTTTTTTCGATCGGGACGTAGGGCTGGGGATACGGCGGCCCGGTGTATTCGGCGCGCGGGCGGATCAGGCGGTTGTTGGCGTACTGCTCGAGGACGTGCGCGGTCCATCCGGAGATCCGGGAGACGGCGAAGATCGGCGTGAAGAGGTCGGGAGGCAGTCCCAGCGCGTAGTAGAGCGACGCCGAGTAGAAATCGACGTTGGCGTTCAACCCCTTCTCCTCGTTGATGAGCTTCTCGATCCGGCGGGACATGTCGTACCACTTCGTCTCGCCGGAGGACTCGGCCACCTCCCGGGACATCGCGCGCAGGTGCGTGGCGCGCGGGTCCTCGGTCGTGTAGACGCGGTGGCCGAACCCCATGATCTTCTCCTTGCGCGCGAGGCGGGCGCGGATCTCGTCGTCCACGCGATCGAGCGAGCCGATCGCCGAGAGCATCCGCAGCACCGCTTCGTTGGCTCCGCCGTGGAGCGGGCCCTTCAGGGTCCCGATCGCGGATGTGATCGCGGAGTGCATGTCCGAAAGGGTGGCCGCCGTCACCCGCGCGGCGAAGGTCGAGGCGTTGAATTCGTGGTCCGCGTGAAGGACCAGGGCGATGTCGAGGGCCCGGACGGCCGCAGAGCGGGCCGTCTCGCCGTTCAACATCCTCAGGAAGTCGTCGGCGTGCGCGCGACCGGGATCGGGAGGGACGACGGGTTTCTTCTGCCGAAGCCGATGGTAGGCGGCGACGAGCGTGCCCAATTGAGCGGTCAGGCGCACCGCCTTGCGGCGGTTGGCCGCCTCCGACATGTCGCCCGCGTCCGGGTCGGAATCGGCGAGCGCGGAGACCGCTGTCCGCAGGGCATCCATGGGCGTCGCGGTGCGCGCCAGAGTGGCCAGAAGGCTCAAGAACTCCCGGGGGACCGACCGCTCGCGCCCGATCGCCGCCCGCGTGACTTCGAGCTCCTCGCGCCGGGGAAGCTTGCCGGCCCACAGGAGGAAGCAAACCTCTTCGAACGTGGAGTTCGCCGCGAGTTCGTGGATGTCGATTCCGCGATAGGAGAGGATGCCCCGCGCGCCGTCGATGTAGCAGATCGAGGAATCCGCCGCGACGACGTCTTCGAGGCCCCGGACCTCGACCAACGACTTGCCCCTAACCTTCGACGGCCAGCGGGATCGCGGGATCGAGCCCTGGGAACCGCGAGAGCCAGGCCCTGCGCTCCTCGCGAAGCCGGCCGACGAGTTCCCGGTACTTCTCCGGCGAGTAGTAGCTCCTCGGGGTGTACTTCGCGAGCTCGAGCCCCGGGACCCCGACCGGCACCTCGTAATTCCAATCGGGATCCTTCTCCCAGACGATCCCCTCCTTGGCGATCTGCTTCATGATCTCCGTCGAGACCCGGATCGAGACCTTTTCGCCGGGGAATCCGTCCACGGCGCCGACCGAGCCGGTGTTCAGGATGTAGGCCTGCATGTCCGGGTTGTCGCGAAGGATCGCCAGCAGACGGTTGCCTTCCTCGGACTCCGGGCCCACGATGAAGGGGTTCGTGCCGACCTCCCGCTTGGCCTGTCCGGCCCGGGTCGGATCTCCAGCCGACGTCTCGATGGACTCGCCGAGCATGAAGTAAGCGGCCGCTTGTTCCGGCGTCAGGCGCGCGCAGACGGGCACCACATCGTTCCTTCTCGTGATGAACACGATCTTGTTGGCCCTGGGCAGATCGATGCCCTCCCCCGTCCCCTTGATGAATCGGCGCAGCACGACGCCGCGCCCGTTCGAGGTGATCGAGGTGTCCAGGAAGTCCACCCGCCCGCCTTCGTCGACCTTGATGTTCTCGTAGGCCGCCGTCGGGTGCGTCGCCGCCCCCCAGAGCACGGTCTGGGACGGCTCGAGTCCCTCGGTCTTGATGTAGAAGCCGTCCTCGGTGCCGTAGGCTCGGCCCTCGTCCGTCAGGAGAACGACATCGTCCTGTTTGATGATGGCCCGCTCGGGCTCCTCGAGTCCGTGATCGTGGAGCGTAAGAGTGGTCTTGCCCGTTCCCGAGAGGCCGAAGAGGAGGAACCCGACGTCGCGAAGCCGGCCGTCCGGACCGAAGACCCTGAGGATCTTGGATCCCGCGTGGAGGCCGAGCCCCCCGCGCCGTTTGATCCAATACATGGCCTGGCGCAGCATGGACTTCTTGGCTTCCCCCGGGTAATCGCTGCCGAGGATGTAGGTGTAGCCCTGCGCCACGTCGCAGAAGATCAACCGGTCGGGCCACTCTGGGACATACACAGACACGAAGTCCGGCTCGAAGGAGGAGTCGGAGGGGAAGAGCATGTTGTGCCACATGAAGGCGATGCGGGCGTATTCGCGCGGCACGAAGAGCCGGCAGCGCAGAGTCGCCTCCGGCGCATCCCCCATCCGGCGGTCAACCTGGATCAAGTCCATACCGGCCAGCTCCTCCTGGACCCGGCGGACGGTTTCCTGCGCTGCCTCCGGGTCCATCGGCTGCTGCATCACGCCGACTTCCACGCCGTCGGCGACGATGTGGGTGTTCTTCGCGGAGCGATTCTTGACGCGCGTCGAGTAGACGGGGGAGCCGTACTCCGTGGTCCGCTCGCCGGCACGGGCGAGCTCGCGAAGTCGCTCGCCGGATAGGTCCTTCAGGATCGTTCTCGCCCGGACCGTCCGCGGGGAGAAAACTTCGACCGTGCTCATCGGGTCCCTCCCATTTCGAGGCCAAGAATAAGTTACATCACCGGTCGGCCGGCAGGACCTCGTCGCGGAAACAGAATTGCACAGGAAACTGTGCATTTCGACAGATTTCTCGCAGGTTTCTCGTGAAAAAGCATTGAATTCCTGACAAATGACACTAAAATTCTGCCGAAAATGCGGAAAAAGGAGAGCAGAATGGCAAAGGCGAAGATTCTGAAATTCGACGCCGCGGGTCCGGGTCTGTCCAAGCCGGAGATCCTGAAGGTCTGTTCAGCCGAGAATGTGCGCTTCCTGAGGCTGCAGTTCACGGACATCCTCGGCGTCATCAAGAACGTCGAGATTCCCCGCTCGCAGTTCGAGAAGGCCCTGGACGGCGAGATCCAGTTCGACGGCTCCTCGATCGAGGGCTTCACCCGCATCGAGGAATCCGACATGAATCTCGTCCCCGACCTGAACTCCTTTGCCATTTATCCGTGGGCCCACAACGGAGGGGAGAAGGTCGGCCGGTTGATCTGCGACGTCTACAACCCCGACGGCAGCCCGTTTCCGGGGTGTCCCCGAATGACCCTCAAGAAACAGATGGACAGAGCGTCGGCTCTGGGTTACGTCCTCGTGACGGGGCCGGAGGCGGAGTTCTTCCTCTTTCGCCGGGACGCCAACGGCGACCCGATCGTGGACACGCACGACCAGGGGGCGTACTTCGACCTGACGCCCGTCGACCGCGGGGAAGAGGCGCGCCGCGATATCGTGCTCGCGCTCGAGCAGATGGGGTTCGAGGTCGAGGCCGCCCACCACGAGGTCGCTCCGGGACAGCACGAGATCGATTTCAAGTACGCGGACGCCGTGACGACCGCGGACCGCGTCTCGACGTTCCGGTTTGTCGTCAAGAAGGTCGCGATGGACCACGGTCTGCACGCGACCTTCATGCCGAAGCCCATCTTCGGCGTCAACGGCTCCGGGATGCACACGCACCAGTCGTTCCTGGACACCAAAGGGAACAATGTCTTCTACGATCCGAAGGCGAAGTACCAGCTCTCGAAGACGGCTCTCCACTACACCGGAGGCATCCTGCGGCACGCCCGCGCCTTCGTCGCGGTGACGAACCCGCTGGTCAACTCTTACAAGCGGCTCGTCCCCGGATACGAGGCGCCGGTCAACGTGGCCTGGTCCATGCGCAACCGCTCGCCTCTCGTGCGCGTCCCCGCGCGACGCGGCATGGGGACCCGCATCGAGGTCCGCATGCCCGACCCCTCCTGCAACCCATACCTCGCCTTCGGCGTGATGCTCGCTTCGGGACTGGACGGCGTGAAGAACCGGATGGACCCGGGCGAGCCCGTGGACCGCAACGTCTTCAAGATGAGCGAGCGTGAGAAGAGGCGGCTCCGGATCGACCAGCTGCCGGCGAACCTCTCCGATGCCCTCGACAATCTCGAGCGGGACGAGGTCGTCACCGAGGCGCTCGGGGATCACATCCTGGCGCACTTCCTGGTGGCCAAACGAGCCGAGTGGGCCGAGTACATCTCGATGGTGCAGCCCTGGGAGGTGGAGCGGTATCTGGAGACCTACTAACAGCAGACGGAAGACGGAGGTCCTTTGTTTATTAGGCCAGAGTGATCTCTGGCCTTATTTTTTATGGAGACCCTTGGGTTCCGGGGACGAATGAAGTCCGGGAAGCCACTCGTCATCGATGCCGCCATGGGAACGGAGCTCGAGCGGCGCGGGGCTCGGACTGGCCTGCCGCTCTGGAGCGCGCGCGCATTGATGGAGTGCCCCGAGCTCGTGCTCGCCATCCACCGCGACGAGCTCCTGGCCGGCGCGGAGATTCTGACCGCAAACACCTTCCGCACGCATCGCCGGACGCTCGCGAAAGAGGGCCTTGAGGACCGCTCGGCGGAACTGACCCGAACGGCCGTCCTGCTGGCCCGGGAAGCAACTCGGAATGCGCCCCGGCCCGTCTTCGTGGCCGGCTCCCTTTCGCCGCTGGAAGACTGCTTCCGGCCGGACTTGACGCCGCCGGGAGAGGCGCTCGAGCGGGAGCACGCGACGCAGGCCGAAGCCCTCGCGTCGGCCGGAGTGGATCTCATCCTGGTCGAGACCCAGAACACCGTGCGGGAGCTGTCCGCGGCCACCCGCTGGGCGAAGGAGACCGGCCTGCCCGTGATCGCTTCGATGGTCACCGACGGCCGGGGGCATCTGCTCGCCGGAGAGCCGATCGAAGAGGCCGTCCGGTCTCTCGAGTCCCTGCATTTGGACGCGCTCTCGATCAACTGCGTCCCGGCTCGCGGGATCGAAGTCGAGCTGTCGCGGATCGCCGCGGCGGCTCCCGGCCTTCCGCTCGCCGCCTACGGAAATCTCGGGCCCCCCGCGGCTTCGGAGGAGCGGCGTTTCACCGATGAGATCCCTCCCGAAGAGTATGCGCAGCTCGCTCGTGTCTGGCTGGACGCCGGAGCCCGCATCGTCGGCGGCTGCTGCGGCACGACCGCCGCACACACCGCGGCTCTGCGCGCGCTGATCGATACCTTGCCATCGACTGACTAGCAGTCTCTTCGCCCCAGTTCCCGGCTCAGGCGAGCTCTTCAGCATCTCGGAGCCGGGAAAGAGTCTGATCGTCCTGAGCGGGGTCGACTTCTGTCCCCAATTACGATCGCTGACATTCCTCAGCGAATGAACATCGCGTCGCCGTAGGAGTAGAAGAGGTAGCCCTGGCGGATCGCCTCGCCGTACGCGGCGAGCACTCTCTCGCGGCCGGCGAAGGCGCAGACGAGCATGAGGAGGGTCGAGCGGGGCAGATGGAAGTTGGTCAGCAGCGCGTCCACCGCTCGGAACTCGAAGCCCGGCGTGATGAAGAGATCCGTGGCGAACCGCAAGTCCCGGCCCGCCGCGAGGCCGCCCGGACGGCGCGCGGTCGCCTCGAGAGCGCGCACGACGGTCGTCCCCACGGCTACGACGCGCCGGGCCAGCCCGCAGGCGCGGGAGGCTTTCTCGAGGGTCGCGGCGGGAATCGCGACTTCTTCCGAATCGAAGAGATGCTCTTCGGTCTCTTCGGAGGTGACCGGTTTGAATGTGCCGGCGCCGATGGACAGGGTCAGCGGGGAGACGGAGGCGCCACGCTCCCGGATTCGCGCCAGGATCTCCGGTGTGAAGTGGAGGCCGGCCGTCGGCGCCGCGACCGCGAGCGACTCCCTCGCGAAGACCGTCTGATAGGCCTCGCGGTCCTCGCTCCTGTCCGGCGCCCCGGGCTCCCGGCGGATGTAGGGCGGGAGGGGGACGTGGCCGATCCGCTCGAGGAGCGCCTCGTCCACCTCGCGGTCGAACACGACCTCCCGTCGTCCATCTTCCCGGACCTCTTCGACGCGGACCTCGAGCCCCTCCGCAAGGCGCACCCGGCTTCCTCGCTTCGCGCGGCGCCCCGGCCGGGCCAGGGCCTCCCACCGGCGCCGGCTTTCGTCGGCCGGCCGCAGGAGGAAAACCTCGACCACCCGGTTCTCCGCGTCGCGCCCGTAGAGGCGCGCGTTCCGAACGCGGACGTCGTTGACGACCAGGGCGTCGCCCGGCAGGAGGAGCTCCGGGAATTCCGCGAACCGGCGGTGCGACAGCTCCCCGGTCTGGCGGTCCAGCACGAGAAGCCGGCTCTTTCCGCGCGGCCGCGCGGTCTGCGCGATCCGATCGCCGGGAAGGAAATAGTCGAAGAGATCGACCCGCACAGGACGATTTTAGGTTTTCGATTGTGATTTTGGATTGGAACCGAAAAAACCAGCCATTCACTCAATGCAAAATCTAGAATCCAAAATCCAAAATGAGTGATTATCCCGAGGGGCGCGGACGGGTCCGCCTGACGGCCGCCGGCATCGCGATCGAAGGGGTCTCGATCGCGGGGCGCGAGTCCTTCTACAAGGTTCCGGGTTTTCGCGCCCTGTTGGACTTCGGGCGCGCGCCGGAAGACACCGTGTCCTACTCGACGGTCTGCCTGACGCACGGGCACCTCGACCACGCAGCGGGGCTGGCGCATCACGCCTCGCGTCGCCGGCTGGACGGGATGCCGGCCGCCCGCGTCTTTGCTCCCGACGAGTCGGTCGCAGACCTGGAGGCCTGGCTCGCGTTCTCTCAACGCCTCGAGAAGGTGGACTACGGCCTCCACATCACGCCCGCGGCGCCCGGCAAGACTTTCCGGCTCCGCAACGACCTGGACCTCCTGATCCTGCCTGGCCGGCACCGCGTGCCGACCGTCGGCTATCTCTTTCGCGAGGTCAAGAACAAGCTCAAGGACGAGCTCGCGGGTCTGCCCGGCGAGAAGATCGCGGCCCTGCGGGCGGAGGGTGTCATCGTGACGCGCCGCGAGGAGAAACCGCTCCTGGCGTATCCGGGCGACTGCGGCTCAGCTGTCTTCGAGGCCGCTCCCGAGCTCTTTCGCGCCCGGGTCCTCTTAGTCGAGTGCTCGTTCGTCCTCCCGGAGGACCGCGACCGCGCCCGCGCCTACGAGCACCTCCACCTGGACGATTTCATCGAGCGGGCGAGCCTCTTCGAGAACGAGGCGATCGTGCTGACCCATTTCTCCCAGCGCTACCGCGTCGAGGAGATCCGGGAAGCCCTCCGGGCCCTCCCGGCGGCGCTGTCGAAGAGAGTGATCCCGTTCCTGCCGGGTCCGGCCTAATTCTCGGAGAGGAGTTTCCTGGGCTGTCCGACACGGAGGACATTGCCCTCGAGGACGTAGCCCAGGCCGTTCGTCTTGAGGATCACGTCGAGGGCCTGGTCCCAGGGGACATCGTGCAACCGAACGGTCACAGATCCTTTGACCTCGGGGTCGATCGCGATGTTGATCTTCGCGAGCTCGGCGAAGGCCCGCAGGACGTCCTTGACGTCGGCGTCCTTCAGGTCGAGAGAGATGGGCTCGCCGGTGAAGGGGGAGTCTCCACTCGCGCGTTTCTTTTGGGTGGGTCGCGGCCTCGGGCGCTTTTCCGCGGAGCGGACGCCGGGAGACGGCTTCGCCGATGCCGGCGCCGCGGCCCCGGCCAGGCCCGCGGCCGCGAAGAGGAGGCCGGAGGCGGCGAACTTCTGGATCCGCTTCACGGCTCGAGGATAGCCCATCCCGGAGAGCGAGAGAATGGAGGCGCCATGAGACGCCCGGCTCTCTCGACGATTCTCCCGTGGGGGCTCGCGATCCTCTTCGCCGCCACGGCCGCCTTCTTCTTCTCGCGCGCGGTGTTTCCCCCCGGAGAAACCCGCCGGGTCGAGGCTGCCCCCGTCGTCCTGGCGATCCGCCGGATCGCTCAATTCTCGACCGTCGAGGTTCAAGTCTCCGACGTCGTGCGCTACGAAGAGGCCCGGCATTTCCTGGTCTTCGATTTCCCCAAGAGCGCGACCCTGCGGCTGCGCGGGCGGGTTCTGGGAGGTTTCGACCTGGAGAGCCGGCAGTTTCGCGTGCTTCCCGACACCGGCGGGCGGCGCGTCCGCGTGCGGCTGCCGAGGCCGCGTATCCTGGCGGTGGACCCCCGCTTCGAGTGGTTCGACGAGACGAGCGGATGGATCAATCCGATCACGCCGGCGGATCGGACGCGCTGGATGCTGTGGGCGCGGGGGGAACTCGCGCGCGCGGCGCGTCAGTCGGGCATCGAGTCCAAGGCGCAGGACCATGCCCGAGAGCTCATCGCGGCCGCCGCCGAAGGATTCGGCTGGAAGGCCGACGTCGTCTTCCAGGGTCCGACAGAGACGGCCCGCTAGGAGCTTGTCCGGACAATCGTGACGGCGGCGCGTCTTCCGGGCCCCGGTCGCGGCGCGAGGAGTCTCCTGCGTAATCGGAGGGAGGAGCCTCGCCCGCGGGAGCGGAGTGCTTGCGCGGGAATCAGGGAAGCGATCGAGGCCGCATCCGGCCGAGTCGCTCGCCCGGTACGCCGCAGGCGTAGATCCCGCGCAAGCGCGGAGTGATGAGATGGACTCCTCCTACCGCGTGAACGGCATCTGGGTGCCAACGCGGTTCGGAGTGATTGCTGCTCTCGAAAGGAGGAGTCCGTGGAGAAGCATACGACCATCGCCGTGGATCTGTCCAAGACCGTGTTCGAG
>JBKPBH010000086.1:0-17662 GCA_046726795.1 Acidobacteriota bacterium
CGGTCATCCAGAGCGGCCCGGAGCGGACCGAGCGCGCAAAGGAAAGTGAGAGCGATGAGGGCCGCTCTTCGTCGCATCCAAGCACCTCCTGTCCAAACGTCTCCTTGGCGCAAGAACCATGCCCTCCAACACCCTTTCCACTCCTGTCTCAATGGCCCGCGAAGGGTTGTCGCCAGCCCCCTGCGAGCCAGTCGACAACCCTGTCTTCCGCCCAGTAGCGAGGCCCGGCACCGGCGACGAAGCCGATGTGTCCACCCCTCCGAGTCGTCTGGAGCGTGACTGCAGCGGAGGCGGCCGCAGCGGCGCGCGAAAGAACGGACTCGGGAAGAAACGGATCGTCCTCGGCGGAGAGGCAGAGGGTCGGCGTGCGGACCGCGCTCAGGAAATTGATCGAGCTTGAGCGTTCGTAGTAGTCGTCCGCTCCGGCGAATCCGTGAAGAGGAGCGGTGGCGGCGTCGTCGAACTCCCGAAAAGTCCGGCTGCGCGCTACGCGTTCGAGATCGACCCTCGCCGCGGTCTCGGGGAAGCGGGCGACGACGTCGTTGGCCTTTGCCCGCAGGGTCTTCAGGAAGCTCGCAACGTAGAGGCACCCGACCCGCGTTTCGAGATGGCGCGCGCCGGCGGCGAGGTCGTACGGGGTCGAGACGGCCGCGGCCGCCGAGACCATGCGCTGGCTCGGGCACTCGCCAAGCCACTTGAGCAGGACGTTGCCCCCGAGCGATGCTCCGGCGGCGAAGAGAGGGATCTGCGGCTCGCGGGCGGAGAGCGCCCGGACGACGAAGTCCAGGTCCGAAGTCTCCCCCGAGTGGTAGAGGCGGGGACGGCGGTTGGGAAGCATCCGCGACAGGCGCGCGGGGTCGCGGGCGCAAGAGCGGAAGTTGACGGCCGTGCCACGCCAGCCGCCCCGCACGGCGGCGGCCAGCAGCCCCTGGACATAAACCGAATAGGAGCTTCCCTCCAGGCCGTGCAGGACGAGCAGACGGGGGCTTCCGGCGGGGCCCTCGACGTGGTCCAGGAGGAGCTCGTCGCCGTCGGGGGTCTCCAGTCTCTCGCGGACAAACACGACCTGCCGCCGCGACCGGACGGCGCTTCCCCAGGCCGTCTGCATGTGCGGTCCCGGCAGCCACCAGGCCGGACGAAAGGAGGGGTCCATGGCGGCGATTCAACCACGGCTCGGCTGTCGCATTCGATTGCGGCCCGCCGTGAGGGATTTCAGGAGTAGCACCGAAACGGGAACACCCAGTCTGCCGGCCGCCCGGCTCAAGTCGTCTTCTTCTCCATCAGGCAGATGCCCGACCACGGGCGATTGCCCTGGGGCCCGGAGGACTCCGGGAGCATCGCGATCAACCGCAGCAGGAACGGCAGCCGCTTCGCGCGGGCCGCGGCCTTCAACGGCGACTCGACGGCCACAGGATGCCAGCCGTGCGGCTCGAAGAACTTCGGGCCTTCCGGCGGCCCGAACTTCAAGGGAGCCCCGGCCTGCTCGAGCGCCGCGCCGACCTCGCGCTGGAGCAGGCGCAGGAGGCCCGGCGAAGCGATGTCGAGAACCCAGTGCCGGAACCCTTCCGGCCTCGCGAGATCCTCAGCCAGCGCGCCAACCTCCTCCGCCGTCAAGTAGATGAGAAGTCCTTCGGTGATGAGGAGTGCGTTTCTGGCCTTCCGGCCCAGCCTTCCAAAGAGCTCGCGCCGCGCGGCGACGTCAGAGAGGTCCATCCGGACGCGTTCGAGCGCGCAGACCGGCTTCTCATCGCGCAGGATGCTTTCCTTGTAGTCGAGCAGAGCGGGCAGATCGACCTCGATCCATTCGAGCGCGGGCGGAAGCTCCATGCGATACGGCCTCGCGTCGAGACCCGCGGCGAGGTTGACGACCATGTCCGCGCCCGCCGCGACCCGCCCGGCGATGAAGCGGTCGAAGAGCACGGTGCGCATGACCCAGGCCCACTCGTAGCGGTCGTGCGCCCGCATCTGCCCGGCGATCCGGTCACCGCGCTCTCCGGTCAGGTGGCGTGCGAACGGATCCCGAAAGAGCGCGTTGGGGCGTTCCGACTCTCGCGCCCGGTAAATCGCCGCCCAGAGCGCGGTGTCGGAGATGTTCTGGATCCTGTCCTCTGCCGGAGTCAAGACACATCCCCTGCGGAACGATAAGCGCAAAAACCCGCCGGCGGCACGCCCGAGGCCGGTTTTCTCAGGAGCTCCGAAAAATCGCTCGAAGCACGCCGGGGTGTGATATCTGGATTCTCCGGAACTCCGAATGTCCAAAGCACACCAGGTCTGGGCGGGACTGACGCTGCTCGCGGCGCTCGTTCCGGCGTCCGCGCCGGGCGACACGCCGGGCCGAACGCGCGTCACAATCCGAGGAACGGGCAGCCATGTCGCGATCGAGCGCAGCGAAGCGGCCGCTCGCAAGACTCCCGAGCCGGCCGCCGTGCCTTCTGGTCTGCTCGAGGATGCCGTCGCGCTGAAGGCCCGCGGTGAGAGCGACGCCGCCGTGATCTCGTACCTGCGCGCCCACGAGCCGGAGCTTCCGGCGGTCATCACCGCCGACGACGTCCGGAGATTGAAGAGAGCCGGCGCCGGCAGGAGCGTCATCGGCTATCTCGCGGCGGTCGTGGCCGTGGACATCGGCGAGACCGGCGAAGGACATGAGACTTCGGTCTCCGCCGCCACTGTGGCGCCGGCCGATCTCGAAACCACTCCCTACGGCGCGCCCTACGCCTATCCGCTCGGCGGAGGATACGGAGCGCCCTATCCCTCGCGTTTCGTCCGCCCCGCCCGGCGTTTCCACGTCTTCCCGCGGGTGAGCCCGATGGCTTTGCGCCCCGGCCGCCCCGCCTTTCGCCGCCCCCTCCTTCCACGCCGCACCTTCTCGCGCCTGCCGTTCGCACCCTGAGCCTGAGTAGGGGTGCTGAAAGATGGGACGAGGGCGTCCTGTCCTGTGACTGAGCCAAGAAACCCTTGGGCCAGGCTCCGGTCCTTGAACTCTCTCGGCCGCCGTTCGCGAAGCGAACGCCTGCGGCCGAAAGTCCCGCTGTATCCGTTCCACGAGCATGTCTTCCCTCGCCTCGCCTTGCTCGTTTTCCTCCTCGCCCTGCCGGCCGAGGAAGACGTCTTCTCCCTGGACCATCTCTTCCGGATGCGCAGGCGACGAGAGCCCGAAACGGCCGGCCCTGCCTGAGATCTGTCCTCTTCCCTGGACGGCGCGCCGCCAAAAAGGAGTTGTTAAAATTCGGAGCTCTCGAGGGAAAAGAGGCGCATCATCGAAGCGGACTCGATGAAATTTGGAAGGCCGTCCGGAGTGTTGAAATGATCATGAAGCGACTGGCAGCTTTTTCCGCGATCCTGATCTTCGGCGCCTCACTCGCGGCCGCGCAGACCGCCAGCCCCTCGAGGCGCTTCTCCAACCCGCTCTTGAACGACATCGTGCGTATGTCGAAGGCCGGGATGCCGAACGACACGATCGTCGCATACGTGCAGGCCCGCGAGGCGCGCCTCGACGCGGCGTTGACCGCGGATGACCTGATCGAGCTGCGGCGTGCGGGCGTCGGCGAGCCCGTCATTCGTTACCTTGCCAGCGTGGCGACGTTCGGCGCGGGTCCGGGCGGAAACGCCCCGCGACCCCAAGCGGTCTACGAATCCACCGAGGGAGAAGGAGAGACCGTCGCCGTCGAGCCGGGATACGTCGGCTACGGCTATCCCTATTACGGCTGGGGTTGGGGCTGGCCGTACTACGGTTGGTGGGGCGGCCCCTATTTCTCCGGCTCGGTCTTCATTGGCGGGCGCTTCGGCCATCGCGGACACTTTGGCGGACACGGCGGCTTTCACCGCCACCGCTGAACTTTCCGTTTCGCGAGCGAAGCCCGATCAGGCCGGGAGTCCCTTTCTGAGGACGTCTTCCATCTTCTCGCAGAAGAGGTCGATCTCAGGCAGCGTCGTGTAGACGTTCGGGGTCACCCTCAGCCCATTGAACTCCGGGTGGATGATCGGCGTCGTCATGATCCGGTGTTTCTCCCAAAGAACGGCCTGGAGTTTGCTCGTGTCCGTCCCCTCGATGTGGATCAATCCGATGCCGCACGAATCGGTGTCGTTCAAGGGGGTCGGCACCTTCACGCGGGGATCGGCCGCGAGCAGGCGTCTGGCCCACCGGTCGCGCAGGAGGCGCAGGCGGGCCGCCTTGCGGGCCGCTCCGATCCCGCGGTGAAAGGCGAGCGCGCCGGCGATCGCGTTGTGGTTGGCGGCCGGGTGGGTGCCGATCTCCTCATACTTGTGGATGTCGTTGTCCATCGCGACGGGAGCCGCCATGAGCGGCCAGATCTTCTTCTGCTTCTCCTTGCGCACGTAGAGAAAACCCGTGCCGATGGGCGCTAAGAGCCACTTGTGGAGGCTGGTGCCGTAGTAGTCGCACTCGAGCTCGCCCCGTTTGAACGGAAAGTGCGCGAAGGCGTGCGCGCCGTCCACGAAGACCTCGATTCCGCGCTCCCGCGCCATCCGGACGATCTCGCGCACGGGCAGGATCTGTCCCGTCAGGTTCGTCATGTGCGTCACCTCGAGGACCCGCGTGCGCGGTGTCACCGCACGGCGGAAGCGGTCGACGACGTCCTCCCGGGAGGGAGGAGGCACCGGAAAGGAGATCTGTTTCACCACGATCCCGTCCCGGCGCGCGCGCTGATCCCAGGTCGTAATCATGCGAGGGTAGTTCTGGTTGGTCAGGAGGACCTCGTCCCCCGCCTTCAGGTCGATCCCGAGGATCAGCGTCTCCATCGCCTCCGAGGCGTTTCGGACAATCGCCATCTCCTCCGGGTCGCAGCCGAACTCCGAGGCGAGGTCCCGGCGGACCGACTCGATCCGCGGCTCGAGCACATTCCACATGTGGTGGACCGGGATCTCGTTGGAGAACCGTAGATCGCGGATCATCGCCTCGAGCACGTGTGAAGGAGTCGGGCTGCACCCCCCGTTGTTCAGGTTGACGAGTGTGCGATCCGCGTCGAAGGCCCGGGCGATCTCCGACCAGTAGGCCTCGTCGGCCGCGAGCTCGGCCGCGGGCCGCGACCCCGCCGCCCGGGAGGCCTGCGCCACGATCTTCAGCGTATCCGCCCGAAAAGCCGGGAGCGTGAACCCCGCGGCCAGCCCCGACAGCAGAGCCCTCCTGTTCAGAGCCATGGGTTACCTCCCCTATCAGCGATCCTCAAGGCAGATTCTAGCTCCCGGAGTTCTGCCTGCGAATAAGGCCCGATCGCCTTGGGCGCCTCCTCGGTGGCGACGAACTTCATCGCTGTTGGCCCCGCCGGCTTCGCTTCCTTCTGCGCGACACCCTTCTTCTCGTCGCCGGCTTGGGCCAGGGCCGGGGCCGAAAACGCGATGGCGACACATGAGGACAGCCAGGAAAAGCCGAAGTGCTCGCATGATCCCCTCCTTCTGTGATTCGTCGAGCTTCATTCAACGAGCAAGGCTTCGAAGTAGAGTTGCGCCGGGAGGTCAGCCGATGCCGGATATTCGACGTTACGACGTCTCCGCCCGGTCCACCGACACCTTCGGACGAGTTCTCTGCGGGTGCCGCAACCATCATTTCGTGGCCGACGGTCCGGTGCAGAACGGCTGCCCCGGCGAGGCAGTCACGCCGGCCGAGCTCTTCCTGTCCGGCGTGGCGGCCTGTGGCGTCGAGCTGTTGCAGGTCATCGCGAAGGAGCGGGGGGTGCCGCTCGCGAGCGCGCAGGTCGCGATCACCGGCGAGATGGACCGCGCCAACCCGGTGCACCGGGACTTGTCCCTCTTCAACTCCGTCCGCCTCCGGTTCGACCTGGGCGGCGTGACTGCCGAACAAGGCTCGGACCTGGTGACCGCCTTCAAGGGGCGCTGACCGCTCTACGGAACGGTCGCGGTCGCGACCCCCGACGTCCAAACCGAAGTCCACACCGCCTGAGGGCGAATCAGAGAAGGTCCAGGGCTGGCGCCGACTGACTGGCAACAAGTCACAGATTGACCCACGATCAATCTAGCCTCGGTCGCGGTGCGCGAAGTCTCCCGAGCGGAGCGAGGGAGGAGGCGCGCGCCGCGGGAGCGAAGCGCTTGCACGGGATCAGGCGAGCGGTCGAGGCCGCATCCGGCCGAGCCGCTTGCCGGTGCGCCGCAAGGCGCAGATCCCGCGCAAGCGCGGAGCGACGTGTGCTGTAGGCTTCCCCGCTCATGTCGGAGGCGCCGGCTCCCCGGTTCGACCCGAAACGGCGGCGCGCCGTGACCGTGGCGCTCGTTCTCGTCACGGCGCTTGCGTCCTTCGAGACGACGATCGTCTCGACGGCGATGCCGACGATCATCGGCGATCTGGGCGGGCTCCCCCTCTACGCCTGGGTCTTCTCGGTCTACCTCCTGACTTCGACCGTCGCGATGCCCGTCTACGGCCGTCTGGCGGATATCCACGGGCGCCGGCGGTTGATCCTGGTCGCGATCGGCATCTTTCTCTCGGGCGCGATCGTCTGCGCCCTGGCGCGCTCGATGCCGCAGTTGATTCTGGCGCGGGCGCTCCAGGGTCTGGGCGCCGCGGGCCTGATCCCGGTCGCGCTGACCGTCATCGCCGACCTCTATTCTCTGGAGGAGCGCGCCCGCATCCAGGGTCTCTTCTCCGGGGTGTGGGGGTTCGCAAGCCTCGTCGGGCCGTTGCTCGGCGCGTTCCTGACCGTCCATTTCGGCTGGAGGTCCATCTTCTCGATCAACATCCCCCTGGGCGTGATCGCGTTCTTCCTCGTCGCGACCCGCATGATCGAGTCGCGCGCTCCCCTACCCGACCCCGTGGACGTCGCCGGCGCGTCTTCGCTCGCCGTGGGAATCACGTTCATCCTCTTCGCGGTCCTGCACGCGCCCGGCTCGTCGGGCACCGGTCCCGGCCTACGAGCGGGGCTCGGGCTGGCCGGAGCGGCCTCGCTCGCGGTCTTCGCGAGGCTTCAGACCCGCCGCCGGCATCCGCTCGTGCCGCCCGACCTCTTCCGCCGCTGGGAGACGGCCTCGCCGTACCTGGCCGGCATCGTGCTCGGCACGACGATCTTCGGCATCGACACGTTCGTGCCGCTTTTTGTGCAGGGCGCGCGCGGAGGGACGGCGGGAGCAGCCGGTGCGGTCGTAACGCCGCTCATCTTCTTCTGGGCCCTCTCCGCGGCCGCCGCGGGCCGGCTGATCCTCCGCTTCGGCTTTCGCCGAACGGCCCGGTCGGGCGCGATCCTGATCCTGACGGGTCTGGCGGGGCTCGTCGGGTGCGCGCTCGCCAACGCGGGGGTGGCGTGGGCGAGCGCGGCCTGCGCGGTCGTGGGCGCGGGCCTGGGCCCCAGCTCGCTCGCCCAGGTGCTCGCGATACAGCACGTGGTGCCCGAACGGCATCGCGGCGTCGCCACGAGCCTCGTCCCATTCTTCCGCACGGTCGGTGGGTCGATCGGCGTCGGGGCTCTAGGCGGTGTCTTCGCGGCCGGCATCGCGTCCCGGCTGGGGAGCGGGCTTCCAGCGGCGAGCCGCCTGCTCGCGGGCACCCACGGGACCGGCGGCGCGAGCGTCGCCGGAATCGCGCCGGCCCTCTTTCGCCAGGCGATCGAGAGGTCTCTCCTGCCGGTCTTTGCAGTGCTCCTCGCGCTCGCGGCCATCAACCTCTTCTTCGCGTCCGGTTTCCCCGAAAGCGCCGCTCCGACCACCGGCGCCGCCTCGCGTCCGGCCGACGCGCTCGTCTAACATCCCGAGCCAAGCGCATTACTCGCGCCGTCGCCATAGCGGCTAATGGCGCGTCGGCGACCTCGGGATGACAAGAGCGCCGAAGAAGGAGAGAAACATGGCGACGACTTTCCTCGGACGGGTTCGGATCGTGGCGACCGCCCTGCTCGCGGCGGCGACGCCGATCCTCGCTCAAGGGCAGGCGGCCGACGCGCAACTTCGCGCGGAAGTGGATCGCGCGGCGAGGAAGATCCTCGCCTCCTCGGGCGTGCCGAGCGCCTCCGTCGCCGTGGTCCGGGAAGGCCGAATCGCGTATGTCCAGGCCTATGGCGACGCCCGCCTGGAGCCCAGGTCGCCCGCACGTCCCGACATGCGCTACGCGATCGGCTCGATCAGCAAGCAGTTCACCGCCGCGGCGGTCCTCCTGCTCGTCGAGGAGCGCAAGCTATCCCTGGACGACCCGGTCAGCCGGTTCCTCCCGGACCCGACGCGAGCCGGCGAGGTCACGGTCCGCCAGCTCCTCTCCCACACTTCGGGATACCAGGACTACTGGCCCCAGGACTACGTGCCCCCTTTCATGCTGCGGGAAGTCGCGGCGTGGGAGATCCTCGACCGCTGGGCGAAGAAGCCCCTGGACTTCGAGCCCGGTACCCGGTACCAGTACAGCAACACCGGTTATGTCCTCGCGGGACTGATCGTCGAGAAGGCGGCCGGCGTGCCCCTCCTCGAGCTGCTCAAGGCACGCGTGTTCCGTCCGCTCTCGATGACCAGCGTCGCCGACGTGGACGAGGGCCGCCTCGCCGAGACCGACCCGGCCGGGTATCTGCGCTACGGACTTGGACCCCTGCGGCCCGCGCCGAAGGAAGGGAAAGGCTGGCTCTTCGCCGCCGGAGAGCTCGCGATGACGGCCGAGGATCTGGCGCGATGGAACGTCAGCCTGCTCGACCGCAGCCTGCTGGCGCCGACCTCCTACGCGGAGATGGAGACCGAAGTGCGATTGAAGAACGGCCTCGGGACCCAATACGGGCTGGGCCTGGGCGTGGCCAGCCGGTCGGGACATCGCGGTCTGAGTCACGGCGGGGAAGTGTCCGGCTTCACCGCGTCCAACATGATTTTCCCGGACGACCGCGCGGCGGTGTCGGTGCTGACGAACCAGGACGCCGTGGAAGCCGCTTCGGAGATTGCCGTGAAGATCGCTCCCCTGCTCTTCGCGTCCGAGGACGCCGCCGAGGCCGAGCGGCGCGCCCGCCGCATCTTCGAGGGCTTGCGGCGCGGGAAAATCGACCGCTCGCAGCTGACCGAGAATGCGAACAGCTACTTCACGGACCGGGCGCTGCGCGACTTCGCGGCCGGCTTTGCACCTCTGGGACAGCCACTCGCCTTCAAGCAGACCGACGAGCGGGACCGCGGAGGGATGAAGTTCCGCAGCTTCGAAGTGAAGTTGAAGAAGAGGACGCTCCAGGTATGGGAGAGGGACATGCCCGACGGCAAGATCGAGCAGTACCAGGTGATGCCACGAGAGTAAATCGGCTCCCTGACGTAATCCCCGAGCGCGTCTCGCGCGTTAACATGATCGAGATATGTCCTCACGCGCGGCCGGCAGCCGCACCCGGTGGCTTCGATGGATGGCCGCGGCGGGAATCCTCGCGGCGCTGACCCGCACCGCGGCCGGCCAGACCGGAATCTGGACCTCGGGGGGGCCGCTCGGCGGCAACGTCTACTGCCTGGCCGCCGACCCCTCCCGTCCGGCCACCCTGTACGCCGGGACGGATCAAGGCGTCTACAAGAGCGACGACGGCGGGACGACGTGGAGAGCCTCGAATTCCGGAATCTCGTCGTACCGCGTTCAGACGATCGCCGTCGATCCCGCTGCCCCGACCACGCTCTATGTCGGAACGATCACGCCGGCCGGCGTCGAGAGCGTCGGAATCTTCAAGAGCACCGACAGCGGCGCGACCTGGGCGGACGACAACGTCGGACTGGTCGACCCGTTGACCGGGACCTCCCCCCTGGATGTCGAGGGCCTCGCCTTCGACCCGCGTCATCCCGGCACGATCTGGGCGGGCACCCGCTTCTCCGAGATCTTCGAGAGCACCGACGGCGGCACGACCTGGATCGCCAGAACGTTCGGCGGTTTCAACATCGCGCTCGAGACATCGTCCTTCCGATTCGACCCTTCGAACGCCTCGACCATCCTCGCCGCGAGCAGCTTCGGCCTCCTGCGCTCGACCGACGGCGGCGCGAACTGGGACACCTACGGCAACGCGGGTGTCTCTTTCTTCTCACTCGTGCCCGATCCGTCCGCGCCGGCGACGCTCTATGCCGGGAACACCGGCGGCTCCGGCATCTTCAAGAGCACCGACGGCGGGGCCCACTGGAGCGCGATCAACAAGGGTCTGACCGTCAACCAGGGCTCCGGCGGGACATTTCTGCCTCTCGTCGTCGCCCTCTCGGTGGATCCGTCCAAGCCTTCAACCCTCTACGCCGCGACGTACGGCAACGGTCTCTTCCAGAGCTCCGACGGGGGCGCGAACTGGACTTCCATCGGCGGCGGGATGCGGAGCTTCTTTGTCTGGACCGTCCTGATCGCGCCCGGCCAGTCCTCCACGGTCTATGTCGGAACGCTCGGCGCCGGCGTCTACTTGAGCCTGGACACCGCCAGGACCTTCTCCCCGGCGAACACCGGCTTGATCCTGGGGGTCGTCAACGCGCTCGTGTCCGACGCAGCGTCGCCGTCGACGCTCTACGCGGCGGCTTCCGACGGCGTCTGGAAGAGCACCGACGGCGCAGCCAGCTGGCAGACGGCCGTCAACGGATTGCCCGTCGCTCCGGTCGCGGCGCTCGTTACGCGCCCCGGCAGTCCTCAGACACTCTTCGCCGGCACCCGGGGCGCCGGCCTCTTCAAGAGCGTGGACGGCGCCTCGACGTGGACCGCCTCCGCGCTGGGACTCGCCGACTCCTACGTTTCTTCGATCGCGATCGATCCTTCCGCATCCTCGACGCTCTACGCCGGCACGTCCCACCCGTACAACGGCACCAATTCCCAGCGCGTCTTCAAGAGCGTCGACGGAGGCGCCACCTGGACGCAGACGAGCCTGGACGCCCAGGGCTTTTCGATCACTTTTCTGGCGGTCAACCCCGCCCGGACATCGCAGGTCATCGGCGTCAGCCAGGGATCGATCGGGTACTTCCAGAGCCTCGACGCGGGCAAGACCTGGTCCACGGTGGCGACGGACACCGCTTGCGGCGGCGTCAACGCGATCTTCTTCGATTCCTCCGGCTCGACTGAGTATCTCGCCGGAAACTTCGGCCTCTGCCGCTCGACCGACGGCGGGAAGACCTGGACCGTGACACCGGTGGCTCTCCTGGCATCGGTTCAGACGCTCTCGATCGACCCATCGAGCCCGTCGACCTTGACTGCCGGGGCGGCGCCGCTCGTCCCGGGCGGCACGGGAGGAGTCTTCCGAAGCGCCGACGGCGGGACGAGCTGGCAGCCGGTGGGAACCGGCCTCGAGTCGGCTTCCGTCAGCGCGATCCTGTCCAACCCGCCCGGCGGAGCACTCATCGCCGCGACGCGCGGCAACGGGGTCGCGCAACTCGTCTCGGTCCGGGACCGCCAGCACGTCCTGCCGCCGTCTTCGTCCGGACGCCAGACCAGGAAGCTGACTCCCCGCTGAGAGAGTCGTCCCAAGCTCCTCGCCTCCCCCTGTCCATCCCGAGCCCAGCGAGGGATCCGCTCTCGTCGCTTCGCTCCTCGGGATGACAAGAACGCGTTACGCGAGGAAACGCAGCACGACGAAGAAATGAAGCGCGCTCCCGCCCAGCACGAAGAGATGGAAGACCCCGTGGCTGTGCGCGTACTTCTCATCGACGAGGTAGAAGAAGACGCCAGCCGTATAGAGGATCCCGCCGGCGAAGAGCCAGGCCATCCCCTCCCATCCGATCGCGTGCCGCAGCGGCACGAACACCGCGAGCGCGAGCCAGCCCATGAAGATGTAGAGAGAGACCGACAGCGCGCGAATCCGCCGTCGCAGAAGAAACTCCTGGAGGATGCCGGCCGCTGCGAGCGTCCAGACGGTCGCGAGAAGCATGTATCCCCACGGTCCTCGCAGGCTGACGAGCGCGAACGGCGTATACGTTCCGGCGATGAGCACGTAGATCGACGTGTGGTCGAGCTTGCGGAAGATGCTCTTCGGACGGCCGTCCAGGCTGTGGTACAGCGTCGAGAAGAGGTAGAGCGCGACGAGAGCCAGTCCGTAAACGGCAAAACTCGCGATCTTCCAGGGATCTCCGGTGCGGGCGGCGGTCGTGAGGAGCATCGCGAAACCAGCCACGGCGAAGAGCGATCCCGCCAGGTGCGTCGCGCTGTTGAAGATCTCCCCTCGGACCATGCTGAAGGCTAGCAGGGTGCTGAAACGCGGTGTGAGGCGGCGTTGCGAGTGTGACCTTCGGCTGCGGGCGGTCGCGTTACGACCGGCAGCCGAGAGTTTTCAAGAAGCGATGGGATCAGCCCCTGATCCTTGAACTCTCTCGGCCGCCGTTCGCGAAGCGAACGCCTTCGGCCGACTGCCCGCCCGGGTAAATTCGTCAGAGAAAGATCGTCCGGCCGAAGCGGTTGGCGAAGCGAGGGCGGAAGCGCGCGGCGTCGTAGTCGGACGCGACGTCCACCGTCCGGGGAGGCCAGGAAGGATCGGGCAACTCGGTTTCGGCGTAGACCCCGTTTTGAATGCACACCATGCGGCCGGTCTTCCCCCGCGCGATGAGCTCGACGGCGAGGGTTCCGAATGTGTTCGCGATGATCTTATCGAAAGGCTCGGGATCGCCGCTCCTCAGATCGTAGGCGAGATCCTGTGGCCGGGTGGGCAGGCCCGTCTCCCGGGTGATCGCTTCCGCCAACGCTTCGCCCACGTTCTGCTTGTGACGGTGGCCATAGGCGTCCGGAGGTCCGACCTCGACGAGCTGTCCGCCCTTCCAGATGGCCCCTTCCGAGCAGAGAACCATGGCGTAGTGTCCCGGGCTCATGGTGTGGTCGCGCGCCACCGTTTCGGTCAACGCCGGGAGCTCGAAGACGTGCTCGGGGATCACGCAGCGGATGTCGGAGATGGCCATCGCCGTACCCAGGGCCGTGAAGCCGGAGTCGCGGCCGAAAACCCGGAACACGCCTACGACTTCGTGGGATCCCAGGTGAGTCCGCTGCCGGTTGATGAATTCGACGGCCCGGATGATCGCCGTGGCGAAGCCCAGGCAGTAGTCGCTGCCGTGCACGTCGTTGTCCATGGTCTTGGGAATTCCCACCACGGGGAAGCCGCGCGCCGCCAGCGTGTGGGCGTAGCCCAGAGTGTCGTCTCCGCCGATCGCGACCAGGCAGTCGATCCCGAGATCGCTCAGGTTCTGGATGACGAGCGAAGTCGCGTCCACGAGGCTATCGCTGACGCGCGGGAGCTCGCCGGCCCTCTCCCGCGCGCCCGGCGGCAGATCTGAGAAGCGCATCCGGTCGGGTCGTGTCCGCGAGGTGTGCAGGAACGTGCCGCCGTAACGGTCCACCGTGCGCACCCGTGCGTCGTCCAGCGCCAGGACGTCGGTCCACGCGCCGTTGCCGGCGTCGCAGGTCATCTGGACCGCGCCTTTCCAGCCGCGCAGAATACCCGTCACGTTCGCATCGCGCGAGCCCGGACGGACCCAGCCGTGGTCCTTCGCGGCGTTGTAAACGGACTTGATGGCCGCGTTCAATCCGGGGACGTCGCCGCCGCCCGTCAGGACGCCTATGTGCATGCCCGCCACGGTCCCCGTCTATCAAAGGCCGATCCGACCGGCAACCCCGACGGGACCACGCGCGCCCGTCGAACTCTCTCGGCCGCCATTCGCGAAGTGAATGTCCTACGGTCGATGCTGATTGGGCTTGACTTCTGAGTCGGTCGCCACGGTGAACTTCTTGTAGTCCGAATATTCGGAGAGCGAGTCGATGTGAAGGCCTTTGACGAGCAGCAGCCGCCCGTGCCCCACGAAGCGCGCCGCCGCCGGAAGCCAGATCTCGTCGTTGACTTTTCGCCTCAGAATCTCGGCCCGCGCCCCCTTCTTCAACTTCGCGAGCAGGCCGAACCCGAAAGAGAGATCGTCCATCAGCTCCGCTTCGACGCGGACGAGCTGCCGGTCCTCCTCGTCCACCCAGGCCCGTCCCACGAACTTCTGCAGGATCTTGCCTCCCCGCGTGTCCGGGTCGACCCCAGGCCGAGGCGCGAAGGCGAGCACGATGGCGCTGCGGCCTCCGAGCGTCTCGCGCCCGACGATTCGAAATTCGAAGACCTGGAAGATCTCGTCGATCGTCTTCGTCTCCTTCAAGCGCCGTTCCGACTCCGCCGAGGCCCGCCGCGAGGCGTCCGCGCCGTAGAGCTTGGCCACCTTTCTCGCTTCCTTCGCCTCCTGTTTCTGATCCTCCTTCGCCAGCTCTTCGGCCGTCAAGGCCGTCCCGTCTCTTTCGATGAGCTTGCGGTATGTGCGCCCGGGTTCCGGAGAGGGATAGACCTCGTACAGGGCGGAGGTGACCTTCTTGACGTTCCCGCTGGAATCGAGCTGCCGCTGCGTCTGTCTCTCGGTGAACGTGTACTGATCGAGAAGGAAATCGTCGCTGTGCAGCCTTGCACGCACCTCGCGCAGGAATATCTGAACCTCGGGAAGCGCCGCCGAGAGCGGTTCGTTCCCGGCCTGCGCCGGAGCGGCTTGTGGGAGCGTCCCGGTCAGCCCCAAGAGGAGGAGGACGCAGGGTCGGAGAGCACGGGGCATCGCAAGACCGAAAACCCTGCTCGGCAACCGCCGATTCCCCGCTGAGGATCTCTTCATCTCCAGTCTGTTGCTCCGGGAAAGGGACGGCCTTACTGAGTCAGCGTGTAGGCGTCTCGGAGCCAACCCCGGACTTCCGGATCGACCTCAAGCGGATCCAGAAACCGGATCTCTAGATGCCACCGATTCGCCGATGCCCGCTCGCGCCGCGAGACCCGCGGGCTTTTCAGATCATGGGGGAGCCTCAGCGTCAAAACGAGACTCGAGCGGCGCGTCGCCACGCCCGCGAAGGCCGTCTTGTTCGTCAGGTGGATGGATGTCTTCTTCGCCTCTTCGCCGACGGTCCCGAATCGCCGGGCGGCTTCGAGGATCCGATCGTAGGTGGCCCGCACGCTCGGATCCCGCCCGCGAAAGTGATCTTCTACGGAATGAAGCGCCCCGGCGTTCTTCGCCATTCAGCCTCCGGTCCGTGAATCATTCTAGATCCGCGCCACTGGCATTGGAGCGCTCGACGCCTCCTCGCTCCTTCGCGGGTGGCTTTGACATCACGCTTCGGCCAGATCAACGAGGGGAGGCCGGGGAAGGAGTCGGCTACGGCGCCGGGGCGCGCGGCTGGTTGGAGTTGTCCATGTCGGCCATGATGAGCCAACGCCCGTCCGGACCGCGTTTGAGAGCCAGCACGAACTTGCCGGTGTCCGGCGCCTCGGCCTTCGGTCCGAAGGCGCCGATGATGTAACCGGCGTCTCCGCCTATCGAGAAGGCCAACGCGCGAAGGGCCAGGGGGCCGCCCGCACCCGCGTATGCGGAGCGGATCGCGGTGCGTCCCCGAACGGGTGGCCGGCCGCCGGCGAGCACGAAGCCGTCCTCCGCGAAGAGCTCCGACAGCGCCGCGGCGTCGCGCGCTTGCCACGCCTTCTCATAGTCGCGAAGCACGCGGTCAAGCTCCGCCGGAAGCCGCACCGACGGCAGAGGAGCGGCGGCTTCCGGCTGTTGCGCCGCGACAGGTCCGGCCAGAAGGACCGCCAGGATCGAGAGATTCGCGACTCGCCTCACGCGCTCCGACTCCTGCTCTTCACGAATGCCACGATCATCAGGATAACGCTCGGCCAGAACGTCAGAAACGCCAGGATGCCGAACCCGACCGGGTTTGGATCAGGGTCCCTCGTCAGGCCGAGCCCGGCAAGAGCGATCACCGTGACGAGGGGTCCCGTGCCGATGAAATACCCCGAGCGCCAGAACGGCTCATGGGCTTTCGCTTTCCGGGTTTTCCGGGGCTGTCGCGCCGGCCGGCAGGGCACGGGCGAGCCGCGCCACCATCTGACGCGCCTCGGCCTCTTCGAGGGCGCCGCCGAACCGATACGTCGTCGCGCCATAGTCGAACGCGATCGTCCCTCCGCCGACCCCCCAGAATCGGAGCCTCGAGGCCGGGTCCCAGGGATTCCAGAGCTGACTCGCCACGCGCAGGCCTTCGATGTGCGCGGCATCGAATTCCCGGGACCGCCCCAGGCCGTCGATCGCTCTTCGGATCGCCAGTGTGCCCTCGCGGACGGTCACGATCTCGCGGCCTGCGAGGTTCCACAGCCACAGGTAGATCGCGACGAGGCCTCCCAGGGTCCACGCGACTAACCAGACGACCATGAACAAATTCTCACCCGCCTCCCGGCTTCTTCCGAGCAGGCGCGCAGGGACCAGGAGCTCGCCGATGGCCCAACCGAGAATCCAGAGGCTCAGAAAGAGCAAGACCAGCCAGTGGCGTCTGGCCGGGATGACGAAGGTCAGCGAGCCCGCGCCCTCTTCGAGCCGCCACCGAGGCTGACTCGGCTCGACCTTCACGCTCGAGACTTCCACCGAGCGAGTCTCAGGCGTAGCCCGCCTTGGCCAAGGCCTGTTCCACACGGTCGAGGTGGTGCTGCCGATGCGAGCCGCGGTCGAGGTTCGGAGCGTCGGGACGAGCCAGCGCCGTCTCGACCACCTCGTCGGACACCTCGAGCAGCAGGGCATCGATCTCCTCGGCGGCGGCAAGCGCGGCGGCCGCAGCTCGCTCGGGCGGGATCATTTCGAGCAGGGGCTGCGCGGCGTCGTTGAACACGTCCCCGTCATACGCTCCGCTGCGGATGTCCCCGGCGGCCCATCGGCGCATCAGGCACAGCCTCTGGCGATCCCAGAACGCGAGATGAGCCAGGGACCCGGCGACGGTCCAGCCGTTCGACAGACGGACGGCCAGCCTGGCCGCGTCCAGGCCTCCGACCATCCTGCGCAGGCGTTCTGTCTCCGACCGATTGCTTTCCGCAAACGCGCTCGATACCGGCATTCCACACCTCCCCTTCGCCGGGCGTCGCCTCTCCTGCCTCAGGGAGAGCCGGCGAGCGTGTAGTCGAAGTCGTAGAAATGCTTTCCGTCGGTGATCTTGATCGTCATCGTGCCCGCAAGGCCCGCGAGTTCGCCCGTACCGGAGTCCGGCACCACGGTGATCGTCAGTTGCAGCGCGCCGCGGTTCATGACGCCGCTGTGCTGGAGAACGAAGGTGCCGGCGCCTTCGCGAAGCTTCCCGCTCACGTGCTCGATCGCGACGTAACCGGCCGAGCCCTGGACGGCCGTGCCGGCGGTCAGCATCTCGCCCTTGCTCGTCCCTTCCAGATCGCCGTGGAACTGCTTGTCGATCGACATCCGGCCGAGTGTCGTGCTCGCGGCCTTCTCATCCGCGGATTGAGGAGTGACCTTGACGTCGAACGTTCCGCTCGCGCGGGTCGTCATGGGCGCCTCCTTCCGAACCGGGCCGGGAACCGGCGACCGCGCTTGAGCAGCGCCTGGGAGCCGGGCTCGACGGACAGCCAGAGACTCCCGACGATTCCGGCCACCCTGGCCAGCCCCTTCCTCATCTTCGTTTCCGTTGCTCTTGCTCTTCCTGATCCCACCGGGACGCCGACTCCAGCGTTGTCGCTCAGCGCCCGGACTGTCCCGGCGAGGGCATCACGCCGATCTGCCGCAGGAGGCGGATCATATCTTTCTCCGACCATTTCTCCGCCAGCTTGCCGTCGGCGATGCGGTGAATCGTGATCGAGGTCATCTCCATGTCGTTGCCGGTCCGGGGGGCTCCCGGCAGGTCGCCTTCATGTTTCCCGAACGACGTGAGGCGGGTCACGACCTTGTCCCCTTCGGCGATCTGGTCTTCGATGCGGTGATAGCCCGGAGTCGCTTCCCA
>JBKPBH010000087.1:0-26419 GCA_046726795.1 Acidobacteriota bacterium
TACGAAAGGCAGGCCTGGATTCGTGATGTCCAATCGCCACATGTTGGAATACGCACCCGCAAGCAGGGCAGCTCGATCGCCAGGAATGATCTTGATGGCCCCTACATGGGAGTCTGCGACGATCTCGTCCTTCAGGAAAGGACCATAGACCGTTGGCGGATTTGTACCGAGGTCAATCGTATGGACTGTCGAATCAGCGAAGTCCGTAACGATGACCCATGGAGAGGCTCGGAGAACCTGATGCGCCAAGGAAAAAAGAGTGAAGAAAAGGCAGCGGCGCCAACCGGCCAATCGCCGGCGCTGGTGTTCTCTGGGGCCGAGATTAGCTGATCGCGTCTTGCTGCCTGGCCGAAGCGTATTGACCCGCGGGTTGAGACCCTTCACGTGGGAAGGTTAATCCTCCCCAACTTGTAGCCGCGGGGGGCGCAGCGAGCGAAGGGACCAGGCGAGCGGTCGAGGCCGCACCCGGCCGAGCCGCTCGCCGGTGCGCTGAAGGCGCAGGTCCCGTAGCGAGCGAAGCCGACGGCATAAAAAGGCGGCCCCGACCAATTGGTCGGGGCCGGGAAGGAAGGTATCGCGTGCTGACTTAGGCAACACGAGGCTCGCGGATGCTATTCCCAAATATCTAAATGATGGAATCAAAAGACTTAGAGGATTTCGTACTCCGTGGGGGGCAGGGTATCGTCTTCAACGAGCGCCAGCCGGACACCGAGCCGCGCTTCGATTTCGGGAAGGATCTCCGTCTCCTCGTCCGCCAGGAGCCGGGCCAGTGAGGAGCGAACCCGCAGGCGCAGGGTCTCCCCGGGCGCGTACAGATTCGCCGTTGCAAGCAGGTCGCGGCGCAGGTCCAGTGCCACTGACAGGTCCGTCTTGGCCCGGCCGCTACCCGCGCAGCACGGGCAGGGACGGGTCAGCGTCCTCTCGAGGTTCCCCCGCGTGCGCTGACGCGTGACCTCGACCAGGCCGAACTCCGAGATCTGCAGCAGGCGCGTGCGGGCGCGGTCGCGGGAGAGCTCCTGCTCAAAGCGCTCGAAGACCTCGCGCCGGTGGGCCGGGTCTTCCATGTCGATGAAGTCCACGACCAGAATGCCTCCCAGGTCGCGGAGCCGGATCTGCCGCGCGATCTCACCGACCGCCTCGAGATTCGTCGCGAAGACGGTCTCCTCGAGCGCGCCGCTGCCCACGAACTTTCCGGTGTTGACGTCGATCGCGACGAGCGCCTCGGTCTGCTGGATGACGACCGAGCCGCCCGATTTCAGGTGCACGCGGTTCTTCAGGGCGTTCTCGATCTCCGCTTCGACCCCGAAGCGCGTGAAGAGCGGCTCCGGACCTTCGTCGAGCTCCACGCGGGGCGCGAGCTCCGGCGCGACGGCAGCCAGGAACTCCAGGATCCGTTCGCGGACCTCCGGAGAGTCCACGCGGATCGCCGCGAAGTCGGGCGTCACGAGATCGCGCAGGCTGCGCAGGGCGATGTCGAGCTCGCGCTGCACGAGCAGCGGGCCGCTCGCGTTCTCGGCCTTGCGCCGGATCCGGGCCGCGATCTCCTCGAGGTAACGGCGGTCCGCCAGGAAATCGGCGACCTCGGAGCCCTGCGCCGCGGTGCGCGCGATCCATCCGGCTCCCGGCGGGAACAACTCGAGAATTTCCCGGAGCCGCTGCCTCTCGGCGTCGTCGGTGATGCGCCGGGAGATGCCGATCCCGCGCGCGCCCGGCAGACACACGAGCAAGCGCCCAGGCAGCGCGATGTTCGCGGTCACGCGCGGCCCTTTTCCGAAGAGCGGGTCCTTGGTCACCTGGACCACCAGATCCTGCCCTTCGCGCAGCAGGTCCTCGATGCGGGCGCGGTCCACCGCGAAGCCGGCGGCCTCTTCGGAGGCAGGGGATCTCTCCTCACCGTCCGCTTCCACGGTCCGAGGCAGCACATCCTGGACGTAGAGAAAGGCATCGCGCTCGAGCCCGATCGAGACGAAGGCGGCGTGCATCCCGGGGAGCACCCGGTGGACCCGCGCCAGATAGACATTCCCGACGAGCCCCTGATGGCCGCGCCGCTCGTGAAGGGCTTCGACCGTCTTGCCGTCCTCGAGCACCGCGACTCGCGTCTCCGGGGGAGTCGCGTTGACGAGCAGCTCCCGTCTCACGCGTTGGCGAAGCGTCGGTAGTCGACGCTCAGGATGAGGCCGATCGCGAGAAACGTCGTCGCGATCGAGGAGCCGCCGTAGGAGACGAGCGGCAGCGGGATCCCCGTCGTCGGCAGCAGGCCGATCATCATCGAGGCGTTGACGGTCACCGAGAAGAACAGCATGCCCGCCAGGGCCAGGATCAGGAAGACGCCTCCCCGGTCCCGGGCGACGCGCGCGAGCGTCAAACATCGGAGGACCAGGGCCGCGAACAAGCCGAGCACCAGGATGATGCCGAGGAACCCCCACTCCTCCCCGATGACCGCCAGGATGAAGTCGGTGTGCTGGACGGGCAGGAATCGCAGCTGGCTCTGCGTGCCCGCCCGGAACCCCTTCCCGGAGAAGCCTCCCGAGCCGACCGCGATCTTGGACTGGCGGACCTGGTAGCCGGCCTTCAGCACGTCCCGATCGGGATTCAAGAACGTCTCGATCCGCTGCTTCTGGTAGTCCTTCAGGAAGAGCCAGCCGGCCCCGGCGAGCACCGCGACCGCGATGAAGATCGCGATCCACCCTTTGGCGGGCAGGCGCCCGAAGAAGAACCCGACGATGAGCAGCGGCAGGAAGGTCAGCGCGAGGCCCAGGTCCGGCTGCGCGAAGACGAGCACGAAGGGGACGCCGACGATGGCGCCGAGCTTGACGAAGGTGGACAGGCGCAGGCGCGCGTCGTCCTCGTTTTCGAAGAGGTACGCGACGAGCAGCGCCGTCGTGATCTTGGCGAGCTCGGCCGGCTGAAACTGGAAGCTCCCGAAGCGGATCCACGAGCGGACGTTGGCGATGCGCTGGCCGAACACGAGCAGGTACAAGAGCGGCGCGAGGCTGGTCAGATAGAGCGCGAAGGAGATCTTGAGCAGCGTGCGATAGTCGAGGAGCACCGCTGCCACCATCCCGAGGAGGCCGACCGCGATCCAGATCGCCTGGCGTGTGGCGAGCCCCTGGAGGCGGCCCCCGCCCGTCGTGGAGGCGATGAAGAGAACGCCCAGGGACGCCAGCGCAAGGGCCGAGCCGAGGACGATCAGGTCCAGGCGCCTGGGCACCGGAAGAACGCGGCCGATCATCGGGTCCTCTCCGGCACCGGAAGACGGGAGGCGGAAGGCGGGAGTCGAACGGCGGCGGCGGCCTGGAACTCTGTCCGTTGTCCGGGCTCCGCGGAGGCGGTGCGCTGGGCCGGCGGCTGCGGCAGCGTCTTGCCGAAGAACCGCGCGAAGATCTGTTGCGCCAGCGGCGCGGCGGCGCTCCCGCCGTGTCCGCCATTCTCGACGAACACCACGACGACCAGGCGCGGATCCTCCAGCGTCGCGAAGCCGACGAACCAGGCGTGGTCCTCGAGCTTCTTCTTCTCGACGCCCGCCCGGATCACGGCCTCGCGCCCGACGACCTGCGTCGTGCCGGTCTTCCCTCCGGTTTCCAGGCCCGGAACGCGGGAGGCGAAGGCGGTTCCACCCGGCTCGTTGACGACGGCCCACATCCCGTTCTTGACGATTGCGGCACGGGACGCCTCGAGTCGGATCCCTTCGCGCGTCTCGACGCGGTAGCGCAGCGGCGAGCCGTTTCTGGGGTCCTGCGAGGCGAGGAACAGATGCGGCGTCGGCAGGCGGCCCGCGGTGACGAGTCCCGAGAGGGCGCGCGCGACCTGCAGGGGCGTCACGAGAACCGGGCCCTGGCCGATCGCAACCGAGATCGTCTCGCTCGGGTACCAGCGCGCGTGCCGCTTGGAAAGAGCCCACTCTTCCGACGGGACGAGCCCGGACTTCTCGAACGGCAGGTCGACGCCCGTCGGCTCCCCGAAGCCGAAGGAGCGCGAGATCTCCGAGATCCCATCGATGCCGAGCCGGCGCCCGAGGTTGTAGAAGTAGACGTCGCAGGACATCTTGATCGCGTTGCGCAGGTTGACCCACCCGTGCCCCTCCTTGCGGTGGCAGTGGAAGGTCCGGCCGTAGAAGGTCGCGTGGCCCGGGCAATAGACCTGCGCCTCGGGGTCCACCATTCCCTTGGCGAGCGCCCCGTAGGCGAGGAAGATCTTGAAGACCGACCCCGGGGAAAAGGCGTTCTGGATCGAGCGGTTCTGCAACGGCGTGTGCGGATCCGAGAGGAGCCCGGACCATTGCCCCGCGCTCACGCGGCGCGTGAACCAGTTGGGGTCGTAGGAGGGGGACGAGACGAGCGCCAGGATCTCTCCCGTCTTCGGGTCCATCGCCACCGCCGACCCGACCTTGTCCCGAAAATAGTCTTCCGCGACCCGCTGAAGATCGAGATCGAGCGTCAGGAACACGTTCTGCCCGGGGCGCGCCTCGACCCGCTCCTCCTCCGTGATCTCTCGCCCGTGGGAGTCCACGACGACGCGTCGCTGGCCGTCCACGCCCGCCAGCAGCTTCTCGTAGGAACCCTCGATCCCCTTCTGGCCCATCCAGTCGCCTAGGCGATACTCGCTCTCGCCGCCCTTGATCTGCTCGGGGCTCGCCTCCGAGAGATACCCGAGCGCGTGCGCGGCCGCCGTGCCGAGCGTGTAGAGGCGACGCTGCGAGACCGTGATCACGAACTCCGGATGCTCGGGGGCGCGGGCCTGTATGGCCGCGACCTCTTCGACCCCCAGGTTCTCGCCGAGCAGGATCGGAAGGAACTCGGGATCGCGCAGGCCACGCTCGACGCGGGCCCGGATCTGTTCGCGCGGAAGCTTGAGGACAGCGGCGGCAAAGTCCACCGAATCCTCCAGGTTCCTGGCTTCGCGGCGGTAGAGGTGCAGGGCGTATCCGGGCTGGTTGTCCACCAGGATCGACCCGTGCCGGTCGAGGACGTAGCCGCGCGGCGCCATGATGCGGACGGATCGGATCCGGTTGCTCTCCGACAGCGTGTAGTAATGCTCGCTGCGGAGGATCTGGACGTACCAGTAGGACGAGGCGAGCACGGCGAAGACCGCGCCGACGATGATCCTCGAGGCCTCGATTCGGGAAACGAGCGCCCGCCGATCCTCTCGGATCTTCAGCACGGCGCCTCCGGCGTCGCGGGACTCGGGACTGGGAACTCGGGACTCGGACCGCGGCCGGACCTTCTTCGAGTCCCGTGTCCCGAGTCCCGCGTCCCGGCTCCGGTCATCTCAGTCGCCTCAAGATCCGGCGTTTCCACCACTCGTTCCAGGCGAAGACGCGCGCGGCCTCCAGGAGTCCCGCCGTGATCCCCGTGGCCGCGGCTCGCCAGAGCGCCTCCGGCGAGAAGAGAACCAGAGGCGACCGCAGGAGAAGCAGCGAGAGCAGCGCCACGATCGCGTCGTTGACGAGCGACGCGGCCGCCAGCGCCCCGCCCACTGCCCAGGCGCCCCCGAACACGACCCGCACGGACAGGACGGCGAACAGGTAACCCAGCGCCGCCTTGGCGAACGCGTTCATTCCCAGCAACTGCTCCGCGAACGCGTCTTCGAGAAACCCCAGCGCCCCTCCCACGAGGATCGCGCGCGAGGGATTCCCGCCGCGGGCTACGACCGCCGTGGCGATCAGGAAGCAGTCGATCGGCCATGCCGCGCGGTACCGGGATCCGCCGACGAAGAATTGCAGGGCCGTCGCCGCCAGCAGCAGAAGGGCGACTCGGCCGAGCTTCACGGCCCGCCACTCCGGCCTCCTCCCGCCGCGCCCGCGACCGCCGGCGAGGGCGCGAGCACGAGCACGTCCGTCAACCGGGAGAACTGGGCGGCCGGCTCGACCCGGATCTCCAGGAAGAGGTCGCCGCCTCGCGCGACGCTTACGACGCGGCCGATCGCCACGCCCCGCGGGTAGATGCCGTCGATCCCGGCCGACTCGATGGCGTCTCCGGCCGCCACGCGCGAGGACGTCGGGACATTGTTCAGGCGCATTCCGCCGCGTCCGTCCCCGCGGACGACGCCGAGCTCCTGCGTCCGCACGATGCGCGCCCCCACGGCCGCCGAGGCGTCGAGCAGCAGCTGCGCCCGCGAGACCGTGGCGCCGACCGTCACGAGCCGCCCGACGAGCCCTTCCGCCACGGCGATGGGCGACCCGGGCACGACCCCGGACGAGGAGCCGGCCGCCACCAGCGCGCTGTGCGCGCCCGCGCGGTTCTCCACGAGAAGGACCGGCGCGGACATCCGCACGGCAGGCAGGGCTGCGCCGGCCGTCAGGAGAAGCCGCTCGCGCGCCGCCTGCGAGACCTCCGCCCGCAGGCGGAAGAGCTCCTGTTTGCTGGCCGCGAGCTCCCGTTTCAAGCGGCCGTTCTCTTCGCGCGCGGAGAAGGACTCCACCGTCGAGTCAGCGGCCCCCGAGACCCCGCGGGAGACCAGCGACACGGCGTGGCCGATCGGCGCCGCCGCCGAAAGGATCCACGATTGCAGTAGCGAACCGTGGCGCTTGCCCCCGGGGGCCTGCGCGGAAAGGACAAGCACGCAGAAGAGCAGCATGACAATGAGGAGCAGCCCGCTCCGCCGGGAGCGCCTCTGGACGATCTCGACCGAGGACGTGCTCATAAGAGTTGGACCACGAGCTCGTAAAACGCAAAACGTAAAACGTAAAACGAAGCCGCGCCTCCCGATGGGCTGTTGCTCATACGTCTTCCAGGCTTAACGTTTAACGTTTCAAGTTTCACGGTCAGGTGATGCTGATCTTCCGCAGGAGGTCCATGTCGGTGAGCATCGCTCCCGTTCCGAGGACCACCGAGGCGAGCGGGTCTTCCGCGTAGGAAATCGGAAGGCCCGTCTCCTCGCGGAGGCGGCGGTCGAGGTTGCGCAGGAGAGACCCTCCGCCCGTGATGATGATTCCCTTGTCCATGATGTCGGCGGACAGCTCTGGCGGCGTGCGCTCGAGCGCGACACGCACGCTCTCGACGATCGCCGCCACGACCTCGGCGAGCGCCTCGCGGATCTCCTCGTCGGTCAGTGTGAGCGTCTTGGGCACGCCTTCCACGAGGTCCCGGCCCTTGACCTCCATGGTCAGGGGCTCGTCCAGAGGGTGCGCCGACCCGATCTCGATCTTGACCTGCTCGGCGGTCCTCTCACCAATCAGCAGGTTGTACTTGCGCTTGATGTACTGGATGATCGCCTCGTCCATCTCATTGGACGCGATGCGAACGGAGCGGCTGTAGACGATGCCGGCGAGCGAGATGACGGCCACGTCCGTCGTGCCGCCGCCGATGTCCACGATCATGTTGCCCGCCGGTTCCGTGATGGGAAGACCGGATCCGATCGCCGCCGCCATGGCCTGCTCGATGATGAACACTTCCGAGGCGCCGGCGCGCAGGGCCGAGTCCTGCACGGCCCGCTTCTCGACCTGGGTGATCCCGGACGGAACCGAGATGACGATTCTCGGGCGCACGAAGAGAGACCGGCCGTGCGCCTTCTTGATGAAATGGTCGAGCATCTTCTCGGTCACCTCGAAGTCCGCGATGACGCCGTCCTTCATCGGACGGATGGCGGCGATGTTGCCGGGGGTCCGGCCGAGCATGTCCTTGGCCTCGGAACCGACCGCCTCGACTCGATTGGTCACCGTGTTGACCGCGACGATCGAAGGCTCGCGCACGATGATCCCCTTGCCGCGGGCAAACACGAGCGTGTTGGCCGTGCCCAGGTCCACTGCCAGATCGTTGGAGAAGATTGAGAAGAGAGATTTGAACGCCAAAAAACCCCCTTAGCCGTAAAACGTCAAACGCTAAACGTTAAACGAAGCGGTTCTTCATTGCCACGTTTTACGCTTTACGTTTTACGTTTTACGCGTCATAGGGATTCCACGAACACCTTAACCTGTTTTACCGTCTCGTTGCCCGTCGCATCCACGGCTTTCACGACGAGCGTCGCGGAGCCTTCGCGGTTGATCGTGACGGTCTTCTTGAAGGAGCCGTTCTGCTCGACGTCCGCGGGCTCGGCGTTGACGGTGACGACGCAGCCGGGATCGGTCTTGCCGAAGATCAGGAAGAGGTTGCCCATCTGCTGTGGCGGCGAAACCGCCAGCCGCGGCGGTGAGCCCCGGTTTGCCGACGCCGCGACCGGCTCCGCGGCCATCTTGAACTGTCGAGACGGACTCCACCCCGAGGGCCGCCCCGAATTGTCGATTGCCGCCACTCGCCAGAAGTAGGATCCCTCGCGTGAGACCTTGACCCGCGCCGACGTGCCGGTCCGGTCGTCCAGATCCACATCCGTGGCGTCCGGGACGAACAGGCGCGAACGCGAGATCTGGATGCGGTAGCGGATCGCTCGCGTCACGGGGGTCCACTTCAGGTCGATCGCCTCGGCGGCCTTCAGGTCGTAGACCCGGTTGTCCAGCGGCTGAACGAGCTCGGGCGATTGCGGGATCGAGACCTTGGCCGAAAGCTGCCGGCTCTTCGCGCCCGCCGTGATCCTCTCGCGCTCAGCGAGGACCACCGTCTCCTTTTCGGTCGAGACAGTCGCCTTGCCGCGGTAGGTGGTGATTTCGGTCTTTTCTCCCGGATCGACGTCCACGGCGACGCGAGACTCACGTTCGATCGCGGCCGTGGCGTTGTCGGTCGCCACGGTCGAGCTCGAGGCGGCCGTGTACACGTTGACTGCCCCCGAGACCATCTTGACGTGGCTGCCGCCCCCTTCCGGTGAGGCCAGCCGGCGCACCTCGAAGAGCGAGCCGGGGCGGATCGTGTAGAGCGTCCCGTCGGAGAACATGATTTCCGCCGAACCGGTGCGTCCGGTCTTGATGAAGTCGCCGTCGAAGAGGCTTTGCCTCTGGTGCGCCGGGCCGAAGGCGGATCGCCCGGCCGTCTGGATCGCGACGTCGCCCTCGACCGAGATGAGCGAAGCGTCGCCCGGCTCGTCCGCCGCCGACCCCCCGAGGGCCCGGCGGGCGTAGGACTGGGATTCGACCGCGAGGCGGAACGCGGAGTCGTAGTTCTTGCGCCCGTAGGCGTCCTGCGCGCCCTGCAGGAAGTCGCTCGCCTGCGCCAGGTTCGAGCCCCGCCGCGCCGAACCGGCGGCCGCCGAGGCGCGCTTCACGAGCTCGGCGGCGCTGGCGATCTCCTTCCTGGCCCGCGCCTCGGGAGAACCGCGCCCGCGGGATCGGATGCCGTAACCGAGAAATCCGGCCGCGACGATGACGACGACAATGATTCCCCAGAGACGGATTGTCCGGATCGGAATGACGAACCAGTCCAGGTCCGTGCCGATAGGCTGACCCGGCTTCCTCTTACGCTTAAACATCCAGATTTGCGAGACTTATCGCAGTTGCTTATAGCACACAGTCAGGTGATAGGCGGTAGGTCGTAAGTGTTAGGGACGAGAGCGATTCTACTCCAGCGCCCTATTACCTGACACCTACCACCCGATACCTCGTCTCGGCTATAGTCGCGCGTTCGCAAAAAGGTTACCGGGAGGTCCCTCCAAATGCTGAAAACCATGCGCGAGAGCTTCCACAAGCTGAAGTGGACGCTGTTCGCAGTCATCATCGTCTTCATACTCGGGTTCGTCTACTTCTCCGGCACGAACACGAGCAGCGGGGACACCTCGGGCCAGGTCGTGGCCCGGATCGGCGGCGAGACGATCAGCGCCGTCGAGTTCGACCGACGTTACCGCACCGAGCTCGATCGGCAGCAGGCGCAGTACCAGGGGAAGCTTTCCCCGGAGCTGATCCGGGCCCTGGACATGCCCCACCAGGTGCTCGACTCGATGATCGACCGGCTCCTCCGGCTCGAGGCCGCTCGTCAGCTGAAACTGAGGGTCACGGACGAAGAGGTGGCGGCCGCCGTGATGTCTTTTCCCGAGCTCCAGGAGAACGGCCATTTCATCGGCAACGAGAAGTACGAACGCGCCCTCAGGGCGAGCGGCTACACTCCCGAGCGATTCGAGGAGGATGTGCGCGAAGGGTTGCTCCTCCAGAAGTATTCGACGCTGGTCAAGGCCTCCGTGCTCGTGCCGGACAAGGACCTCCAACGCGAGTTCTCCAACCGCAACGACAAGGCCTCGATCGAGTACATCAAGATCGCGGCTTCCAAGGTCGAGACGCCCATCTCCGCGACCGACGCGGACCTGAAGGCTTTTCTGGAGAAGCACAAGGACCGCTACCGCACGCCCGAGCAGCGAAAGATCAAGTATCTCCTGGTGGACCGCATGAAGACCCGGGCGAAGATCAAGATACCCGAGACGGAGCTGAAAGCCGAGTACGAACGGCGGCGCGCGAGCTTCCAGGTCCCCGAGCAGGTCACCGCCTCCCATATCCTGATCAAGGCCGAACCGGACAAGGGCTCGGCGGCCGAAGCCGAAGCGCGGCAGAAGGCCGAGGCTCTCTTCGCGAGGCTGAAAAAGGGAGAGGACTTCGCCAAGCTCGCCAACGAGAACACCGAGGACCCCTCCGGCAAGGGTAGCGGCGGGCAACTCCCGCCCTTCGGCCGCGGCCAGATGGTCCCGGAGTTCGAGCAGGCCGTCTTCGACATGAAGCCTGGCGAGATCCGGGGCCCGATCAAGACACAGTTCGGCTACCACATCGTGAAGCTCGTCGCGAAGACACCGCCCCGCGTCCGTTCCTTCGAGGAGGTCCGCGAGCAGATCAACGGCGAGCTGTCCGAGACGAGGGCGCAGGCCGAGACCGAAAGACTCGCGCGCGAGCTGGCGGAAAAGCTCAAGAGCAGGAAGAGCGCGTCCAACGAGGAGCTTCGAAAGCTCCAGGACGACGTCGTCACCTTCAACGAAACGCCCTGGGTCTCCAAGGGGGACCCGGTACCGGGCATCGGCGCGAACGCGCGCTTCAGCGAGGAGGCCTGGACCGTCAAGCTTGGCCAGATCTCGACGACGCCGGTCACGACCGGCCGCGGCCCCGCGTTCGTCAAGCCCTCCGAGGAGCGGCCGGCCGGCGTCCCGCCCTTCGAGGAGATCAAGGCCAGGCTGACGATGGACTATCAGACCGAACGTCGCGACGAGGAGGCCGTGGCCAAGCTCCAGCCGGCCGCGCAGGAGCTGGCCTCGGGCACGCCGCTTTCGACGCTCGCGACCCGCTACGAGACGGAAGTCAAGACGACTTCCGAGTTCGGCCCCGGAGGACCGGTTCCCGACATCGGCTCGGCGCCCGAGCTGTCGGCCAAGGTCTTCGCGACGCCCAAGGGGCAGGCCGGGCCGCCGGTGGCGGTGCCCGGAGGCTTCGTCTTGTTCCGTGTCTTGACCCGCACGAGCGCGGATCCCAGGAGCTTCGAGACTCAGAAGGCCGAGATCCTGGACTCCCTGCAGGCGCGCGAGGCCGAACGGCTGCTGCGCGCCGAGCTCGTCCGGATGCGCGCCGACCGCAAGGTCCAGGTCAACGAAGACCTCTTGAAGTCCTTCCTGCCGGAGCAGGGCGCCTCGCGGCGGGGATGAGTCCGAAGCGGGACCTTCGCCCCGAGACCCTCGCCGTTCACGCCGGGAAGAGGACGGATTCTTCCGGAGGGCCTCTCGTCGATCCGATTTTCGAGACGGCCCCGTTCTCCTTCGCCGACCCGTCCGCCCTGGCCCACGCCGCGGAAGGAGAGCCTCCCGACGCCTTCTACACGCGCGAAGGAAACCCCACCGTGGCTTCCGTCGAGAAGAAGCTCGCTGCGCTCGAAGGAGCCGAAGACGCCGCGCTCTTCGGCTCGGGGATGGCAGCCATCTCGACCGCCTTTCTCGCCCACTTGAAGGCGGGGGACCATATCGTCGCGACCGAAGACCTGTACGGCGGCACGCCGCGTCTTTTCCGGGACGTGCTCGAGCCGATCGGTGTGACCGCGACACTCGTGAAGACCGAGCCTGAGCCGGCGCTCGAGCAAGCCATCCGCGAGGAGACGCGCTGGCTCTACATCGAGTCTCCGACCAACCCGTTGGTCAAGATCGTGGACCTCGCGTTCGTCGCCGACCTCGCGAAGCGCCGGGGTCTGATGGCCGTTATCGACGGCACCTTCGCCTCCCCCATCCTCCAGCGCCCTCTCGCCCTGGGATTTGACCTCGTCCTCCATTCGGCGACGAAGTACTTGAACGGCCACGCGGACGTGACCGCCGGGTTCGCGGCCGGCTCCGCGGAGAAGCTCGAGCCGATCCGGGCCCGGCGGGTGCGCACCGGGCCGATCCTCGATCCCTTCGCCGCGTTTCTCGTCAACCGCGGCATGAAGACGCTCGCCCTGCGCATCGAGAGGCAGTCGCAGAACGCCCTCGCCCTCTCGCAGGCCCTGGCGGAACATCCGGCCGTCGAACGCGTTCACTACCCCGGCCTTTCGTCGCACGCCGGGCACGAGGCGGCGCGCCGGCAGATGAAGGCCTTCGGCGCCATGCTCGCGTTTGACCTGAAAGGGGGACTCGAGGCGGCCCGAACGTTTCTGGCGCGATTGAAGTTGATCGCGCTCGCGACGTCGCTCGGCTCCGTCGAGACGACCGCGGACCTGCCCTGGCTGACCTCGCACCGCCACGTCGCGCCGGAGAAGAAGCGCGCGCTCGGTATCCAGGACGGCACGATCCGCCTCTCCGTCGGCGCGGAGGCGTTCGAGGATTTGAGGGACGACATCGAGGGCGCTCTGGCGCCCTCACGTGAAACGTAAATCGTAAATCGTTAAACGTGGCCGGGCTCCGTTTTACGTTTAACGTTTAACGCTTTACGCTTACCCCATGATCGGACGCCTGACGGGACGTCTCGCCTCGAAGAGCCCCGATCACGTGCTCCTCGACGTAGGCGGCGTCGGCTACCTCGTCCACATCCCTCTCTCGACCTTCTACGAGCTTCCCGACGTGGAGAGCCCCGCTTCGCTCTGGGTCCACACGCACGTCCGCGAGGACACGCTCGCCCTCTACGGGTTCCTGACGGAGAGGGAGCGCTCCCTTTTCCTCCTCCTCCTGGGGGTCGCCGGCATCGGCCCGAGGGTGGCGCTCACGGTCCTGTCCGGGATTCCACCCTCCGAGCTCGCATCGGCTCTCCGCAACCAGGACGTGCGCCGCCTGGTCGCGATTCCCGGAGTCGGAAAGAAAACCGCCGAACGGATGGTGTTGGAGCTCGCCGAGAAGGCCGCGAGCTTCGCCGCGGAAGGCCCGCCCGCGGCTCCCGCCGCCGTTGCGGCCGAGGACGTGATTTCCGCGCTCGTCAACCTGGGCTACCGCAAGGCGGAGGCGGAGAAGGCCGTCGAGACAGTCGCGCGCACCGGGGCGCCAAAGGAGTTCGGCGACTACCTGAAGCAGGCTCTGAAGAAGCTCACCGGCGGATGATTGAGACAAGAGTGGGTCACGAGTTGTGAGTCGTGAGTTGATTGTAGACTCTCTCCTCTTGGCTCTCGACTCTCGAGTCTTTTCATGACCGACGAAAAGGCCATCCTGACCGCGACGCCTCTCGAAGACGACATCGCCGTCGAGCCGAAGCTCCGGCCGCAGACCCTCTCCGAGTACATCGGTCAGACGAAGGTACGGGAGAATCTCGCCGTTTTCCTGGCCGCTGCCCGCGGACGCGGCGAGCCGCTCGACCACGTTCTCCTGACCGGGCCACCGGGACTGGGGAAGACCACGCTCGCCCACATCGTCGCGAGGGAGATGAGCGCCGGGCTGCGCCTGACCTCCGGGCCCATGATCGCGCGCGCCGGCGACCTGGCCGGCATCCTCACGAACCTGCAACCCAAGGACGTGCTCTTCGTGGACGAGATCCATCGGTTGAACCCGGCCGTTGAGGAGATCCTCTATCCGGCCATGGAGGACTTCCGTCTCGACATCGTGATCGGAGAGGGACCGATGGCGCGGACGATCAAGGTGGATCTGCCCCCCTTCACGCTGATCGGCGCGACGACGCGGCCCGGACTCCTGTCCCAGCCGCTTCACGCCCGGTTCGGGATCCCTCTGCGGCTCGACTTCTACGACGTCGAGGCTCTGACCCGGATCGTCGAGCGCTCTTCGAAGATCCTCTCGATCCGTATCTATCCCGAGGCCGCGCGCGAGATCGCCTCGAGGAGCCGGGGCACGCCGCGCATCGCCAACCGGCTCCTGCGGCGGTTGCGCGACTTCGCGGATGTCGCCGGCAAGGATGCGATCGACCTCGCGACCGCGCGCGAGGCTCTGTCCCGGCTCGAAGTGGACGAGCACGGTTTCGACGAGCTCGACCGCCGCATCCTCGCGACGATCATCGAGAAGTTCGAGGGCGGACCGGTCGGCGTCGCCTCGATCGCCGCCTCGATCGGAGAAGACCGCGGAACGCTCGAGGACCTGTACGAGCCCTATCTCATCCAGGCCGGCTTCTTGCAGCGGACGCCGCGCGGACGGATCGCCTCGGCCCTGGCGTATCGCCACCTGGGGATCGTTCCTCCCAGAAGAGACGGCTCTTTGTTCTAGAAGTGTTGAGGGTTGAGAGTTGAGCGTCGAGCACGAAGAGCCCACTCTGCGCCCTCTCGGCCCTGACGCCCCGCCCAGGCGGGGTCTCCTGATCTACAACCCGACGGCGGGCCAGAGGGACCGCCGCGCGCAGATGAGGGCCCTAGCCGAAAGGATGAGAGACCGGGGGCTCCAGCTCGTGCACGCCCCGACGGACGCGCCGGGACACGCCACAGAAATCGTCCGGTCCATCCTCCCGCAGGGCCTCGACGTCGTGGTGGTGTGCGGCGGAGACGGCACGATCTCGGAAGCCGCGTGCGGGCTGGCCGGGTCCGGTGTCCCCCTGGCGGTTCTCCCGGGCGGCACATCCAACGTCCTCGTCCGAGAGCTCTCGATCCCACTGGATCTGGAGAAGGCGACCGATCTCCTCTTCGAAGGCGTGCCCCGCCGGGTACGTCTCCTGCTCGCCAACGAACGGCCGTTTCTGCTCTGGGCCGGCGTGGGGCTCGATGCACGGATCATGGGACGCACCCTCCCTCGCCTGAAGCGCTGGCTGGGGCGCAGCGGGATCTTCTTCACCGTCGCCCGGGAATTCTTCCGCTACGAGTTTCCGCGGCTCGAAGTCTCCGTGGACGGGGCCCGACACGAGGCCACGTTCGCGGTCGTCTGTCACGCGCGGCGCTACGCCGGCGACTGGGTCATCGCGCCGGAGGCTTCTCTCGAGGCGGACGCGATGGACGTCGTGATCTTCAACGGACGCGGCCGCTGGAGGCTCTACTCGCTCTTCCGTCAGATCCAGCTCGCGCGATCCGGGCATCTCGCCCGAGGCCTGGCAAAGACCGTCCGGGGGCGCGAGGTGACGATCCGCTCCCTCGAGGATTACCCCGTCGAAGTGCACGTGGACGGTGATTGCCTGCTCGAGACTCCCATCTTTTGCCGCCCCGCCCAGGAGTCCGTGTCGATCCTGGTGCCCAAAGAGACTCCGCTGATCAGCGCTTCGAGATGAACGACCAGGGAGCGGGCGTCGAATCATAGGGCATGGCCGAGGCCGGTCGAATCACGGCGGCGATACGGTCCCGGTGGGTCCTGAGCAGCCGGCGCACGGGTACGCCCGCGGCGGCTTCCTCCAGGATGTCGGCCCCCGACTCGTCCATCTTGGCGAGGTAGGCCTCCCAGACCGCTTCGGTGACCGACATGCCGCGAAGCTGCACGTTCCCCATCTTCTCGAACTCCCGCTGCAGGTAGGAGAGCTTCTCCTTCAAGGAGTCTTCCAGGGCCAGCGACTCCTCCTCGTAGGGGGTATGGGGCTTGGGGATGAAGGCGTTGACTGACGGAACGAGCTGCGGGACGTGGCCCGACTTCCGCCCCTCGGCCAGAGCGATCTCGCGCAGGTCCCCGACGAGCCGGACGAGGTCGCGCACGTCTTCGTCGGTCTCGGTCGGCAGGCCGACCTGGAGATAGAGCTTCAGCCGGGTGAACCCGTGCGCGAAGATCTTGCCGACCTTCTCCCGCAGCATCGCGTCGGAGACCTTTTTGTTGATGTGGCGGCGGAGCCTCTCGTTGCCCGCTTCCGGGGCGATCGCGAGCGCCTTCTCTCCCTGTCGCGCGAGGACTTCGAGGATCGGATCCTCGATGGCGTCGATCTTGATCGACGAAAGCGCGATGTGGTACTCCAGGTCCGCCAGGCCGCTCAGGATCTCGGTGATCTCCGGGTGATCGCAGACGGCCGTCGCGATCAGGCCGGTGCGGTCCGTCAGGGACCGCGCCTCCCGCGCCACCTTCAGGATCGAAGAGGCCGGGTACTGCTTGATGGGAGCCATGGCATAGGCCGCCCAGCAGAACCGGCACATCTCCGTGCAGCCGCGCGAGATCTCGATCAGGAGCTTGTCGGAGAGCTCGGTGCGCGGCGTCAGCACCGTCGAGTGCGGCACCTCGAAGAGCGGGGTGATCTCCTTTTTCGACATCGGCTGCTGGATGACGACCCGGGAGTTTTCCGCCGCCTCGGCTCGCGACCCCTGGACAGCCGGCACGAAGAACCCCGGGAGCTTCGCCGCCGCTTCGAGGAACTCCTCCCGGGTCAGGCCCGACTGCAGCAGACGCGCGATCGCCGGGACGAGGCGCTCGCCGTCACCCAGCGCGAAGACGTCCACGAAGGGAGCGAGTGGCGCCGGGTTCATCCGGGCGATGTCGCCGCCGACGAGCAACAGGGGGTCTCCCTCGCCGCGTCTCTCACGCCGGGTGGGGATCCGCGCGGCCTCGAGCGTCTTGACGATGTTGACGATGTCCATTTCCCAGGAGAGCGACCACGCGAGAAGGCCGAACTCCGACAGGGGAGTCCCCGTCTCGAAGGAAACCGCAGGCGCCCCGTCCTCGAAGAAGAAGCGCTCGCAAACCAGGTCGGGAACGCGGTTGAACAGGCGATAGACCCACTGGAAGCCGAGGTTCGACATCCCGACCTCGTAGCCGTTCGGGAACCCCAGCGCCATCCGATATGCCCCGAACCGGTTCGGCTCCTCGGAGTACCGCTCGAGGGCGGATAACTCTCTGTTTCGCTCCGTCGCTTTCATGTCGAACTGATCATTATAAGTCCCTAGTCGCTAGGTCCTTAGTCCTTAGTCCTTGGTCCCGATAATCGACGACTCAGGACCAGGGACTTTGGACTACGGACTAGTGAGAGCGAACACCCAGTCGCAGACGTTCGTTCCGGTGGGGCCCGTGACCAGCAGATCGCCAAGCGCCCGAAAAAACTGTTCGGTGTCGTGCCGGGCGAGCGATCCGGCCGGGTCGAGGCCGAGCTTGCGGGCGCGCGCGAGCGTCGTGCCATTCGCGAAGGCGCCCGCCGCGAGCGAGGTCCCGTCCACGCCGTCGGAGCCGGCCGCGAGAAGCAGGATACCGTCCGAGCCGTCGAGCGCGGCAGCGGCGCCCAGGGCGAGCTCGAGGTTGCGTCCGCCTCGCCCGGCCGCTCCCCGGATCGTCACCGTCGTCTCCCCTCCCGCCAGCAGAATCCGGCCCGGCTCGAGTCTCGAAGCCGCTCGCGCCATGCGCATGCCTTCCGAGCACGCCTCTCCGGACAACCTCTTGCGGGCGAGGCTCGGCGCCAGGCCGAGCCCCCGGGCCTGCCGCGCCGCCGCCTCGAGGCCCATTCGGTTCGTGCCGACGACCAGAACGAGGTCTCCCCGCCGGCCGCGGATGGTCGGCCCGGACCCGACGAGCGCGGGATCGTCTCCGGCCACGTCGGAAAGAACGAGTGTGGCGAGCCGGGCCTGAGTGCTCCTGCCGAGCCGTCCTCCCTTGACGGCTGAAAGCGACTTGCGCAGCCTGTTGATCTCGAGGATCGAGGCTCCTGAGCGCATGAGCCTCCGGACAGCCCGGCGCTTGGCCTCGAGCGTCACGCCTCGCCGCGGCATCGCGAGGAGCGAAGATGCGCCCCCCGAGACGAGGCAGAGGATCGCGTCGCCGGAGTCGAAGCTCGAAAAATAGTCGAGGGCCTGCCGCGCCGCGTCGACGCTCGAGGTGTCCGGCTCGGGATGGGACGAGAAGAGAAGCCTCGCGGCGGACAACCCCTCGGCCGGATAGCCACGAGGCAGGACGACGAGGGCGTTTCGTCGGAGTTTCTCGGGAAGACCCCCGACCATCGGCGCCGCCGCCTTTCCACAGGCGAAGACGCCCACTCGTTGCGCGCCGCGCATGAGACGGGCGAGGGAAGGCCGCGCCAGCGCCCGCGAGACGGCTCGGCGAGGATCCACGCCTCTCAAGGCTTCTTCAAAAAGCTGCCGGAGAACTCCCCGGCCGTCCCGCCCGTTCATCCGCCGTTCACCTTTGCGCCGTATATGATCTGCCTATCCCCGGAATCATCCGGGTAGGACGGGTAAAAGGAGAGTCTATGAAGAAGTTCGTGTCTCGGACGCTTGTCCTCGTGATGGTTCTCGGGTTCGGTCTGGCGGTCTTGGCTTCCGCGCAGGAGGGGACGTGGTCCGGCTGGGTCACGGAAACCCATTGCGCCGCGGCCGGAGCCAAGGCGGCGCACAAGGACTGCGCTCTCAAGTGCGTCAAGGAGAAGGGCGCCAAGTGGGCTCTCTACAATCCCACGGACAAGTCCGTGTTCGTTCTCTCCGGCGACGACGCCATGATGGTGAAGATGGCCGCGACCGAAGTCACCGTCAAGGGCACCATGGATAAGGACAAGAAGATGATCACGGTCACCTCGATGGAGGCCATGCCCGCCAAGTAGACGTAACCAAATCTGCTTCGGTGGAAAGAGTCCCGAGAAATCGGGGCTTTTTCTTTAGGCGGTGGGACGTAGTTCGCGGCGGCACTCAAGCGCGAGGCTCCGACGATCTACCCTAGAATAGGTAGCCCGGCGGCAAGGTTGTGGCCGCTGTAAGCGACACTATGAGCGCGATTCCTGCCCCTCCCGCCAGCTCCCGCCCGGAGGAATATCCCCCGACGGGAGGGGACCACTACTGGGCGAAGGCCTCGCACGAGCTGCGCTCCCGGCTGAATAGAGCCGTTCCCCATGAGGTCTTGAAGGAGCTCCACCGGAAGAGCCCGGCGCGGCATCTGGCGATCGCCGCGAGGCAGTTCGCGATTCTGCTGGCGGCCTCGGCTCTCTCCTGGCGCTTCCGGGAACCCTGGATCTGGATCCCGGCCGCGCTCGTCTCAGGCTGGACGATCTTCAACTTCACCGTTCTCCTCCACGAGGTCGTGCATCGGGCCGTATGGAACGGGCCTAAACCCCGGGCCGACCGGGTCCTGGGCCTCCTCTACTCGATCCCGTCGGGGATTTCGGCTCTGCAGTTCACCCGCTGGCACCTGACCCACCACGCGGAGCTGGGGGATGACGTGGCGGATCCCAAGCGCCACTACCTGTCGCCGAAGATCAACAGGCCCTGGTACAAGCTGCTCTATTTCACCCCGGCTCTCTTCCCCATCTACTTTCACGCGGCCGGGCTGGAGACCGCGAGCTACCCGCCGACGCTGCGGAGGCGGATCGTCCGGGAGCGCCGGGCGACGATCCTTCTTCACCTGGCCGTGATGGCCGCTCTCTTCTGGGCGGGAGGCGCGGGCGTGCTGGCACGGGTGTATCTCGTGCCGTATTTCCTGGTCTTCCCGATCGCGTTCGCCCTGAACCGCCTCGGCCAGCATTACGCGATCGACCCCGAGGACCCCGCCAAGTGGGGGACCGTCCTGAAGCCCTCCCGGTGGTGGGATTTCTGGTACCTCTACTCGGCCTACCACCTCGAGCACCACTACTTCACGGCGGTGCCCTTCTACAACCTGCGGCGGCTGCACTTCGCCCTGCGCCCCTTCTTCGACTCGATCGGCTGGAAACCGGTGACGTACGGGCGCCTCTTCCGGGCCTGGATCTTCGAGAACAGGGCACCGCACACCGACTGGCATCTGGCGGGGTGATGGAAACGACGTTGTCATCCTGAGCGAAGCGAAGGATCTGCTTCGGCCTTTCCAGGACTACGGAGGCAGATTCTTCGGTCCTTCGGCCCTCAGAATGACAGAGGAGGAAATGGACGAAACCGAAGACATCAACCGGCTGATCCGGGAGTTGAACGCCGAGGGGCTCGAGGGCGTCGCCGCCGAGGAGTCCGAGCGCCTGGGCCGCTGGCTCGAGATCCTCCTCGAGCGACGCGGCAGCGACTTGCTGCTCGTCGCCGGGTCGCCCCCCTGCGTCCGCATCGACGGCGCGGTTCTCCCGCTGAAGGAAGCCCCCGTTTCCGGAGAGGAGATTGAAGAGGCGGTGCTGCCGGCGCTTCCCGGCCGCGCCCGTTCCCGTTACGCGCAGGAGAAGATCGCGGACGCCTCTTACAAGCTGCCCGGCCGCGCGCGCTTCCGGATCAATCTCCACCGCGAGCGCGGACGAGCGGCGGCGACGGTCCGCGCGCTGCCTTCCGAGCCTCCGCGGCTGGCTTCTCTGGGACTTCCACCGGGCGTCGAGGGCTTGACGAGGCTTCCCCGGGGTCTCGTTCTGATGGGCGGCCCGACGGGCTCGGGTAAGACGACCACTCTTGCTGCGCTCGTGGAGGAGATCAACCGCCGCGACGCGCGCCACATCGTCACGATCGAGGACCCGATCGAGTACGAGCATCCACATCGCTCCAGCCTCGTCGAACAGATCGAGATCGGCGCCGACGCCCCGGATTTCGCGACGGCTCTCACGGCGGCCATGCGCCAGGCGCCGGACGTGCTCGTCGTCGGCGAGATGCGCGATCCCGAGACGATGCGCATCGCCCTGGGCGCCGCGGAGACGGGGCATCTCGTGTTCTCGACCGTCCACACGACCGACGTCGCCTCGACGGTCTCCCGCGTGGCGGACTCCTTCCCGCCGGAGCGGCAGCCGACCATCCGGCAGGAGCTCTCGATGGCCCTGGCGGCCGTCCTGACTCAGACGCTCCTGCCGCGGCGTCAGGGAGTGGGGCGGGTTCCCGCGGCCGAGCTCCTCATGCTCGGATACGGCGCCCGCCAGCACATCCGCAGGAACGCCTTGCAACACCTCCACCAGGAAATCGTCCTGACCCGAAAGAACGGCTCGATCACCCTGGAAGAGTCTCTGGCCCGTCTCGTCCGGGAAGACACCGTCGAGGTGGAAGAAGCCCGCGCCCGAGCCGCCCACCCCGAAGAGTTCGAGACCTACTTGCGTTCCGCGTAGGACGCAAGGCGGGCGGCCGCAAGGGCCGCTTGTCCCCGCCCGCCTCGTCGTGCCCTGCTTACACCTCTCGTTTGAAGAGGACGCGAGTCAGGATTCCGCAGACCAGAGTGAAAGTCGCCAGGAAGATCCAGGGCGCGAAACAGGCAGAAGGGTCGGCGCCGCGAAGCAGAACGTCGCGCATCGCCTTCAATCCGTAGGTCAGAGGATCCAGGTTCGAGATCGTCCGCAGCCAGGGGGGATACGACTCGACGGGGTAGAGCGCGCCCGAGGGAAAGAAAAGAAGCGCGTTGATGATCCCGAACATCCCGCGCAAGACGCTCGCTCGTCTGGCGCGCGCGAACAGGAGGAACCAGACCGCGGCGATCGCGAGGGATGTCAGGAAGACCGTTACGAACGAGGCCAGGACCGGACCGGTTCCCGCCACCGGCACGGGTGTCATGACGAGGATCGCCACGAGCACGACGTCGCCGGCGAGCGAGGCGACGAGTGCGCCCGCCAGGATGTGCCCCGCCACGAGGGTTCCGGTCGAGATTGGCGTTACCAGGTAGCCCTCGTGGTAGCCGTACATCCGGTCCTCGATCACCTGCAATCCGCCCGCGACCATCGAGCCCATGAAGAGCGCCAGACAGACGACAGCCGGCGCGAGGTAAGTCAGGTAGTCGAGGTACGGATACGCCTCGAGCTTTACGGCTGGGGCGGCGCGCAAGGCGCCGCCGCCGGCGGAGACCTCGTCCCAGAGGTCGCCCAGGGCGGACTCGACGGTCTCGAACGAAAAGCGGTCCGTGTTGTCCCCGATGAAGGAGGGGGTCGGCCCCTGTCGCGACAGTCCGAACGGCAGCACCCAGACCGCGCGGTACCGTCCGCGACGCAATCCGCGCAGGGCCTCGTCGCGGTCGGCGACCGGCGTGATCCGCAGCAGATCGCGTCCGGTCTCGAGCGCCATGGCCGCGCGCAGGCACTCGGCGGCGAGTGCGTTGTGGGCCTCGTCCACGACGGCGAGAGGGATCGCCCGGAGTTGCCTGTTCAATGCATTGCCAAGGATCAAGAGATAGACGATCGGAAAGAGCATCGTCGAGATAATCAGGACCGGTTGGCGCCAGAGCGTCACAAAGGCGCGCTGGCAGATCGCCGCGATGCCGAGCATCGCGAGGCGCAGGCCGCGGGCGGGTCGGTCCCTGGCCGCCATCCGTTCAGGAACGGCGGGAGGGGCTGTTCAAACCGCCGCCTCCTCGTCGCGCAATGCGTGTCCCGTGTAGGCGAAGAAGACTTCCTCCAGCGTGACGGGGGCGATCGTCAGATGCCGCACTCGGTATCCGCTCCCTTCCAGGAGCTCCGCGGCTCGCCGGCCGACTCCCACGCCCGGGGGCGCCTCGAACTCCACCGACTCCGGAGAGGAGGAGCGCCAGTTGAGCGCGCCCAGAGTCAGAATTGCCTCCCGGACGGCAGCCGCGATCGGGCGGTCGGTCTCGATGGCGACGCGCTCACCGGTCTCCAGCCCCTGCTTCAACGTCTCCGGGGCATCCTCTCGCACGATCCGGCCCCGATCCATGATGGCGACGCGGTCGCAGAGATGGTCCGCCTCGTCCATGGCGTGCGTCGTCAGCACGATCGAGAGCTCCGCATCGGAGGAGGTCATCTCCTCCAGCATCCTCCAGATGCCGCGTCGGCTCTGGGGGTCCAGGCCCGAAGTCGGCTCGTCCAAGAAGAGCACCTGTGGCGAGTGGAGGACGCCGCGCGCGATCTCCAGCCGCCGCCGCATCCCGCCCGACAAATGTCTCGCGATCTGGTCGCGCCGGTCCCATAGCTCGACTTCCTTCAGACGACGCTCGATGCGCGATGACAGCGAGCGCCCCCAGAGGCCGTACATCTTCCCCTGAACCGAGAGATTCTCGCGCACCGTCAGGTTCTCGTCGGTCGTGACGGCCTGCGAGACCGTGCCGATCGAGGCCCGCACGGCGTTCTTCTCCGACACGACGTCCCGTCCCTTCACGCGCGCGCGCCCCGAGGTCGGCGGAAGGAGAGTCGTCAGCATCCGGATGAGCGTCGTCTTCCCGGCGCCGTTGGGGCCGAGGACGCCGTACGTTTCGCCGGCTTGCACCGCGAAGGACACATCGTCGTCGGCGGTGAAGTTGCCGAACTTCCTTGTCAGGTTTTCGGCCTCGATGGAAGGAAGGGAAATCATTGAATCATTGAGCCATTGAGTCATTGAGTCACCCTCCATGAATCAATGATCCGATGACTCAATGAATCAATTCCCTTTCAGTTCCTTCCCGCTTCGACGACGAAGGTCTGTCCCGAGACGACCGATGTGTTCTGGGGCGCCAGTCGGACGGAGAAGGTCTTCAGGTCGCGGCTCTGCAGGCCCCAGTTCTTGCGCGTCGCGAATTCGGAGCGAGGCTTGACGGTCACCACGCGGGCGGCGAAGCGGGTATCCGGACGGGCCTGCGGCCAGACGGTGACGCTCGCGCCCACCGGGAAAGCCGAGAGGCGCTCCTCAGGCACCTCGACGCGAAGGTACGGGGCCTCGACTTGCAGCGTCACGACGGGATCGCCTGCGGCGATGAACTCTCCCTGCCGGTGATGTCGCGTCAGGACCGGGCCCGCCGCGGGGGAGATCAGAGTCCCTTCTTTCTCGAATCGGTGAACCTTGTCCAGCCTCGAAGCGATCGACCGTTCCTGAGCCTCGAGGCTCCCCTTCTCGGACTCGCGTGCCCGGATGTTCGCCGAGAGCTCATCGCGCTTGTGCTGGAGGGTCTCCAGGTCCGCAGCCGGCGCCAGACCCTCGGAGGCGAGGCGGGACATCCGCTTGAATTCGCTGACGATCTGCGCCATCTGCGCCTGGAGTTGCGAGACCGCTTCTTTTCGGGTTCTGTCCTGGGCGGCGACCTGCTCGCGCTGCCGTTCCAGGTCCGCAGCGTCTTCCGAAAGGCCCGCCTCCTCGATGCGCGCGACGACGGCGCCGGACTTCACTGTTTCCCCTTCCTCGGGCACCCGCGTCACGAGCCGGCCGCTGCGGGAAAAGGAAAGATCGAGGCGCTGCTCCTCGGCAATCGCCAGGAGCTGGACGCGGCGCCCATCGTCGTTCTCCTGACGCATGAGCGCGCCGTAGCCCCAGGCTCCCGCCGCAGCGATCAACACCGCCACGGCCACCCAAATCCCCCTTTTCATCGGGTCAACCCACCTGCACGGGATTCTACCCCGCTCCCGTCCGTTCGATAGAATCGCCGGCCGGTGCAGGACGACCCGAAGTCGCTCGTCGCGGTGCTCATGGGGAGCCGATCCGACTGGGAGACGATGCGGCATGCCGCCGAGACCCTGGCGAAGTTCGGGGTCGCTCACGAGAGCCAGGTCCTCTCCGCGCACCGCACGCCCGAGGCCCTCGCCAGCTTCGTCCGGGAGGCGGAAGCTCGCGGCGTCGAGGTCATCATCGCGGGAGCGGGAGGAGCCGCGCATCTGGCGGGCGCGGTCGCGGCGAGCACCCTCTTGCCAGTCCTGGGCGTACCGCTCGCGAGTTCGGATTTGAAGGGCCTGGACGCTCTCCTGGCGACCGTTCAGATGCCCGCCGGCGTGCCGGTGGGGACGCTGGCCATCGGAAAGGCCGGCGCGGTCAATGCGGCGCTCCTGGCCGTCGCCGTGCTCGCCGGCAGCCGGCCGGAGCTGAAAGAGAAGCTCCGCGCCTTCCGGAAGGAGCAGGCGGCGAAGGTCCTGGCGGAGAAGCTGGAGTAGTCGTCAGCGAGCGTTCCGCTGTCAGCTTTCGTCTTCACAACAACCTCTCCAGGCTATCCAGTATGTCCTCGGCCCTTCCCGGAAGGGCCAGGTCCATTTCTGTCGAAGCGGGGGTCGCTTCGGGGTTGATCTCTACGGTGAAGGCGCCGCGGCGACGAGCCTGCGCCGAGAGACCTGCCGCCGGATAGACGACCGAAGAAGTTCCGACGACCAGGCACAGGTCGCAGTCGAGAGCGCGCCCGGTGGCCTCGAGCGCTTCCTCGGGGATCGCCTCGCCGAACCAGACCACGCCCGGCCGCAGAGGTCCGCCGCAGTGCGGACAGGACGGCGGGAGCCGCGGAAAGGGAACGGTCATGTCGGGCCAGGAGCCGGCCCGGCACTGGCCCCAGCAGGAGACTTCCCAGAGCGAGCCGTGGAACCGGACGACGTTTTCCGTTCCCGCGCGCTCGTGCAGGCCATCCACGTTCTGCGTGACGAGCGCGAAGGAGGGATAGCGGCGGCTCCAGAGGGCGAGCACCTCGTGCGCCCGGTTGGGGCGGCACCGCGCGACGAGCTGTCGCCGCCAGTCGTACCACTCCCAGACCGTTCTCGGGTCCCGCGCGAAGGCCTCCGGTGTCGCGAGCTCCTCGGGGCGGAAGTCCTTCCACAGCCCGCCGGGACCTCGGAACGTCGGCACCCCGCTCGCGGCCGAGACGCCGGCTCCCGTGAGGACGGTGACCCGAGCCTCCGGCGAAAAGCGGCGTGCGAGCGCGTCAAGCTCTTTTTCCAGGATCATTCCGCGAGCTCGAGCTTGCGTGCTGGCTCCTGGGGCCTCTTCAGGCGCGGCCCCGCCTCCTCTCTCCAGTCGTCCCTCTGTTTTCGGAACGGCATCGCTAGGATCTTGCCCAGAGTCACGTCTTCTTCCCTCGCATAAGCCGGCACTCCGATCTCGACGGCGTCCTGGGGGACGCCCAGCAGAACCGTTCGGTGGAGATAGTCCCAGGCGGAAAAGAGACTCGCCCAGTTGCCATTGGCCTCGTTGCGGTAGTTGGAATGGTGGATGCCGTGCATGCGCGGCGTCACGATGAACTTCACGAGAAGGCGCTCCACGCGGACGGGAAGGCGGGTATTGGAGTGATGGAACACGATCGAGACCGCGAGGAGTCCCTGCCAGACCCAGAGAGAGAAGGGATCAATGCCCAGCGCGACGACCTGCAGGAGACGGAAACCGACGGAGAGGGCCTGTTCACCGAAATGAAACCGGAACGCGGTCGAGGCGTCCATGTCCCGGTCGACGTGATGGACCAGGTGAAACCGCCAGAAGAACGGGACGACGTGGTTGATGCGGTGCCAGATCCAGAGCGTGTAATCGAGAAGCACGACGGCCGCGGCCGCCTCGACCGGCTGCGGGAGCCGGGCGAAGTTCAGCAGACCGACTCGCCGGCGGGCGGCCCACCTCGCCGCGGGAAGGAGGAAGGGGGTCTGAAGGAGCGTGACGACGGCCAGCGAGATTCCGCCGGCGGTCAGGTTACGAGCGACGCGACGCGCCTTGGGTTCCCGCTGCCGGCGCAGCGGCGACAGCGTCTCCCAGGTCAGAAAGAGGAGGAAGGCGAGGGCCGTCGCGCCCGCCGCCGTCCAGAGCAC